>DATIKK010000251.1:0-2791 GCA_035477635.1 Bacteroidales bacterium | reverse complement strand
GGGTATGATTCACTTGCAGTTATGACGATGATTGCATTTATTGATGAAAATTTTGAGGTTCAAATCCCAGCACAGAAGTTTTTGACGATTACTGACTTCAATTCTCTAATTGATTTAATTGGTATCGAAAAGTTTGAGGATGATTAATCTGACAAACAAACATATTGTTGTAACTGGTGCATCTTCTGGTTTAGGAAAGGCTATTTCTATCTTAGCATCTGAATTGGGAGCCAGGCTTTCAATAATGGGGCGCGATAAGAAGAGACTGGATAATACCCTTGACCTTCTAGAAGGTCAAGAACACCAAACATTTGCAATTGATATCACCGATTTTGGTTCTCTTGAAAATATTGTAAGTAAAGCTGTTTCAGCGCAAGGGCCCATCGATGGTTTTGTTCATAGTGCCGGTATTGAGAAAACATTGCCCTTGCGCTTAACCAAACCTGAAGTTTTTAAGGAATTGATGGATGTAAATCTAATTGCTGGATTTGAATTAGCCAGATTGATATCGCAAAAAAAATCTGTTAACCAATCCGGTGCTTCATTTGTTTTTATTAGCTCAATAAGGGGTATTCTGGGAGAATCCGGTCTTACTGCATATAGTGCCAGCAAAGCTGCTTTATTGGCAGCTTCAAAGGCAGTTGCTATTGAGTTAAGTTCAAAAAATGTTCGGTGCAATTGCATCCTACCAGGTATCGTTGAAACTGAGATGGTGCAAAAACTATTTTCATCAATTCCCGAAGATGCAAAAATTAAAATAATAAACAAGCATCCCCTCGGTATCGGAAAACCCCAAGATGTTGCCTACCTTGCTTGTTTTTTATTGTCTGAGCGTGCTAGGTGGATTACAGGTGCAGAATTTATAATTGATGGAGGGTATAGTGCAGTTTAATCCTACTAAATAGCTAATACTCTCTTTTTCTCAATGCATGTTCCGACCCAAGGGCATGCTGAGCATTCGAGAGGGTTTTGGAATTTCCAAGATTTCATTTTTTGCGTTAGAGTAAAACGATTATTAATAAGTGAATTATAGATTAAACTTGACAAAAAGGCTAATTGATGTTGTATTATCATCAATTGGCTTAATATTTCTCAGTATTCCAATTGTTTTTATTTCACTTATAATTAAAGTGACCGGCCCTGTTTTTTTCGAACAACTTCGAATCGGCAAAAACGGAAAGCCATTTCATCTTATCAAATTTCGCTCTATGAAAATAGCCGCAGGCAAATCTGCAGGCAGCTTTGATGCAGGCGACAGTTCTCGCATTACCCCACTTGGGCGCTTCCTGCGCAAAACTAAACTTGATGAACTGCCCCAGCTTATCAATGTGCTCAAAGGAGATATGTCAATAGTTGGCCCCCGCCCCGAAGTGAAACAATGGACAGAAGTTTATCCCGAAAAATGGAAAATCGTACACACTGTAAAGCCCGGCATCACTGACAATGCTTCTATAGAGTTCCGCAACGAAGAAGAGATTCTTTCTAATTCCAACGATCCAGTCAAAACCTACAAGGAAGTCATCCTGCCACGCAAACTAGATCTATACGTTGATTATGTAAATAACCACTCCCCTGCCGGAGACTTAAAGATCATTTTAAAAACCATCAAAGAAGTTCTAATAGGTTAAGGTTAAACAATTCTTCATCAACCTCACCCACAATTTCAACCTCATCCATAACTCATGCAAAAACAAATCCCCTTCGCTAAGGTATCCATAGGCGAAAACGAACGCAAGTACATCAAAGAAGTCCTCGATAGCGGCTGGCTTACCACTGCCGGAAAAACACTTGAATTCGAAAAGCGCTTTGCGGCATATGTAAATGCTAAATACGCCTGTGCCGTAAACTCCTGCACGGCTGCACTCCACCTGGGCATCGATGCTTTGGGGATTCAACCGGGAGATAAGGTCTTTGTTCCCTCCATGACATTCACTGCATCGGCCGAAATTACTCGATATATGCAGGGTGACCCTGTTTTTTTAGACACAGAATATGGCACCAACCTTATAACTCCATCCATTTTAGAAGAGGCAATATTGAAACACCCTTATGTTCATTATTTGGTTTTGGTGCATTTTGGTGGTCACGCCGCGGATATGGTGGAACTAATGAGAATTTGCAAAAGACACAACATCAAAATATTGGAGGATGCAGCCCATGCGTTCCCCAGCAGGCTGAATGGTAAAATGATTGGATCATTCGGTGATGTGACTTGTTTCAGTTTTTATGCTAACAAAACAATTACCACAGGCGAGGGAGGTATGTTGGTTACAGATGATGAACGATTGTACAAAAGGGTAAAAATAATGCGCCTGCATGGCATCAACCGCGATATATGGGACCGTTTTACAGCTAAAGTTCCTTCCTGGGAGTACGATGTAGTAGATGCGGGTTATAAATATAACATGCCCGATGTAAGTGCCGCTATTGGTCTGGGACAACTCGAACAGGCTGAACTATTTCGCGCTGAACGCCAGCGTGCTGTAGAGTTTTACTACACCCAACTCCAATCACTTGATATGATTGACCTGCCCATCAGCCACATTCCTCACGAAGACCATGCTTGGCATTTATTTCCCATTGTTTTGAACAGCAAGGCAAAAATCAGTCGAAATGTGTTAATTGAAAAAATGGCGGAGGCAGGTATTGGCACTTCCGTCCATTACAAACCCCTCCACCATATGACCTATTACAAGGAACGATACAACTTAAAAGCCGAAGACTACCCTAATGCTGAAAGAACCTGGCAGGGAAATGTTTCGTTGCCTCTTTACCCCTTCATGCCAGAAGA
>DATIKK010000250.1:0-4470 GCA_035477635.1 Bacteroidales bacterium | reverse complement strand
AATTAACCCCAATAGCGACACAGACATTGAAACTATTAACAATATGATTATCCTTTTCTTCATCCGTAAACAATTAATGTGTTAAGGTCGGATAACTTGTAACCTGCCGCATCGGGCGGGAGGTGATTCTTCATTTTTTGGCATTAAAAACGAATTACACTGTTATTATAACATGGCTAAAAAATTAGCCCTGGATTTCTTCAGTTTAAAAAGTGTAGCAAAATTAATCGGTTACCTGAGGCCTTAATATTGGATTAACATTATTTAACAGGGCATTAACTTTTTTTATAACCTCTGCAAAGGAGGTTGGTTTAATTTTGTTCTGGCAAATGGACGATACTCAAAAAGTTCAGATTTTTGTGTATTGGGTTTGTGGTTATAAATTGTGGGAAAAGAGGGTCGCCAGACCCTCTTTTTTATTAAGTACCCTTTTGTAATAAGCGCCCGGAAACCCGGCTCCAATTAATCAAACCCCATAAGGCTTCTATGTATTCTACCCTTCGGTTCTGGTAATCGAGGTAATATGCGTGCTCCCAAACATCGCAGGTTAAAAGGGGTTTTTTACCTTGGCGAAGAGGGTTTCCCGCGTTTGACTCTTTATCGATTTCGAGTTTTCCTTCATTGCTTACCGAAAGCCATGCCCATCCTGCACCAAACAGGGTAGCAGCCGCCTGCGAAAATTGTTCCCTGAATTTGGAGAAACAACCGAAGTTGTCTTCGATGGCCTCCATCAATTTTCCCTTAGGCTCACCACCTCCCGACGGGCTAAGGCTTTCCCAGTAAAAGGTGTGGTTCCAAACCTGCGAAGCATTATTGAATATGCTACCATCGGCCTTTTTTATCATTTCTTCAAGACTTGCATTTTCAAAAGGGCTTCCTGGCAAAAGATTTTTTAGGTTGTTCAGATATGCCTGATGGTGCTTACCGTAATGAAACTCAATGGTTCTTGATGAAATTACCGGCTCCAGGGCATGAAAGCTGTACGGAAGTTTGGATAATTCGTTTGTCATGGCTCTTGGTTTTTCGTTAAATGACTTTTCTTAGCCAATCAAATTTAAAAAAAATGGTGATTTAATGCAAATCCTTTGTCGTTTTCCGGGAGTAGTTTCCGGATTTTCAAAAAAATAGTGTTGAAGAAAGGAAATTAGAATAAAAAAAGCCTCGCTAAGGAGGCTTTTCGTACCCGGGGCCGGGGTCGAACCGGCACGGTATTGCTACCATTGGTGTTTGAGACCAACGCGTCTACCAATTCCGCCACCCGGGCAATACCGTTTGACAGGTATTTTTTTGGTGTGCAAATTTAGTAATAGTTTCCAGGCCACAAAAGTTTTTCGACAAAAACACTTTTTTACAAAGACTTAAATCTGATAATATTTATTTTTGCTGAACTCATTTTTCGCGACTCCTAAAATCCTTTTTCATGGCACCTGAAGTAAAAATTTTCGCTGGTTCAGCCTCCTGTTATCTTGCTGAAAAAATTTGCATGGAATACGGAATACCCCTTGGAAAAGTTGTTCTTTCGCGCTTTGCCGACGGTGAATTTCAACCATCATTTGAAGAAACGCTCAGGGGCCATGATGTTTACATAGTCCAAAGCACTTTTTCCCCTTCTGACAATATTCTTGAGCTTTTGCTTATGGTCGATGCAGCCAGGAGGGCATCGGCCAAACAGGTGGTGGCCGTGATTCCCTATTTTGGACTTGGGCGTCAGGACCGTAAAGACCAGCCCCGGGTGCCTATCGGAGCAAAACTGATGGCCAACCTGCTGACGGCTGCCGGAGTGAACAGGGTAATCACTATGGATTTGCATGCCGACCAGATTCAGGGGTTTTTTGATGTTCCGGTTGATCACCTTTACGCTTCCAGTACTTTTGTTCCTTACATTCTGAGTCTAAACCTTCCAAACCTCGTAATCGGGTCGCCTGACACCGGCGGAACCCGGCGTGCCGCAAATTATGCCAAGTTTGTTAATGGTGAACTGGTAATATGTTATAAGCAACGACTGAAGGCCAACCAGGTTGACCGCATTATGCTAATTGGCGATGTGAAAGGGAAAGATGTGATTTTGGTTGACGACATTATCGATACCGCAGGATCGATTGTACTGGCTGGCCAGGTGGTGAAAGATAACGGAGCAAAAAGCGTAAGAGCCGTTTGCACCCACCCGGTGTTCAGTTCCCAGGCCATTGAACTTTTAAATCAGAGTGTTTTCACCGAAGTGATTGTTTCAGATACCATACCACTTAAAGTTAGTTGCCCGAAAATAACAGTTCTGAGTACTGCTAAACTATTTGCAGATGTTATTTACAGGGTCCATACTCATCAATCCATCAGCTCACACTATGGATTTTCAATAATGACATGAAACGAGCATGATTCGCAAAACACAAACATTAATAAAACGAAGTTCAGCGAAAATAGAATTCATCATGCGAATTCAATCCGACCTGAATCTATAAATTATTTACGGATGAAAGTTTACTCAATCGATTGATTCTATCATTAAAACGCTAACTTTGCAGGCAATTTTTTGGAGTTTTTTTAAATCTTCACTTTTATTTAACCTCTTATTTATCAATTAAATGAAAACAGTGTCTGTGAGCGGTTCTCTAAGGGAGAACGTAGGGAAAAAAGATGCTAAGAGCCTTCGGCGAAATGGTTTTGTGCCTTGTGTTTTGTATGGCGGAAAAGAGCAGTTGTCTTTTTATGTTACAGAAAAAGCATTCAAAGATGTGGTTTACACACCTGAATCCTGCCTGATTTCTCTTAACCTTAGTGGAAAGATGTTTTCTGCCATGTTGCAGGACATTCAGTTTCACCCGGTTAATGAAAACATTCTTCATGCCGACTTTCTTGAAATTCTCGACAAAAAGCCTGTAAAAATCGAAATTCCGGTGAAACTGACAGGTAACAGCCCTGGTGTGATCAAGGGAGGAAAACTCCAATTGAAAATGCGTAAATTAAAGGTCAAAGCCTTAGCCTCAGGTTTACCTGATTTTATTGAGGTGCCTATCTCCTCTCTCGATATTGGGCAATCTTACAGGGTGGGTGAGCTTTCTTCAGATACCCTGGAATTCCTTGACCCCAAAACGTCGGTAATTGTTGTTGTTAAATCCACAAGGGTAGTCGCTACCGGTTCTGCCACCGTTGAACAGGAAGAAGGCGGAGAGGCCTGATAACAACAGTTTTCGATTAGAAAATTTTGTACAATTTTTTATAAAGGCACAAAGGTTTTCCCTTGTGCCTTTTTTTGAAAAATATAACTTGATTTTGATTATTTAGGAATGAAATACCTGATCGCCGGACTGGGCAATATTGGTCCTGAATATCACGAAACCCGACATAATATCGGGTTCATGATTCTGGATTTCCTTTCAGGTAAGACTGAAGCTCCGTTTTCATCGTGCCGCTACGGAGATAAGACAGAGTTTAAGCACAAAGGGAGGCATTTTTTCCTGTTAAAGCCATCCACATACATGAATCGCAGCGGGCGGGCAGTGCATTACTGGATGACCCATGAAAGGGTGGAGCTTGAAAACCTGCTAGTGGTAGTTGACGATATTGCGCTTCCGCTGGGAACTTTGAGGATGAAAGCATCTGGTGGAAGCGGCGGGCATAACGGGCTAACCCATATTGCCGAAATGCTTGGAAATGAATCTTTTGCACGTTTGCGATTTGGAATCGGGGCAGAATATCCCAAAGGGTTTCAGTCGCAGTATGTATTGGAAAAATGGCTTCCGGAGGAACGCGCCCTGATCAACCCACGCATCGAAATAGCCGGCGAAATGATTCTGAGTTTCGGATTGCAGGGGGCTGGGCGCACTATGACCCTTTTCAACAATAAGTAGCGCAATGATTAGAGTAACCTGCGCCATAATTATCTGGGAAGGAAAAGTATTTGCTGCCCGGCGGCAAGTAACAGCACGGCACGCCCTGAAATGGGAGTTTCCGGGTGGTAAGGTCGAAACCGGCGAATCCGACAGGGAATGCCTTGAGCGCGAACTGAAAGAAGAACTCGATCTACAGGTAACAGTTGGAGCCGGTCTAACTCCGGTGCATCATTGCTATGAGGATTTTACCATTGTGCTGGTTCCTTTCGTATGCACTTCCAAAAATCCTAAATACACACTGAAAGAGCACATAGCTGCCGGATGGTTTACTGTTGCAGAACTTTCACTTCTTGATTGGGCTGATGCCGATCGGAAAGTCCTTGAGAAAGTCAAGACGTTATTGAGTTGAGGAATTGGGATTCGAGCCGGCCTTGTACAACCTTTTCCATTCAAAAAAGCCCATTATTGCCAGTACCAGAAACACAACAAACTGAAAACTTGTGAAAGCCAGCCCCTGTGCAAAGAAAAAGGGGATGGATATCAGGTTGCCAACAATCCAATACATCCAGTTTTCAATTTTTTTCCGGGCCAAATACCACATTCCTAAAACAAAAATGGCCGTAGTGAGCGCATCAACAAC
>DATIKK010000249.1:0-4772 GCA_035477635.1 Bacteroidales bacterium | reverse complement strand
TTATGAATTGTTGCCCCTGACTTATGAAAAGTTATCGGGGTTGCAGCCCGGGGCCTATGAAGGCGCCTGGCCTCTTTGGCAGGAGGGCATTGAAAAAGGTTTGATGGCTCCTCAGTTTCACGGCAGGGAGCATTTAAACCTGATGGTTTTAAAAGAAAAACTTACCAGGGGTGACTTTGAAGTTTTGACCGCCTTAAAAAACAGGTCCTACACGAGTATTTCGAATTCGGGCTATCCAACCATTTCAGTAACTGCTGCATTTGATTTTTGGGATATTCTGGAAAACAACCATTTTGATGAAATAATTTCTTCTGGGGTTAGTTCATTTGCTAGAGTTTTTGGTTATAAACCCGTGCACTTCAACGCACCGGGAGCTTCTGCAAGTTGTCTGATTCACAAATCTTTGGTTGAGAACGGTATTAGGTTTTCTGACAACCCCTTTTTAAAAAAGGAACACTTGGGTAAAGGCCATTATAAAACAGTTGTTAATTATACCGGTAAAATTCTTAGTCACGGCTTGGTTAACATTAATCGAAATGTGGTTTTTGAACCCGGAGCAAACCAAAAAATTGACTGGGCTCAATATGCACTGGGACAAACAGAAATTGCTTTTAAATTGGGCAAACCTGCCGTTATCAGCTCTCACAGGGTAAACTTCTGTGGGCATATTGACCCTAAAAACAGGGAGGTAGGAATCAGGGAATTAAAAACATTATTGCAAAAAATGGTGCAACGCTGGCCTGATGTGGAGTTTATGAGCACGTCAGATCTTGGCGATTTAATATATGCCTCACGGTGAGAAACTTTTTTTAATTACAGTATGAGGTTTTTTGAATATTTCAGAAATAGGGGGTTTTGGTTGAGAGATTGCTTAACAGGCATGTCGGTAAGAAACCATTTTGCAGAGATATTAAAATTACTCGACCCGGAATTTCAACATGTCGCCAAGGAAAAAAGCTCAGATAAACTAGCCAGGTTGCTCAGTCATACCACAATTAGTACAGTCTTTTACCGCAATTTTGCCAGCCTTAAATTGTCAGATTTCCCAGTAATCGACAAGTCAACAATACGAGAAAATTTCAATGATTTCATATCGAAGAATATTTCTCCATCCCAGTTTATCCCGGTTGTTACCAGTGGCTCCACCGGAACGCCTTTTAAAACCTTTCAGGATAAAAATAAAAAGAAAAGGAATCACGCCGATACGATTTATTTTGCCCGTTTGGCAGGTTTTGAAATTGGCTACAGGTTGATATATCTTAAAATTTGGGCTAAAGCCAAAATGCGTCATCCGATAAAATACTGGCTTCAAAACCAAGTGCCGGTGGACGTCCTGCATTTAACTGATGCCCGCATTGAGCTTTTGATAAAACAAATGGAGTCTGACCGATCGACATTTGGGTTGCTGGGTTATGCATCGGCCCTTGAGGTAATCTGCCAATACCTCGACCGAAAAAATTCGGGTAGGATAAAGTCCAATGTCAGATCCATTATTTCTATGTCTGAAAGCCTCAATGACTATACAAGGCTTTCCCTGGAAAAGTATTTTGGGGTTCAGGCGGTGGCCCGTTATTCAAACCTTGAAAACGGAATCATTGCACAGCAGGAATTGGACGGTTCGGGTAGATATCTTGTGAATACGGCAAGTTATCACCTGGAAATTCTGAAAATGGACACTGACGAGCCACAGCAGGTTGGCGAACTTGGGCGAATTGTAGTAACCGACCTGTACAACTATGCCATGCCTATAATTCGATACGACACCGGAGATGTCGGCGCTGTGGAAACCGACCCAAAACGTCCGGGATTACTTTTCCTTTCAAAAGTCGAAGGCCGGAAACTTGACCTCCTTTACGACACGAAAGGCAACCTGGTTTCTTCATACATTCCTTACAAAAACATGTGGCAATATACCGATATTATTCAGTATCAGCTTATACAGGAAGGGCCGAAAGAATACACATTTAAAATTAATGCAGAAAAAACTTTTAACCGGGAGGCCCAACTTGTTGCCGAGTTTAAATCATTCCTGGGCGCCGATGCCAACTTTCGTGTAGAGTATGTTGACGAAATCCCCCTGCTCGCTTCGGGCAAAAGGAAAAAAATTGTGAACAACTACAAAAACCCGGCATAAGGCAGCCGATGCTGAACACTGCCAAAAAACGGTCAACCTTATTCAGGCATTGACGTCTGCGCAATGCCGGTTATACCGTTTTGCTCCATGCGTTATACTACATTATTCAGGCAAACTCAACTTGTTTGTAATTATGGAACAGAAAAATTATTTTTGTGCTCCATAATCAATTTGTATGAGGTTCGTTGACAGGTTTGAAGAGCTAAAGCGGCTTTCGGCAGCGCTGAATAGCCCCACACCTTCGTTTGTGGTGGTTTATGGCCGTCGTCGTTTAGGAAAATCAACCCTGATAAAGAAGGTGCTCTCGCCGGCCGATGTCTATTATATGGCAGGCCAAACCGAGCGATCGCACCAGATTGAATTGCTGGCCAAAGAAATCGGGCTTCGCATTGAAGGCTTCGACCGGGTTGTTTATCCCCACTGGAGCGCCCTGTTCGAGGCGCTCAATTTCAGGGCGCAGGAAAGATTTACCCTTTGCCTGGATGAATTTCCATATATGGCAAAAAGCTCGCCCGAACTTCCGTCGATTCTGCAAAAGCTGATTGATTCAAAAACGCTCAGATACAACATTGTTTTATGCGGTTCGTCGCAGCAGTTGATGCAGGGCTTGTTTCTCGATGCTGCCTCACCGCTCTACGGACGGGCTGACCAAATACTGAAACTTTCGCCAATTCCGCTCCGTTATCTCCGCGAAGTATTGGCATGTCAGGCACAGGAAGCCATTGAAGAATACGCCGTTTGGGGAGGCGTTCCGCGATATTGGGAAATACGGCTGAAGAGCGGCTCGCTCAATGAGGCCATCAAATACAATTTGCTGAATGCGCAAGGCTTGCTATTCGATGAGCCTTACCGTTTGTTTATTGACGATATGCGCGATATTGTGCAGGCAGCAACCCTGCTCGCGTTTATTGGCAATGGTGTAAACCGGCCTTCCGAAATTGCAGCAAGGACAAACAAACCCGCTACCAGTCTTTCGGGGCCACTGGATAATTTGATTACATTAGGCTATATCCGGCGCGAAATCCCCTTTGGCGACAGCCTCCGAAACAGCAAAAAAGGACTTTATAAATTGGCCGACCCTTTTATGGAATTTTATTTCAGGTTTGTGGTGCCCAACCGCTCTTTGATAGAATTGGGTCGCACTGAAGTTGTTATGGAAGAAGTGGTGCAACGGTTCAACGCTTATGTATCAATGCATTGGGAGAACATGTGCCGCAGGGCAATCAGCGGACAAGAACTGATGGGTAAGCGGTATGGGCTGGCTTCGCGCTGGTGGGGCAATATATTGCGCAACCAGCAAATGGAAATAGATGTTGTAGCCGAATCAACCGATGGTAAGTGTTTGCTTGTAGGCGAATGCAAATGGTCAGCCGGTGAAAATGCTGACAAATTGCTTAAACAATTACTGGAAAAAGCAAATAAATTACCTTTTGCGGCAAACAAAGAGATAGTACCGGTTTTGTTTTTGAAAAACCACGAAAAAGCAGCAGAAAACATACTGCTGCCTGAGAGGGTAATTGAAATGATTTAAGGTACCCTTCGACACTGCTCAGGGTAGCCTTCGACACTGCTCAGGGTAGCCTGAGCGAGGGTTCCACAGAGTTAACCATTCAAAAATTTAGCCATTTAACAGTTTAACAATTAAAACCCTTCCTGCCCATCCTCACATCCGCTCATCATCTCGTCCGCTCATCCTCACATCATCACATCATCACATCTGCCAATTTACCATGCTCAAACGCCTCTTCGATATATCCTTTTCCTTGCTTGGGTTGCTTATCCTCTCGCCTCTTCTGGTAATCCTGGCCTTATTGATTGCCCTTAACTTGGGCAGGCCGGTGCTTTTCACGCAGGTGCGGCCGGGGCTGCATGGGCGGCCTTTCCGTATTCTAAAGTTCCGCACCATGACCAATGCCCGCAATGCGCAGGGCCAACTGCTGCCCAACGAGCATCGCAAATCGGCATTAGGCGACTTATTGCGTTCTGCAAGCCTCGATGAATTACCCGAATTGATCAATGTGCTCCGGGGCGAAATGAGCCTGGTGGGTCCGCGCCCATTGCTCATGGAATACCTGCCACACTACAACGATTTTCAGGCCCGCCGACACGAGGTGCGCCCGGGCATTACCGGATGGGCGCAGGTAAACGGCCGCAACGCCATAGGCTGGGAACAGAAATTTGAACTCGATGTATGGTACATTGACAACCAAAGTTTCCTGCTCGACATAAAAATACTGTGGATGACCCTGTTGAAAGTGATCCGGCGCGAGGGCATCAATGCATCAGGGGGCGGGTTTACCGAGCCCTTTAAAGGCAACAAGGACCAATCCGTGTAATCCGTAATAATCCGTGTAATCCTTTTAATGAATCAAGACCTTATCATTATCGGTGCTGGCAATGTAGGCGCTTTCCTGGCCTATAACCTGGGGTTGTTCGAAGGCAGCTACAACCTGCTTGGTTTTCTCGACGACGACCAGGCAAAGGTCGGCAGCACCCTGGCCGGCCTGAAGGTGTTGGGTCCCGTAGGCAGCATTGCGCAATTTCCCGCCGGTACAGCCGTGGCGGTTGGTGTTGCTGCTCCCATAGCCCGAAAAGCCATCATGGAAAAGATCGGGCATTACCCCTTGGCGTTTCCGAG
>DATIKK010000248.1:0-5500 GCA_035477635.1 Bacteroidales bacterium | reverse complement strand
CGACATTCCGCTGCTGGCCGATCATTTTTTGGCCCAGGTGCTGTCGGAGCAGACAATGCCCCCAAAAGGGTTTACATCCGGCGCCTATGAGGAGCTGAAAAAAATTCACTGGACCGGCAATATACGCGAGCTTCGCAACGTTGTGGAGCGGCTGGCCATACTTTGCGACAAAGAAATTTCCGCATCCGATGTGCTCACCTACGCCCAGCCTTTCAGTTCATTGAAAAAATAGGTCTTTAGTAGGGACAGGTCGCAACCTGTCCCTACCCAATTGGTATGGATAATTACAAATTATCAGGTGCTGAGGGCGTCTTTGCCAGTGCCGTTAGTAGGGGGAATTAAGGTAACAAGGTTGATGGTAGGTAGGTTTGTCGTTGCTACTAAGGTTAAATATTCTTGCACAATCCGCAGATGATCGAATTGGCACAATAAGGTTTTTTCCTCAACAACTTATTGAATTTGTTTGCAGCGATTAGCGGAAAAATCCGAAAGCATGGCCTTTGCCTTCAACCTTAGTAGAAAAACGATACGCCACGCCCCTTTGAACCTTATTACCTTATGGTGTTGATTGATTTTTGTAAAGTTTTTTTAAAAAAATGCAGTTCAATGCATTAAATGTCAAAACATTTCATTAGTTTTAAATCCGAAAGATAGAGGCTTAAAATACTCTGATAGCCTCATGCGAAGATGGTTCCGGCTCCTGAATTGGTTGTTTGTTGGTGTTAAATAAACCCAAAGCGATGAATTCGAACCTGCCTTCTCCTGCCAAAATTTTCCGACATATAAATGCTGCATACTCCGCAGGAAATGATTCTCTAGAGAGAGAGGTCATTGGTCATTGGTCATCGGTCATCGGTCAGCAGGAGAGAGAGTACTTGTTATAAATTACCCGATTATATCTTATCATCCCGGCTGGCCGCATTATTTTTCAGGCCCAAGGTGCCGGCGCGGGATGAGCCACCGTAAAAGTAAACGGGTTTGACGAAAGAAGTTCATTCAATCATTTAACCTAATTACTAAACACATGAAAAAGAACAACGGAGTAAAAATCATCATAAAATTTCTTCTGTTTTGCTTTGCCGTAGGCTGCACGCAGGAAATGGAAATGCAGAAACCGGAGAAGCCTGAACCGCCTTTTACGGTTGGCGAAGCAAAAATGTGGTTCGACACCCACCTGCAACCGTTTTTCCAGAGCCAGGTAAAAGGAGTTGTAAAATCCGGAGCAGCCGGTACGCCGGCTTTAATACCGTATTTTAACTGGGCTAAGGCCCTTACTGGGTATGACGACGAATGGTCGGTTGTGGAGTTGCCATGGGCATACGAAAACGGCAAGGTGGTCTTCAACCGAGAAGGGCAAGGGGCTATTGACCCGGAAAACCCAGTTGACACCCTTCAGCTTGTAAGACTTGTTATGGCCAAGAACCTTAACACTAACGATGTTTATGCTTTTAGAATGGTGGTACTGCCCGATCCCGAATATTTTGAACAGGATGGCAACCTGCAGCAAAATCAGTACCTGGCTATGCAGCCCGATTTTTCAGGGATGGTGTTGTTTTACGATGTTCTGGGTGAGTTTGTTGTTGGTTATAAGTACAGGAAGGGCGCCATTGTAAATAAACTGGTCAGGCCTACTGGTCCGGGGAAAAAATCTGAGCCGGTAATTCGACCAAAAAGTTCTGGCTGGGTTTATGTTCAAACCTGTTGGTGGCAGTTAACCTTTTCAGGTGGTCAATTAATTGGTGTCAAATTTCTGGATTGCAGTCAGGGACAATACCTTTTTCAATCCGCCAACGGAGCTGGCGGTGGAAGTGGAGGCGGCTTCACCGGTGACCCCTTTCAACCTATTGGTTGGGACCCAGGTGGAGGCGGCCCGGAGCCAACAACTCCCCCGGGCAAAGGCGAATACGTACCAAGCGAGGGCGATGTGTTTTTCCAAAGAAACTTTTCCAAGACAATGGAACCACAAGTTGGTTATTTGTGCCTTTTTTCAGCAATGGCCTATGTTAGAAGGGAACTTTGTGGAAGAACATTTGATCCTGGTGAATTCATTTTATCTTACATGCAAATGTTTAATCGACCTGAAGTTTTTGACCAAGGTGCAAGTGTTTCAAATGTCCTTCCTTTTCTGCGAGAGCATTTTAACCAGGTTGAGCACCTTGTAATCTATCTTACAGCCATAGAAAACGGATGGGTGATAATTACCGATATTGCCGAATCGCCCGGGGTAAGCCATGCTGTGGTAATCGTGGGTTACAAACAGAATGGCCGCCTAATCTTCATGGACCCGGCATACGGCCGCCTAAGGGAAGGGCATCCAAACATATTTAACGCATCATTCCGTTTCGTGGCAATGGGTTGCTTGTAAAAATTTTAAAACAATAAAAATGAAAACAACAAAAAGTTTCTTAACGTATTTTGCAGCAATGCTTTTGCTGCTGTCAATTTATTCTCAAGCGCAACAAGGGACCTCGGTCATGGAACTGCTAATGCGGCATACCTGGGTGCTTCCTAACAGCGAGCTTTTGGAAATATCCTACACCGACAGGACAATAACAATTACCCTTCGAGCCGGTGTTTCACCAGCCACTTCGGTTTTTTATTACTATCTTTCGGAGACTCCTGATACATTGTTTCAGCCCCACAAGATTGGTACTGCAACCAAGGGAAGATTCATCAATAGAATTTATGAAGTAGCATTTCGTGACAATCTGCTAAATAAGTTAAGTGTTATTGAAATTTTAGAGTTAAATGAAAATGAGTTGAATATTGAGGCTATCTTAAAGACACCGGTTGTGGGGGGGGGGGCTGTTAGATATGTACCTAAACCGAGATAATCTTGTTTTGAGCTTTCTTAATGCAGGGCGGCAAATTGCTGCCGCCCTGCCTTTTCTTATGGCGAACAAAGCAGAAAAAATGAAAACAACAAAAAGTTTCTTAAAGTATTTTGCAGCAATGCTTTTGCTGCTGCCCGTTTTATCCCATTCGCAACATGGGCCTTCGGTCCTGGAAAGACTAACCCGAAATACCTGGGTAATTCCAAACAGTGACCTTTTAGAAATTACCTACACCGATAGTACTACGACTTCAACAATTCAAGTAGGTGATTCACTAGCCCATTTTGTTGCTTACTATTATCTTTCGGATGCTCCGGATACCTTGTTTCAGGCGCACAAGATTGGTACAGCAACCAATGGACGATTCATCAATTTCATTTTGAGAGAAGCATTACGCGATAATCAGCTACATACAATAAGCATTAGTAAAATTGTAGAGCTAAACGATAATGAGTTGATTTTTGAATCTACCAGAAAAGGACCAATAGTAGGGAGCAGAACATCTAGGTTTGTTCCGAAACCAGATTAATCTTTTTGAATGCTTTTTAAGGCAGAGCGGCAAATTGCTGCCGCACTGCCAATCACTTTTGGAGACCAAAGCTTAGGGACAGGTCGTAATCTGTCCCTACGCAATAACAATAACCCATGTAAACCAGAAATTTAACTTGCATATTTAGCGACTTCTTTGTAGTTTTATGAAGTAATCTTAGCAGGCAAGGTTATTGTAAAAACTATAAAGTCAACTACATGATAAATAAAAAATGGATTTGGCGAACCTGTGGCTTTTCTTTAATTCTTATTTTTCCTCTTATCGGCGCCTGTACTATAGATTTCTGCAACATTGGCATCTTTGTCAACTCTTCCGACCATAGGATATCCATACGGTCGTATCTGGATGGGAAAATTGTGGTTGAAAAGTCCGTTGCTTCACTTCCGCCCGGAAGCAGATTTGAAATGGAAGAAAGGTCCTGTGGACATCAAATTTCTCCTCCTTTTACTGAACATTATAATGACTCCGTTGCATTAGTTTTTAATGATACTTTAAGAGTTTTAATCTATTCCCGGGGAGTTCAATTGACCATCTATCGGGAACACAATCCGATGCATCCCATGGCCTGGACTGAAGCAGGCACTACAAGGGAATGCGCAGTATATTTAGAGTACGAGTTCACAAACTGGCACTTTGAGCAGGCAGTTATTTATGGGAGATAATCGAGGGTTTACATGTTGGCGTTTGAATCCATTCATGAACCAAATACAAAGTACCAAAATGAAAGTACCGTCGGCAGTAATTACCTTGGTGTTTCTCATGTTTCTTCTGCCTGCCAAACCAGCCATGAGCCAGGAAGAGGCTCCAGAGCCTAAAGGAGCGTATTTAACCTTTGAGACGGGTGTTTCTTTCGGTCCGATTATGGTTATTGACTGCTACCTGGATGTTCATAATATCGGTGTTCGCATTTTTAGCGAGTATAAAAGGGGGATTCGTGATCGATGGTATTACGGGATCAGTTTTGATGGGATGATTCCAATATCCGACCAGTTTTTGCCCCTGTCGAATAATGTATCTGTAACCGCCTACCACCGGTTGACCTTTGTGCAGGAAAAGCTTTTTTTATGGAAAGGGCTTGGTTTGGGGAGCAATTTTATTTTCGTGGAAGATGATCCACTTCGGGTGGGTCCAACATTAAGTTTAAATCTCAGTATGTCATGGCGGTTCGCACCAAACGCTTATTTTGAGTTCTCGCCATTTCTTCTGTTACCCACCAGGCTTCATATTCCCCTTTCCTTCATCGCCCCACACAATGCGGCCATGACCATTCCATTCCCATCAGTAGGCCTGAAGTTTTTGCTTTAAAAATGCAAAGAATGTGAATATTGCAATAAAACAGTCAACGCTATCCAGACATTGACATCCCTTTGCCCCTTGCTCTCTGCCCCTTGCTCTCTGCCCTCTGCCCCACTTACCCTGAGCGATGGTTCCACTGAGTTTATCGAAGTGTCGAAGGGTGCCCTCTGCCCTCTGCCCTCTGCCCTCTGCCCTCTGCTACTTCATTTCTATCAGGACAGTAACCGGCCAATGATCGGAAATGTAAATTTCACCTGATTTAATCCTGTCGATGGAAGAGCTCGCAACACGAAAATGGGGGTTTACAAAAATAAAATCAATAAACGACTGTCTGTCAACCCTTCCGAACCCATTGAAGGTGCCTTGCCGGGTAAGAGCAAACGATGGTTCGTTTTCCGTGGCATTTATCAGTTGGTTGTTGACCATGAAAAGTTCTGCGACCTTTTTGTATGTTTCGCCTGTGATATCAAGGTTAAAATCGCCGGTAACAATCAGGGCGTATTCACCTGCTATTTGTTTCATGCGCTCCGACATGAGTTGCGCACTAAACCAACGCGCCTTATCGCTTATATGGCTATAATGTGTGTTGAAAACAAACAATTCTTTTCCGGTTGATTTTACAATCAGGTGCGCCCATGTGGCAATTCGCGGAAGCACGGCTCCGGGTCCTATGCTGCCTGGCACCTCAGGGGTTTCCGACAGCCAGAATTGACCTTGGTTAAGGAGTTCAAAAACATCCTTTTTGAAAAAGATGGGCGAGTACTCCCCGCTTTCTCGGCCATCATCCCTGCCAGTGCCCACCCTGGCATATCCCGGCAAC
>DATIKK010000247.1:0-1677 GCA_035477635.1 Bacteroidales bacterium | reverse complement strand
TGTTGGGCAAACGATTATTACAACCGATGGCACAACCCTGCTGGGAGCCGACGACAAGGCCGGCATTGCCGAAATAATGACAGCCCTGGAATATCTCGTGAAAAACCCCGAAATAAAGCATGGAACCATTAAAATAGCCTTTACTCCTGATGAGGAAATTGGCCGCGGGGTTGACCACTTTAATGTGGATAAGTTTGGAGCAAAATACGCTTACACCCTCGATGGTGATGCAGTGGGAGTTCTGGAGTACGAGAATTTCAATGCTGCACATGCCAAAGTAAAGATTCAGGGGCGTAATGTGCATCCGGGCTATGCTAAATACAAAATGGTCAACTCAATGATTGTAGGTTCGGAGTTTAATGATATGCTGCCGGTATTCGAAAGGCCAGAATTTACTGAAAACTACGAAGGGTTCTTTCACCTTATTAAGTTTGAAGGAACGGTTGAAGAATCAACGCTTCAGTACATCATACGCGACCACAACCGCAGTAAGTTCGATCGCCGTAAGGAGCAGATACAGGAAGTAGCCGACTTCATTAACAAGAAGTACGGCCCCGGAACAATTGTAATCGAGATGAAAGACCAGTACTACAACATGCGCGAAAAAGTTGAACCGGTTTACCATATCGTGGAAATTGCCGAACAGGCAATGAAAGACCTGGGAATAAAACCCACCATTAAACCCATAAGAGGAGGAACCGATGGCTCGCGGCTATCTTACATGGGATTGCCATGCCCAAATATTTTTGCCGGAGGGCACAACTTTCACGGGAAGTATGAGTTTATTCCGCTCGAGAGTATGGAAAAAGCCGCCAGTGTTATGCTGAAAATAATTAACCTTTACTACGAAAAAGCCTAGTTCTGGTCAGTTTGGAAACTTAATCACTTTAGCCCTTATACCCTACGGCTCTTTCGATATTGATCACATTATCGAGAATTGTGTCGTGCAAAAAGGCCTTTGAAAAGTTAGCTTCGAAAAGGTCAGAACCTGTAAGATCGGCTCCCGAAAGGTTTGCCTTGAAAAAATTGGCACGGGTTAAATTCACGAATCGCATAAGGCTTTGTGAAATGTCGGCCCGGGTTAGGTCGGTATTAATTAGATCTGAGTGTGAAAAATCCGTTCCATCAAGTTTGGCATCCGTAAGGTCTGCTTCACTCAGGACGGTTTTGGTCAGTACTGCTTTTGATAGAACTGCCTCTGATAGATTAGCAGCTTTAAGGTTGGCTTCTGAAAGATTGGCTTCAGCAAGAAATGCACCCGACAGGTTTGCTCCCGAAAGGTTGGTTTCGGATAAGTCTGCTCCTGCAAAATTAGCTCCGCTCAGGTCGGCTCCTGCCAGGTCGGCACCCCTGAGCACAGCCCCCCTGAAGTTAAGCGGCCGGGCAGTTTCGCCATACGAACTTTGGGCAATCAGACCCCAAAGATCACGATCGGTCAAAACACGTTGTCGGTTGGATTTCATGTGCTGAAAAATAAATTTTATTAAACAAAATTATAAATTTTATTGATATAACCGTTCCTTCCGAAGCAGGGTAACTTTTTAAATTTATAGCAACTGACCTGGATACTTTGGCGTTTAATCTGATTTTTTGCTATATTTACATAAAACGATACAAAATGCGTCATTATATTGTTCCATTTTTTATCCCGGAATTGAGATGCCCAAACCGTTGTAT
>DATIKK010000246.1:0-3871 GCA_035477635.1 Bacteroidales bacterium | reverse complement strand
ATAAAATAAGGGTATATAGAAATTTTAAAGTATTCTTTACCCAGGATAGCATTAAATCTGTAGTTATAACTGCCGACTCCAACCTTATTGACCAGATAGAAACTCGTGTAGAAAATTATGAACTTATAATCGAAAACCACAAAAAGCGGCATCAACAAAAAAATATTCATGTATATGTCTCAGGCCCATATTTACAGGAGATCTCGGCATTGGCAGGTGCAGGGTTTGAAACTGTTAACCAACTTAATGTGCCCTCGCTTATCCTGACGGGCAATGCCGGTAGCCAAATGGAGGTGAATGTGATTGCCGACACTCTTCGCGTAACCCTAAATGCTGGTTCAGGAATCAAACTAAGGGGCAAAGGTGGAATGTTTGTTGTAAAAGCAAATGCTGGCAGCCGTGTAGATGCAATAGAATTTGAGGCAGCAAAAGCAGTAGTTACAGCCAATGCAGGATCGAGTACAGAGGTTAAAGCCGGCGAACTCAATATAACAGCCACATCAGGAAGCACAGTAAACTATGCGGGTAATCCCGTTTTAACCAACATTAACCTCAGCTCGGGAGCTTCAATCCAAAAAATAGAATAAAATGGCCAAGTACAATTATATGTGCTTAATAAAAATTAAAAAATTTACGTTAAACCCTAATTACGCATTATAAAAACCAAAAGGTAGTTTAACTTGATTTGTTTGGTTCCATAAACCGGTACACCCTTTCCTTCTTTTCAAAAGTCAGAGCAATTTCGCTGCCGGAGAATTATCGCACCAAACGCTTTCTAAAAAGGATTTTACGATGGAAACAGGTAATTAATCCCTGTTTGAACCTGGCTGTGGTAATCACTGAGCTTTTCCAGGGTATAATTACGGCCGTAGTATTTGGCAATCATTTGCACACAAGCAGGACCGCAGGACATAGCGTCTTTTTGGGGGAGGTGGGGGAAGGAAATAAACTTCATAAAAAATCTTGATCAAAACCTGAAATACACACTGGCCAGCACATTATGGGGCCTGATGGCGTATTCTTTTCTTGTGCCCATTAATCCTCCGAAATCAGAAAAAGAATACACATTTTGGTTAAAGGCATTTCTAAGCGATAAATTAAATTCCAGCCCACTTCTTAAAACATAGGTTACCTCCGCATCAGCAAGAAAAAAATGCTTGGATAGCCCGTCAGCTATCTCGTTATAATAATGCTCTCCCGAAATCTGCACCCGCCAATTTCTACCTGGCGATATATTGCCCGAGAATTTTTGAACGAAGTTTTGGTTTGAATCATGCCTGCCTGTGTTCTTCGCATGCATCCAATTTTGAGAAAAGGAGAATTCATAAGATGTATTGAGCCACCGGACAAGGCGGCTTGTGATTCTTGAAGAAATATTCCATTGCTCAGTAGAGAATGGCGACTCATTGCCATTCTGGATCATTGCCCCCTCAAACCCTGAAAACGATGAGCGCAGCGAAACCATTCCGTTAATGGCATCTACACCTTTGCTGATATTCCCGCTAATGAGCAACATGCTGTGGTTGTTATCGCCTTTGATACGGGTGTTCAGCAAGTAACGGTCAAGAAAATTCCGGCTGGAAATCTGGGGTAAATAGTTCCAAACCCGCGAAATGCTTGCATTCCAAAAAAGAGCCTGCAAAGGATTCTGGCTTCTTAGGGAAAACCTGACAGATGTGGAGTTTCCCTTGTTGAAATCGAGCAAACCCCTTGAAATATTACGGTAATTGTTCAGTATTAATCCTTCGTGAAAGGATTGTTCTTGCAAAGGGGGTTGAACATAACTCCCTGTTAAGAATGCAGATAATCGTTGGGAAATCTGATATTGTAATTGCAAGCCGGGGGAAAGGAAAAACTTCTCTTCGTTTTGCTTCATGTTGGCTACCCTGTCAAAATATCGAAAAGGAATAAACGACAGCGGCATAGCAAATCTGGCATCAAAACGACCTGCCTTAAACTCAACAGAGGGAGAGACATACAGGTTCAGAAACCGCATGGACTCATCGTTGTTAATCCTACCCAGCGAGGCATCCAGGCCGGAAAGGTCGCTTTCAAGCGAACGGACCACTCCTTTTACACCCATTGTCATGGAAATGTTTACAGGGTTTACAAATAATGACAATGCCGTATTGGTATTGGTAAAAAATGCTGAAGTATGCACCACCTGTTGCTGTACAGTGTTTTCGCGACTTACCGTAAGATACTGGGGCTTGGTCTGGTAGAGGTTGAACGACCTGAGAGTATAGGCCATATTGCCAAAGCGTTTGATGATTTCCAGGTCGTTAGAGAGTTGCCGGTGCGGAACCCTTGCCTCCTGCGTATTAGGAAAGGTGCCGCCTACATTTATATTAATGTTGTTGGCGTTTAGTTCACCAAAAAGTTTATTTCTGAAAAAGTAAGTTGGGGTATTGGCTGTAAGAGTCAAATCAACCTTTAAGCGGTTTTGCCTACTTGAGGCATGCTCATCTGCCAGGGTTACTATGGTGGTATCTTCAAGGAAAAACGAAGTAAGGGTTGTATTTTCAGAAGTTAAACGATCATTGAGAAAGGAAACCTGTGAGGTAAGATCGTAATGCTGCCCCACCGCCCACAAATTGTTGGTACTGAACAGGTGGGTTTTATTGAAACGGCTTCGAAAGTCATCAATTTGGCGCAGATTGTCGGGAGATACCCTGATGTAATTTTGCAGGTTATAACCTCTTCGAAAATGGGCAATGGGATTATCAATTGTAAAATCCAGGGTTTCATGGGCAAGCTGATCGCCAATGTTGTTTGATTTATAAATGTTCAGGGTCTGCGCATTGGCCTTAAACCGCATGGCAGCAAGCTCTGAATTCCATAAAAAGGGTTCAATACCGCCTCCAGTATTTATGTTCCCCACCCAGCGGGCTTTGGCGTCTTCCCTGAGGCGTATGTTGATGGCCGGGTCCTGCGAGAAGGAAATGTCCTCAAGAGCCCTTATGGGTTGATGGTTTTGCAGCACTTCCACCCTCGAAACATCTCTTTGGTGAATGTTGTTGGTGGCAATTCCGTATCGCCCGCCCAGCATATCCCTTCCTTCAATGTAAAACCTGTTTATGGACTGACCCTGGAATTCTATCTGACCGTCGGGATTAACGGATATTCCGGGCATTCGTCTGAGTACATCGGCCAGGGTTTGGTCCTGAATTTCGGCAAAATTTTCTACATAGTATGTTATGGTATCGCCACGCTGTTCGATGTCTGGCGCCCTAAAAACAAATTCGTTCAGTTGGGTTGTCCTCACCGATAGTTGTGCGTTGTAAACAAGCCTGCCCTGACTAATTGGAATGGTATGCGGGGCAAAGCCCATCATGGCAAAATGCAGTACAAGGTTTTCGGAAAATGAATCGAGGGTTATCCTAAATTTCCCTTCAGGCGAGGTGGTGGCGTGCCTCAAAATTCTATTCTCGTCAGCCATGCGAATGCTGATAATAGCACCCGGGATCAACTCACCCGTATCTTTATTGGTTACAACCCCTGTTAAAACAACGGGTGCGGCCTTAAGCCAACAAGCTGAGAAAATAAGAAACAGGAAAATGGCCGGTTTTGCTTTCAACATTTCAATTATGTTTTGTAACCTGCAATGCCAATTTAGTGAGAATACAAATCTTTAAGATGCCAAGGGGGCTACCGGAAATCACGCTCAATAAAATCGTGCGGATGATTACTGCCGGATGAAGTATCAAAAGTTTCTATGCCCAATTGGGCATTCATAATTTCAGACAGATTATGTACATGTCTGAATAAACCTCTTAGAAATCTTATCCTGGTAGTTTCTTCATGCTTGCCAAATGAACCATAGGATAAAACAACCGGCGAAAAAACTATGGGTTGGTCTTGCACTTTTTCT
>DATIKK010000245.1:0-4323 GCA_035477635.1 Bacteroidales bacterium | reverse complement strand
TTTGCGCTAAAGAAAAATTCTCATCAACTGTATATATTGTGGCATTGTATATTATAAGGTCGGCCCTTTTTACCTGACCGCAAGACAATAAAAGGATTGGCAAAATTCCCAGAAGAACTACATTTTTTAATCTCATATATCAGTTTTTTTTATTGATACAACATAAGCCTTAGCTGCATAAACTTAAAATGTCAGCAACTTTCAAACAACAAAAATCAATAATTTTTCTTCAGATTCTAATATTCTGATTAATAATTCCACCCAAGCAGGTTCCAGAAATGGAACTGAAAAATAACCAGAACAAAAACCAAAGTTGATATCCAGTAAAATAATCTGCTCCGTATCCGGGTTTTTCTTTCGTCGATCAGCAGAATACTTCTCCAGATCATGGCAATCGTGAACGGGACGGCCAGGATCGGGAAAAGCAGGGCTATTTCGACCCCGCCAGGCATCTCAAAAATGAGTTCATTGCGCCCTGGAAGACTGAGGGCCATTAACACGACAAAGATAAGGTAGCATGATGCGGTAAGATATGCTATCAGTTTGCTAATGAATGGTAAGGTAAGTGGCGCCCGGTCTGCACGCACGTATTTCCGGCGGACAAAAAACATCCAGGGCCACACAATTAGTATGTAAAACAATGCAACGATTAACGTTCCGGCTAAAATCCTGTGAAATAATGGATTCCAGATGCCGTAATTTTTGTTATAAGCAATGATTGGCCTGTTTCCCAAAAAAAGGTTTTGAACCTTGCCTTTGTCGTCCATTGAAAAAGCAATTATTTCGTTGGTGTTCATATTTCTGAACGTCAAACTGTCAATCGGCAGCCAATAGGTGGTGGTGTTTCCCAATACCTTTTTTAATTTGTTTTCAACCGGGGTAATGGTAACCAGCCCGTCGAGAAAAAAGATTTTGAAAATCTCGGTATGCGAAAAACGGGTTGTCCTGTAAGTTCCTTCAAATTTTTGAAGATATTCGGAGGGAAGCTCTATGGTTTCTGCCAAAGGCCTTGGGTCAGGATAATAATGATCTACAAGATATTGCAAAACCATTCTCGAAAGCCGGCCAGCTCCTCCCGTATTGAATGAGTAAAACACTCCCAGATTTTTTTCCGGTAAAATTGCAAGGTTGGAATGAAAGAGAAAGGTATTGCCGCCATGCCCGAAAATTTTATGGCCATTAAAACTCATGTCAATAAACCCCAAAAGAGCCGGATTGACTCCGTCGGCATGAAAAAATGATGGTTTGGTCATTTGGGCAAAAGTTGCTGAATCGAGCAGGCAGTTTCCATCGAGGCAGGTATTGTTCAGAAGCGACTTCATAAACCTGGCCATATCGGCAGCGGTAGTGCTTGCCCCTCCCGAACTTTGCAGGGGAACCAGTTCAAAAGGTTTCGGTGCGAATTTTCCGCCTGAAAAGATATATCCGTTCGACAACTGAGGCAGCATATCATCAGGAAGAGGTTGAAGCAGTGTTGTGTTGTGCATACCCAGAGGTTCGAAAATGTACTGCTCGGCATATTCAATAAAAGGCATACCGCTTGCAAGTTCAACCAGATATTGCGCAAGTCCGGTGCCGTGATTTGAATATGAGGCCTGAACAAATGGAGGTCGAACCCTTTTGGGCATCTGGGTTCTCAATACTTCTTCGAGCGGCAGTTTCTCATCAGTGTTTCGCACAAACAATTGATAAAGCTGATCTTCAAATCCCGCCGTATGAGTCATCAAAGCACGGAGAGTAATTGGTTCGGGGAAAGTGGCTGGTATTTCAAAGGCTTCAAGATATTCGTTAATGTCGCGATCAAGGTCAAGTCGCCCCTCCTCAACCATTTGCATCACCCCAATCCAGATAAACAATTTACTAATTGAGGCAATCCTGAACAGTGTTGAATCGGGATCAACCTTTATTTCTTCATCTACATTTGCAAACCCGTATCCTTTTAATATCCGGATCTGGCCGTTTTCAACCAGCGAAAAGGTGGCTCCGGCAATATTGTTTTCTTTAAGAAGGGTTGAAATTAACCCGTCGGTAAAAGGTTCAAGGCCCGGGTGAGCTACGGTACCCTGTGCAACAGTATCATTACCGGCAAAAAAAAGGTAAAACAAAACAACTAACCCTTTTAATTTAAATTTTTCCATCCGTAATAAATTAAGGTTAAGGTTTGAAAACTTGTCTCGACACGCATTGACTTAGGAAAGGCGAGAAATTCGCTAAATTGCTTACATGATATTTGACCTGTTAAATTTATAAAAAAAATATGCATTTGCAAGGAATTGACAGCCTGCAGGCATACTTTTTCTTGTGTAAAATATTGTTTATTTTAAGTGGTCAATTTAAATATTTATTTGAATTTATTTCATAAACAAAAAAATTAAGATTGGGTGGGATGAAAATTAAATGTGAAATTTCTCTCAATGAAAGCAATTTTGAAAATTTGCGGGTATTTTAATTTATGAAAAAAATTAATAAATGGATTTAATATATGTCGTTCAGCATTTTATATAATAAAGGTTTTGGGTCCGCTGCGAAAATGACTTTGCGGAGTGCAATCAATTTTATATCGTAAGAAAACCTATTCGTTCGAGAATTTCGAAAGCGACAATAAAGCCCAATAACCTAATGCAAAGGTGGCCGAAGCAAATAGCATAGTGCCGGCCCACCAGCCAATAGTGGCCTCTGACGGAAATGCTGGAAGCAAAAGGTCACGAAAAATTGCTGTTAATGAACCAATAACGAATCCGATGATTGCACAATAGGTTTGGTGTGGGTATTTCCTTAATGTCCACTCAATGGGTTTGGTAATCAGGAATATGCCAACAGTTGTGGCAACTGAAATTATTAAAAGGAAAGGAATATTGAAATCAGTAATTGCTAAAAGCACATCGTCGTACATATCCAACACTAGCAGCATGTGCGAAGTACTAATTCCTGGCAGAATAAGGGCTATTGCAATTACTATGCCCGTAAGCAAAATCATGAAAATATGATCGATTCCTGCTCCATTAGCAAAATCAAAGTTTCCGGCCGGAATATAACCTGTTGCAATCACCACTACAAGCCCAAAGAGGAAAAAAAATCCGGAAGGAAGGCTGAACTTTTCTTCCCTTGCCTTTTGATACAATGCCGGAATTCCTCCTACTACCGCTCCAATGAAAAAAGCTGATACGGGAATGGTGAATGTATCCAGGAGCCATTTCAACACAAAAGCAAGGGAACCAATACCTAATCCCACTGCTGCCACAAACTTCCCCAGATAAAGAGCGTTTGATTTAAAATCCTTATGGAAATTACTGATGGCGCTTATCAACCTGTCGTAAATACCCAGAAGGATGGCCATTGTTCCACCACTAACACCGGGTACGCTCATGGAGGAACCGATAATATAACCCTTTAAAATTAAAATAGCATTCTTCCGCAAATGAAAATTCACAATACGCGATGATTTAATTTAAACATTATGATCCCGGCAATTGGGCAATTTTGTGGTCATTCAGTTTCTAATTTCAGGACGGCCAATACCGAGCGCAAAAATACTGAAGTATAAGCATGAAAACTCCTAACAGAAGCAAAAGATTGCATTAGTTTTAGGCAATAGGAAAATAACCTGTAAAAGCATAATCCGCAAGAATGCATATCTTGTAATTCTTAGAACAGTGTGAATACCTTCTATCAGGAATTAATCAGCCGGATGCCCAATTGGGTGGTTTAGCATGAGCCGCTGGTTTTCATTAAGCTTAAGCAGGTTTTGTAAACCTACCACATCCATTGACGCCCGAGGACGAGTGGCCAGCCCAAGTCCGGCACAGGCAATAGCAATATTTTGCGACACTATTCCGGCGTCCATTGCGCCAAACCGCAACCTTTGCGTCTCATCGCCCGATGGGAAACGCGAAATATCCGAAACCAACACTAACATAACCGGGGCATTGGCCATTGAAACCTGCCTACCCACAACAAGCCCCCGATGGTCGCCGGATGCGATGGGCTCCAGCGTATGGGTATGGTGGTTGTAAATAAAAGCACCCGATTCCTTAATAACATAAATATCGATATCCTGACTGTTTCTTGCAGAAGGGGCCGTCCGTCGGCCATCAGGGCGGTTGATTCCGTTTGCGGCCCAAACCACATCCGATAGATCTCTTATCGAAAGAGGCTCCGGTGAAAAAGCTGTAGCCGAAGCCCTGTTCTTAAATGCCTGCATAATATTCAACCCCCGGTTGAGGTCAGGTTCGAGAAGTTGAATGAGCTTTAGTTCCTGCGCCTGAGCAAAGGTTGGGCTTAAAAAAATTGCCAAAACGATTAAAATGCCTTTCATTTTGTTAA
>DATIKK010000244.1:0-11644 GCA_035477635.1 Bacteroidales bacterium | reverse complement strand
GATCAGCTTTTGGTTGTAAAGTTGCGACAGAAAACGGGTTACCCTGTCCTCGGCAGGCTCGATCTTCTCCTGCAGGCGGCTTCGCAGCTCGGTGCATATTTCGCGAACCTTGTTTTTGCCGTTGAGCATGAGCCAGGTGGCGGTGCCCGGTTCGTCGAGTTCGAGTTTAATGTATGGGTTTTTCAGCCGGGGCTGCAAGAGGCGACGCGTCAGAAAGCCCTGAAAACGTGGAACAAGGATAATGGCATTACCATGCTGGTCCATCTCGTGCCCATAAAGCGGCACGGGAGTGAGGTCTAAAAAATTAGCGTTTTTCAGTATCCTGCGCCGGGCGAAGTATCCAACTTTTTTTACCATGACGGGCAAAAATACACAAAAAACCCAACGGATTATGCTTCGGGCCCCTTTTTGCAAGCCTGATACAGAGCAGCTATTTTTTAAGAACCTGAGCCGTATGATTCGACGTATCGACCTTTTCGATCACCTCCCGAATTACCCCTGCTTCGTCAATAACAAAGGTGGTGCGGTTGATCCCGTCGAAAACCCGCCCCATGAATTTTTTTTCGCCCCATACTCCATAAGCTTTCACTACCTCTTTTGCGGTGTCGGCAAGCAGGGGAAACGGCAACTGGTATTTTTCGATGAACTTCCGGTGCGATTTTTCGTTATCGACACTCACCCCTACCACCTTGTATCCTTTTGTTAGCAGCGCCTGGTAGTTGTCGCGCAGGTTGCAGGCCTGTGCCGTGCATCCCGGGGTGCTGTCTTTGGGGTAAAAATAGAGAACAAGTTTATGGCCTGCAAAATCTGAAAGAGAAATTGTATTGTCGTCCTGGTCATTGCCTGTAAAGGCGGGGGCTTTATCGCCTGGTTTTAAATGGGTCATATTGCAATATTTTGAGAATTTACATGCTATTAAAACAAGCGCCGTAGGCAATGGTTCAATCTTTACTTTTGTGTGCTTTGCGGTTTAAATCTCTAATTATTAACCGCAAAGTTCACTAAGGCTTACACTAAGGTCACAAAGAGAGTAAGATTGCCTGCGGCGCAAATTTCCTTGTGTTCTTTGTGCATTCTTTGTGTGCTTTGCGGTTTAAAGCCTTTGTGCACTTTGCGTTAATCGGCTTTTTTATTTCAAAGCTTTTTTCTTGTAAAACAAGCAAACCCCTTTCAATGGGCATTCGCCGCATTTGGGCTTGCGGGCCTGGCAGATGTATCGCCCGTGCAGAATGAGCCAGTGGTGGGCAATGGGCACCAGCTCTTCGGGAATGTGTTGCAGCAGTTGTTTTTCGGTTTCCAGCGGGGTTTTTGCTCCCCGTGTAAGCCCCAGGCGGGCCGAAACCCTGAACACATGCGTATCAACAGCAAGGGTCGGTTTGCCGTAAACCACCGAAGCAACCACATTGGCCGTTTTCCGCCCCACCCCGGGCATCTTCATAAGCTCCTTGACATCTGAGGGTACCACCCCGTTGAACTCCCCTATCAAAATCCTGGCCATGCCGATCAGGTTTTTGGACTTGGCGTTGGGGTAGGAGCAACTCCTGATCAGAGAGAAAACTTCCTCCTGAGAAGCCGGAGCAAGCGATTCGGCAGTCGGGAACCGCTCAAAAAAGGCCGGGGTGGTCATATTCACCCGCTTGTCGGTACACTGGGCAGATAAAATCACCGCCACGAGCAACTGGTAAGCACTCTCATATTCAAGCTCCGTTTCGGCCACAGGTTGGTGGGTGGCGAAGTAATCGAGCACAAACCGGAAGCGGGCTTTTCTATCCATAAGAGTTCACATTGAAGATGCTAAAATAGGGCTTTTTAGTCAACCGGCCGGATGTGCCTCAGCCAAGCCAATTTCCGCTCTGCTGATGCAAGTGGGAATACTCTATTTTTTTATACTTTTGCTGTAATTCGGAAATCCGAAGGTGGAAGGACGAAAGTGCCTTTGCCCCGCTTAGCGGGGTTTTTTATTTACATGTTTCAGGGTAATTGTTTCAGGTCATATCCACAATCCTCCTGTAGCCAGCATTTAGCTTCGTTGAAATCCATTTGGTCGGTTGCAATGCCGCCAGGCCTCTGCGCTTACTCCAACATCACAACCTCATACTCCTCTTTCGAAAGCCCAAACCCCGGGTCTATCACCCTCACCTCATCGTAGCTCAAATCGTAAAGGCGATACACCATCAGGTCTATCTCCTCCTCTAAGGCGGAGGTGTTTTGGTCATTCTCCTTGCCCGCCAAAATTTTATCTACCAACTCTATAAACGGTTTCTGCTCCTGTTTTGAGAGCGGGGGGATGGGGAATTGGTTAACACTCATAGCCAACATTCTGAACTGCCTTTCAGATAACCTTACAACGTAGTTTTTCACTAAAACTCGTCCTAACGATGAATTCAAAACTGCAAGAATGTATTTTATGCTTTCACCAGACAATATGTAGCCTGTGTTTAATACAACCATGTTTTTATTATCATATTGAAAGCATGGAAAATCAAAACCTTCAGCTTTGTTGTCGGTCTGTATTTCAATATAAACAATCTTCTCCTTCTCAAATTCTTGAACATAGGCGCAATTACGCAGATTAGTCCAGTGGTCACCTTGGTCTTGCCGCTTGGCTAGTTGGGATTCATAATGCTTTAGATGTTCATAAATAGCGGGGTAGTCTTTTTCCACATCAATTCTTGGAAATTTACCTTTAACTCCATTATGGGTGTTTATCAGCCACAAATCGGCAAATTCGGCTTTGTAGCGTTTTATGTCGCGCCCGCGCAAAATGGGTTTTATTATTTCAGCGCTTTTGGGGTCTTGGGCAATGAGGGAGTCTTTGGTTTTGCCGTCGATAATAAAGGCTTCGTTGTAGCCGGTTAAAATACCTCGATAAATATTAATGTCCCAATCTTTGAGGGGTTTGCCTGCCCGCTCAATTTTTTCTTTTATGCTTTGTTCCACAGTTCCGGCAATTATCCACGAGTTGGCGCCCAGGTTGGCGATGGTTTGGTAGTTTAGGCTGTCTAACTGTTGAATGTTTTTCGATTTCGACAGGTCGGCCGCCTGGCAGTTTTGTTGATTCGGGGCTTTTTGTATCACAAGGATGTTGGTATCAACCGTGGCGCTTTCAAAAATACCGCTTCCCAAATCGAGCAATTTCACGGGGTTGTGTTTTGCCAAAAAGGCGCGGGTGCTTTTGCCGTAGCCCGCCCGCATCCATTTGTTCGATGTTATATAGGTTAAATGCCCTTTGCGTGTTAGAATCTGCATCCCTTTTTCGTAAAAAAGCGAGTAGATATCGCCGGTGCGCTCGAAAGTTGCAAAGTTTTGCTTTTCGTACTTTCCGGCAAGCTTGCCCCCGTCTTTTTGCAGTTGAATATAAGGCGGGTTGCCAATCACCACATCGAAATACCCGCCATGTGTGTCATTATCGAGGGTAAACATCACCCCGGCATCGAAGAAGGGGGCAGCTTTGAGGGGGTCGAATGGGTTCCATTGGGTAATTTTGCCTGCGGCATCCTGGCTGTATCCTGCTCTTTCGACATACAATCGGCGCAGGCTGTGGCGGGTTTGCATCTCGCGGCTTTTCAGTTTCTTTTTGTCGCTGTAATGGCGGGTAAAGAATACTTTCTGGTGTATCTCGTGCAGCTCTTTTTCGGCTCGCTCCACTTCGGGGTCTTTGAGCATCAGTTGCTTCGGTTTGTCAACCGCTATCAGGGTATTGGCGGCCACAAACTTGGTTTCGAGGTTGGGCAATGACAGTATATTCCGGTTTGGCTTGCTGTCGTCAACCCTTTGGTCAACCATGAGTGAGATAAAGAAACGGAGCTTGCTTATCTGCACGGCGATTTGTTGTATGTCAACCCCGTAAATGCAGTTTTCAATAAGGAAAAGTTTACGGGCATAGTCGAGTTCGTGCCCTGCTTCGCCAAAGCTGGCTTCTACATAGGCAATCTTTTCTTCGGCGCTTTTTAAGGCTGTTAGGCGCAGGGTTTCATCCTCGAACTGCAATGCCCTTTGTTTATCGCGTTGCGCTTTTTCTAACTGTGCCTGTTTCCAGGAAAAGTTTTGGGGGTCGAGTTTGCCTAATGCAAACACCATTTTGTGCAAAACACCCATAGGGAACGCCCCCGAACCACAGGCAGGGTCTAAAATTTTACATTCGCTCAGGGCGCTGATGATTGCACGTGTGGTTTCTTTGTCGCCGGCAAAGGGGTTTTCTTCGCTTTCGTAGGCAAAAAGCCGGCGGAGTTTATCGTCCAATGAACCGTCAGACACCTTACTGGTTAAATAGGCAATCAGGCTTTCGTCAACCATGTAATTCACAATTTCACGGGGCGTGTAATACGAGCCGGTTTGCTTACGGGCCGTGGTGCGGGTTTCGGGGTTATAACTGGCCAACAGGTTTTCGAAAATCTTACCCAGCAATTCGGGGTCGAGGGCTATTTCCTGTTCCAGCGGGGTGTTTTCCTCGATGGTAAACTTGTAGCTGTTCAGGATATTGATTATGCCCCTGACATTGCAATGTTTGTATTTATTGCCGTTTTCGAACTCATCGCTAAGGTCGAGATCGTCGTTTTTCCCAAAAAACAATATATTGGGCACAACAGGCTGTTTCGATGGTTTTGAAGAAAATCCATCAATACGCACTTCATCATTTGTTTCGGGGTCGCGCCGGTCGAGACATTCAAAAAGGCCCCCATTCAGGAAGGGAATGTTTTCAAACAGTTTCAGGCCTTGACCGGGATCGGAAAACAGGTTTTTATGCCTGAAAACGAGGTGGTCCATGTACTCCTCGGTGTAGCCGGTGCTTGCACTTTTCTTTTTTTCATCAATAAATGCCCTGCTTCCAAAGTCTTTAGGCATTTCGGTATTGAGGGTGGCAAAGAACAGGTTTTGCAGAATGGCTTTGTAATAATCGGAATTATCCCCGGCATTGGGGTTAAATGCTTTTAAGGTGTCGGATATTTCCTTTTGGTCGAAAAGCGCATCCGGCACAATTCCTTTTTCCTTTACAAACCAGATAAAAATCAGACGGGTAAGCAGGCGGATAACATTTTCTGAATTGTAAACCGTATCGTCGGTATTGTCATCCACCCGTGTGGGGAACGAAACGGTGCGCACAGCCCACAGATACAAGGTAAACAATTCGCTGTAAAATTCCTTGTTCAAAATATTTACATTGAACACTTCGAGCCATTGGGCATACAATTCTTTAAAGGTGCTTACCTTAAGCGGGTTTATGCGAAGTTGGAGCAATATACGTTGGTGCCCGGCATGAACCCTTTGGGTGTCGATATGGCGCAACATACTGATACGGCCGATTTTTTCGCCTTGCTGTCCGGCCCGTTTGTATTGGCCGCGCTCGGCGCTCGAAAAGGAAATATGCGTTCCATATTTTAAGATAAGCACTACCGGGCGGCTGAACGAACGGCGATTCAGCGCCCTGGTGAGGCGCGAAATATCGGTTTTTGCAGGTTTATTGTTTTCATGCAGTTCAATACCAAAAACCAGCAACATATCGTAATCTCCGAAGGGTTCTGTACCGGGTAATTTTGTACTTTCCGATGCCATTTTGCCTTCCATGGTGAGGGAGTTCACCATCCCTGCGAAACGGGCATCTTTCACCCTTGCTAAAAGCTGCGCATCGGTGAGCTGCTCTTTGAGGAATTCTTGCAGGTTGATTTCCGATTGGGCTGCAGGAGCAATATTTATGTCGAGCACAGTTTTGAAAAACTGCTGCGTGCTTTCAAGAATATTTGCCCGGTTGAAAAATGATAAATCCATGGTTTGTTTTTTTATTTACTCGTAACTGTCAGACACGTTTAAGGTGTCTGACAGTATGCTATTCTTACTATGGCAAAAAATAAAATTCGAAACATCGTCAAATAAACCAATTACTTCACTTGATTTCAACCAGTCCGGAGTATTTTTTTCAAGAATGGTATTATAGGATGAAAATTTCCATTCAGCCATGTTACTAACAAAACCGTGCGATACAGGGTTATTGTGAATGTATAAAATGGTATTTCGCAAATGGTTTTCATCTTCAATTAGCCGCCTTTTAAACCTGGGTTGAAACAGTGAGCCCTTTTTATAATAAACCTTATTGAACGAATTGGTGTAGGAGGTGAAAAATTTTTTGAAAGCGTTTGAAACAATATTAAAACCTAACCTGTCAGACACCTTTAAGGTTGTCTGACAGGTCTCCTTTACTCGTATTAAAAAGTGAAAATGATTGGGCATCAGACAATATACGTAAACATCAACAAACTCAACAATGTACTTTTCAAATTTTTCAAGAAAGAAGGCATAGTTTTTATCCTCCAGAAACAAATTTTCCTGTCCAACGGCATGGTTGAAAATATGATAATACCTGCCAGGTTCAAGTTGTATTCTATAATTTTCCATGTATTTAATTTTTATTTTGACCTGTTTAACGTGTCTAAAGGTGTCTGACACGTTAAATAATTAAAATTTCTTGTTTTTGCTGACCACAAACCAGGTAATCAGGTCGTAATTTTCAATTTTATATCGTTCTTCGGGAGTTTCTTTGTCAAACTTTTCCAATTTCAGGTTGCCGCCATCGAAAATGTCGGTTATCAAAGCGTTTTCTTCCTGTCCGGATTTCTTTTTCATCCATTGGTCAATGTATGATTTTAATCGGGCAATGGTTTTTTCATCGGGTTTTTCAATAAAATCAGGCACAAAACGCCGGCATTCCTTATGTTCGCGAAGCGTGTATAGCACCTCCATATTATTCAGAATATGAAACTTCCCATCGGCGGAGGCATAGAAAAGTTCAAGGTTTTTGTAGCGGTGTTCCTTATCATTCTCATTTCGTTTTGGGTAACCCATTAAGCCTATCAACCCGGGAGAAAATGCGTGGACTTTTGATTCGATGACTGCGTTGAAGCCTGTATAAACTCCATTGGGAATACGTTCCAGCTCATCGCGGCGGTTGCTGAACAGGTCGAACAGCTCCTGCCGGAACGTTTCATACGACAGGTCGTTAAACCCAAACGAACCGGCTTTTCCTTCAATGTCTTCCCAGCTAATTGCCAGTTGCCTGAACAAATTAGCAACCTGTTGGGTGATGATTTTGTCCCTGTCGTCGAGAATCTGGTCGAATTGCATTGAAATGGTCTGCATTTCGGTGCCAACCAAAGCGCCGGCAGCCATACGGGATTCCACACGGTTTTTCAGTTTGAGATATTCGTCAATGTTTTTTGCAGGCCAGAAGTTTACCCCGTAAATATTTTCGTATTTCGAGCCAATACGGTCGATACGCCCAAAACGCTGAATTAAACGAACGGGATTCCAATGGATGTCGTAATTTATCAGGTAGTCGGCGTCCTGCAGGTTTTGCCCTTCACTCAGGCAGTCGGTGGCAATAAGAATATTTAAATCTTCCTGCAAAATACGATGGGTTGATTTATCAAATTCCGCAATAATATTTTTCCATTCGTTGAAATTTTCAGGCTCTTTCAGATGGTTTGATTCGTAAACATAAGCCCAGTCCTTTTCTCTATAAAGTTTTGTTTCGGGGGCAAAACGCTCGAGCAGCGGTTCAAAATCATCATGGCTTTTCCTTCCAATATCTTTATAAGTACATTGGTTCTCGGTGCCCGTAACCAGGGCCATTTTATCAAATCCCCTTTGCCGCAACTGGTCGTACAAGTATTTGGCAGTATCGCGGAAAACGCTAAAGATAATCAGTTTTCGCTGTGGGTTTGCTTTTCTTGCTTCAACGATGACCTCAATCAGTTTTTGCAGTTTGGAATCTGCAGAATGATGGTTGGGTTTTGATCCCAGTTCTTTCTCTATAGATTCATCGAGTGATTTGAGATTATCAAATAATTCCTTCAATGCATCAATATCGTGCTTCAGGTCCTTTTCAAAAGCATCGAGGTTTACAATTTCACTGATTTTTATGGGTTTTTTACGGCCAATTTCATAAATGCCGTCGAAGTCGATATCTTCAAGGATTTCATCTATTTCAATCGATTCTTCATCAATTTCAATTTCAAAACTGTCAGATATCTCAAAAGGTGTCTTACCGTTTTGGTTATTTTTATATTCCGACACCCGCTTGTAAACTGTCTGATGGTAAGTATAAATTGTTTTTACAGTTTCGAACAGCGCAAGCCAGCTTGATTCCATCCTTTTGATGAGCAGAATGTACATAATTTTGGCCAATGCTTTCTGCCTGTACCGTTCGTCCTCCAACGGATCCACGGTTTTGGTTTCCTTCATGTAAAATGCCGGCTTGTAGGCCGTCATGTGAATTTTTTCAATGGCGTCGAGAAGCATTTCAATGGTCTTGTATTTGCCGATTTCGATCTGGTCGCCCGGAATGTTTTGCGGCGGCTCCACGTTTGGGAAATGCAGGCCTTCATTCAAATGTTTTTTTATCAATTGGCGCGTACGGGCAACCACTGTAGCATCTATTAACTTAAAAATTTCCTCAGGTATGTTTGCCCTGAGTTCACTAATCCTACGGTCATCCCTGAATTGCCACTTGTTAAAGTATTTCTGGGCATTTGCAAACTTTTGTTGCAACGATTTTATTTCAATACCTTCCACCTCCCTGAATCCTGTATCATTGCCGCCAACCATCAGTTTAAACTGGTTACGGATATCAGTAAGTTTATTGTTGATGGGTGTGGCCGAAAGCATCAGGGTTTTAATATCCCTGTGTCCGGGATTATGGTAGAAGTGTTTAACCAGGAAATTATAACGGTTCGAGCTATCATTCCGTAAGTTGTGGCTTTCGTCAATTACAATGAGCATTTTCTGGAAACGCTTGAAATTGGTAAGCGTCATGCCGTCTTTGTTCATTCTGTTTTCGAACAAATCGGTATGAAAGCGGATGTAAAAATCGAATTTGTCTGCCTCAAAAACCGAATGCCTGTCCTTGAGATAGCGCTGCCAGTTATTGGATAGCTTTTTCGGACAAAGCAGCAAAATTTTATAACCCTGCAACTCAAAATATTTCATCACGGCCAGGGCGCTCCAGGTCTTACCAAGACCAACGGCATCAGCCAAAACAGCGCCGTTGTACTTCTGCAACATACGTAAAAGGCTCATCACGCCTTTTTGCTGAAACAGAAAAAGCTTATTGAAGATAACGGTATCTCTCAGGTGCGCAATATCGCGTTTTGAAGATATGTCGAACTCAAACTGGTCGAAATCCTCTTTAAAAAGTTCATATAGCGTTTTGAAATAAAGAGTCTCAGGCTCGTACTTTTCAAAAAAGTCAGAAATCAAAGAAATCAAGAAGTCTTTGCACGTTTGAGTCTGGTTTTTGTCAATCTGAATGGTGGCTTTTGTTGTATCAGAATTCCAGAGTTTGTTAAACCACTCATCAGCTTTCTCGAAGCCTGCATCAGTTCCGCTTACAACCTTGTTTAATTCAATGTTTGCTGAAGGTTTCAATCCTATCCCGGCATCGGTAAAGTTCGAACTGCCAACAATATAGAAATTGTCTTTATGTTTTGATTTGTTTGGATTGTGGTAAATATAGGATTTGGCGTGACAGAAATTCTTGTCAACGGTTTTTATTTCGACATTTTCCTGCTTAAGAAAACCGACTGCTTTTTGGCAGTCATCTTTTAAATGAAAAACCTCGTTTACCTCATGTTTCTGATTGATGATATCAACAATGTTTCTGCGGGTTGGCTTTACAGAAAACAGGTCGCCAAGCACAATCCGGTAATGGGTTTGCGGTTTTATACTGTCGAAAAGTTTTGAAAGGGCAGAAATGGTAAAGTATCCGGTAACAAAATCCAGTCTTCCATCTTTCAGAATATTGTTGTCAAGAAACTGATACAACGTTGTTTCCTGGCCTTCGATTAATTCGTTTTTGTTATCAATCAGCATAACAATCCATATTTTCTATAAAAGTAAAATAAACAGTCAAATAATCAGTATATATTGACAAAAAAAGGCCGCTGATTCTGTAATAATTGGCGATTTTTTGTTGGTTTTGAAAAAGTCACGTTGTTTCAAAAAATTCAAATTAACATTAAAACCTAAAACAGATGGAAAACCAGGAGCTTAAAATCAATTTGAAAACGGTTTGGTTACTGGCTGTTGGAAACATCTTGCTTACAATCGTAATCGCAATTGCTTTTATTCAAAATTGGGAATTTCTGGAAGTTTTCCTGACCCTAGGACTGATGCTATTATTCGCAACCTGGGTAATCATTTTGAGCGACATGGCGAAAAACAATATTTACAACAAAGAATTCTGGATCTCGACCATGATCATCTTGCCCACTATTACGCAAATTTTCTATTTATTGCAGCGCAATAAGCTGATAAGACTGGGAAATAGACTCGACAGGAAGGCCGGCTAAGAAAAGCAATATTACCCCTTCTTTAAAATTCCTTTTATTTAGGGCAGCAAAACCGATCGGTGATTTTGCTATTGCTCATTCCGGGCGCCTCCGCTTGTATATTATGCGACCGGGTGGATTCTTATATCTCCAAAAAAATGATATATTTGGTTCTGTTTTTTTTGATATACAGTATTTCGGCATTGTAGAGCCAAGTATTCAAATTAAAAAATGCAGCTATGGAGCTAATGCGATTGGAGAGGGTTTTACGGCTAATCGGGCTGTTGATCAACAACCGGCGCACAATACCCGTTTTACCCTGATGGTCATGGCTTTCGACCCGTAAACAGGCAAAATTTCAATTACCTTTTCCTTATTGATGACTTCAGGGAAATCAAGGTAAACCTCCCGATCTAAGTACAAAAGGTCTAACAAAGCCCTTTCCGGGCAGGCGATATTTACTCCATCCTTTTGGCGTTCAATTCCCGTTGTATTCAGCAAAATGGATTCCTTTATCCTTCTGAATTGAAAAGTCATGGAACTTACTACCATGCTCCGGCTGAGGTAACTTACCACCGTATAGCCCTCGGAATACTGGAATACAGCACCGGCTTTGCGCAATACATACTCGAGCGACAGGTAGGAAGGTGTATTGATTTTGCAGGCAAGCTCTTCGGGATTATAGTCTTTTTTGGCATAGATTCCCTTACGGATATTCAAAAGGCTCTGCTTGCGCACAAAATAATTAATTTTTTGCTTAAGCTTGTTGCCATCGGTTTCCCCAAGCAAAAGGCCTAATTCACTGAAAGTAAAAACAGTACGTTTGTCGCCGAATACTTCAAAAATAAAATCTGATTTTTTATTCATAAACTGATAGTTTGAAAAATTCAAACCTTTAGTTCATAAAATTACAAAATTAATTCATCACTGTAGGCGTTTCCCTGAAAAAATCCTGCCATTCAACAGGTTTCACATTCTTGCCTCTATGTTTTTTTCTTTTGCAATATTTGCAACCACCCCTTTGATGCTGTTTTTTAAATCGTAATCAAATTTCGATAGATCCAAAACCTTGCTGGAATTATCAATATTCCGGACTTGAAATTTGTTGAGCCTGTATTCAATGGACTTCATGTCTTTCCAATCAACACGTTGTTCCTTCTCAAAGACCCCAGGTTTTAGCGAAATCCGCTTATGGTCAATCAAAACAAATGCTTTTCCAAACAGCCTCTCTAATTTGAATCCAAAACCTCCTATTGTGTGGATCACACCGTTAATCAATATAGCCCCGAAATAGATCCAGTCTAATGCTTTAATAACTTCATTGT
>DATIKK010000243.1:0-21652 GCA_035477635.1 Bacteroidales bacterium | reverse complement strand
CGTTTGAACACCCAACATAGCCCCTTCATCGGGTTCGATATTGAACGTATTACGAAAGCGTAAAACAAAATCCTGTATATGCTTGTCGCGATACTCTATGAAGTCATTTGAAAAAACGTGCAACCTAACCGGCTCAAAAAGACGGAGACTAATGGTTTGGTAATCTAACCATTCGCTGGTTCCAAACAGGGTAATCTGGTGTGTTCCGGCAAGCAGGTTTAGTTCTCTCAGGTAATTTGAAAGAAAGGCTTCGCCGCTGATCAGAGTAATTAAAATATTTTGACATTTCAAATCGAGATTGTTTCTGACCGAATCCATCCCGCCGGTTCTGAAAATAACCTCCCTGACTGAGACCTGGTTCTCTTGATCTACGCTCCTGTTGCCATTCAGGGCTGGAGTATGAGGGCCAGATTGCAAAATTGACCCGGCCTGATCAAACCCCAACAATCCGTGTTCAATAAGGTAATCATTAAGTTGGCCAATATTTTGTTTTGAATTCTGACGCGTTTCAGCCAAAAGTCCATTTAAAAGATTATTCCTAAATTCATTAATCAGAGGTATTGCTTCGGGCAAATTATTATGAACAATAATTATGTTTTTATCGTAATATGTGCGGGAAAGATAAGCAGCCAGTAAACGAAGTTGAGTACGAAGAGAGGTTGAAACCTGAAAAAGATTTGGGAACCCTTTTAGCAGCGAGGTGTTATCATAAAAGGGCGACACTACCGAAATATTGTTTCTTCTTCCAAACTCAGCCACAAGGGGAATTACTTCCGGAAAAAATGGTCCAATAATTAAATCCATTCTGTCGAAACCCGGCTGACTGGTAATCCTCCTGGCAGATTCAAGATCTCTTCCCACATCAAAAGTGTGCAATTTAATATTAACCCCCTGCTGACGTATCGAATCGAGAGCAATCATAACTCCCTGGTAGAATTGGATAAACGTAAACGATATGTGATTTGGGTCGTTTTGGGCTATAACCTCGTCGAAATGGTCGAGATAAAGCGGGATAAGCAAAGCTACATTATAATGAGGCTTTAATTCAGGATTAAGGCAATATGGATCCTGACGTTCATCTCCCGGAAGAATCTGATAATCCATTATGGGTTCTGCAGTAGCAGGCAATGGGGGCGTAATAACAGCGGCTCTTGCAGGGATTCTTAACCTATCTCCAACTGCCAGATATTGCGGTTCAATACCCGGATTAATTCTTTCGAGCTCTTCGGGTGCAACTCTAAAATGGTTTGCTACGCTTGCAAAGGTTTCTCCAATTTGCAAATTGTAATAAAAAAATTCGACCAATGCCGACTGCAGAACAGGAATTCGGAGAATCTGTCTGTGACTTAACCCACGTCTGGCCTCGGGGTTGTATTTCAGGAGTTCCTCCTGCGAAACATTATACCTCCTTGCCAAGCCAAACAACGTTTCACGCCTTGCTACTTCGTGCTCGATAAATGTGAGTATATTCAACGTCTCCCTAATTACCAGGTTTCTTCCTGCCGCAGGAATCCGTAAAACCATTCCGATCCGGATAACATTCAAAATATCAGGGAATTGCTGATTTTCGTCGGCTATTTGCTGAATGGTAACACCATAGGCACGGGCAATTCCGAAAAGCGTTTGTCCGGGCTGAACCGTGTGAAGGTAAAATGGCCTCCCATCAATGATTTCTAACACTTCCGACCGGGTTATCGGGGCTGGTTCAAACTGAGCCTTAGATTCCGGAGAAATTAATGACAGCGTCAAAATCAAAACAAAAAAACCAAAATGCCTTAACATAATTTCATGAATTAAGATTAGTGGCCACAATTCTGATTTTCAACGAATGGCTCTTTACTCCCACTCTATCGTTGCCGGGGGCTTTGAACTAATGTCGTAAACCACCCTGTTGATTCCCTTTACCTGGTTGATTATCTGATTTGAAACCTTTGCAAGAAATTCGAATGGCAGATGCACCCAGTCGGCGGTCATACCATCGGTTGAGTCAACAGCCCTAAGGGCTATTACATTTTCGTAGGTTCTTTCATCGCCCATAACGCCAACTGTCTGAACAGGGAGCAGTACCGCAAAAGCCTGCCAGGCCATGTTATACAAGCCTTCCGAACGAAGAGCGCTGATAAAGATGTTATCTGCTTCCTGCAGGACAGCAACTTTTTCGGCTGTAACCTCTCCCAAAATACGTACACCCAGACCAGGTCCCGGAAACGGATGACGTTGCAGCAGCGACTGGCTTATCCCAAGGGCTAAGCCTATGCGGCGAACCTCGTCCTTAAACAACGAATTGAGTGGTTCAACAATTTTAAGTTTCATATATTCGGGCAACCCTCCAACATTATGGTGCGATTTGATAGTAGCCGAAGGACCTTTGACCGAAGCAGACTCAATTACATCGGGGTAAATCGTGCCTTGGGCAAGCCAAACCACATTTTTTATTTTGTTGGCTTCCTCATCGAATACTTCAATAAAAGTCCGGCCGATAGCCTTGCGCTTTTCTTCAGGGTCGCTGATACCTTTCAGCGCCTTAAGAAAACGGCTTTCTGACCTAACTCCCTTTACATTGAGTCCCATATCGCGGTAAGAATCAAGTACCTGCTCAAATTCGTTTTTCCTTAAAAGGCCGTTATCAACAAAAATACAATGCAGTTGCGACCCTATTGCCTTATGTAACAAAACTCCTGCCACACTTGAATCGACTCCTCCCGACAAACCCAATACAACCTTGTCGGTTTTGATCTTTTCCCTTAGCTGCTTAATGGTGCTTTGAATGAAAGATTCGGGTGTCCATTGCTGGCTGCACCCGCAAATTTCTACCAAAAAATTCTTTAGTAACCCGGTTCCTTGTTTTGAGTGATATACTTCGGGATGAAACTGCAGCCCATATATTTGCCTTTGATCGCTTCGGAATGCAGCAATACCAACATCGTTGGTACGTGCTATTATCCTGTATTCTGCCGGAAGCAAGGTAATACTATCGCCATGCGACATCCAAACCTGCGAATGGTTTTCAATACCGTTCATAAGCCGTTCGCTATTATCAACATACGAAAGGTTGGCGCGGCCATATTCGCGGGTGTTTGAGGCTTGTACCTTCCCCCCTTCATCGTGTGCAAAAATCTGTGCACCATAGCATACTCCAAGCAGCGGAACAGGTAAATCCTTAAATGAGAACTCAGGACGTGGCGCATCTTTATCATGAACACTAAATGGACTCCCTGAAAAAATTATACCCTTAATGCCTGAAAAGCTGCCTGGAGTATAATTGTAAGGATGTATTTCGCAATAAACATTTAACTCCCTTATACGCCTTGCAATCAATTGGGTATATTGGGAGCCGAAGTCGAGGATCAAAATCATTTCTTGCATATTGCAAAGATAATGAACCACTCTTAAACTGAAAACTTAATAATTCTCCTAAAATCATCTATTGTTAACTATTCACTAAATTTGCCGTATAAACCTTGCCTATTTGCTTGATGACGCCTATCAGCCAGTTTTTAGAATTTAAGAAGCCGCTTCCTGCGCATGTAAAATTGGTTGCTGTCAGCAAAACCAAAACTGAAAAAGAAATTATGGAGGTTTACGATGCCCCGCACCGGTGTTTCGGAGAAAATAAGGTGCAGGAGTTGGTACCGAAATACCTGGCGCTTCCAAAGGATATCGAATGGCACATGGTTGGGCATCTTCAATCAAACAAGGTTAAGTACATTGCTCCTTTTATTTCAATGATCCAATCGGTAGATAGCCTGAAACTGCTCTCGGTAATAAATAAGGAAGCACAGAAAAACAACCGGGTAATTCAATGTCTTTTGCAAATACATATAGCAAATGAAGAAACAAAATTCGGCCTTAATTTTGATGAAGCAAGGGACTTACTGAAATCGGAGGAGTTTGCCCAGTTTGGCAATGTTGAAATACGAGGGGTGATGGGTATGGCTACATTCACAGATAATTTTGAAAATATTCGCAAAGAGTTTCGTGCGTTGAAGGAGACATTTGACATGTTAAAGCAAGAATTTTTCCGGGAAAATGATAATTTCTCAGAAATCTCAATGGGCATGACCGACGACTTCCGTATAGCTATCGAAGAAGGAAGCACAATTGTCAGGATAGGAAGCGGCATATTTGGAAGCAGGACTTGATAAGCTTTTTCAATCAGACCCTGCTTCAATGTACGTTTTTTGTGAAGGTTGATTGCTTTTTTAGGGTTCATTTGCTGAACCATTGAACCTAAATCAAGATAACTTATAAAATCCTTGCTTCTGGATAGAAGAAAAGAAATGATTATACTTGGCATAACTGGCACTTTAGGAGCTGGCAAAGGAACGGTGGTTGATTATTTAGTAAAGACAAAGGGATTTGCTCATTTTTCGGTAAGGGAATTTATAGCCCGTAAACTTACCCTAAGTAAGCTGCCGGTTAACCGCGACACGCTTACAGCTATGGCCAACGAGCTTCGTGCCACACATGGCCCGGCTTATATCATTGAAGAATTGCACAAGGAAGCCAATGCTATTAAAAGTAACTGCATTATAGAAAGTATTCGGACACCAGGCGAGATAGCCGCTTTAAGAAAGAAATCCAATTTTTTTTTGCTGGCGGTTGATGCCGATATACGGATTCGTTATGAGCGTATCAGGCTTCGTAATTCTGAGACCGACAAGGTTACATTCGAAACTTTTTTGAGCAATGAACGGCGAGAAATGTACTCGACCGACCCGAATAATCAGAACTTGTCGGAGTGTATCAGGCAGGCCGATTTTGTAATAACCAACAATGGCGGACTTGATGACCTGCATGCTCAAACGAATGATTTTCTCTTAAAGTTCCTAAAGCAAAATCAGAAATGATGACATGAGCTATCTCGAATCAGGCGCGGCGGCACAAGATATTTGACCAAAAACAAACAAACCATTTTCAAATGAATAAAGAAATGGAATCGCCAAAAGACAATCGCCCAAGCTGGGACGAGTATTTTATGGAAATCGCCCATACGGTGAGTAAAAGGGCAACCTGCGACCGTGGCCGAAGCGGCTGTGTGATTGTACGCGACAGACAGATTCTTGTAACCGGATATGTTGGTTCTCCAAGAGGTCTGCCTCACTGCGACGAAGCAGGTCATCAGTTGAAACAGGTCATTCATGAAAATGGGCATACAACAATGCATTGCGTAAGAACGGTTCATGCAGAGCAAAATGCCATTTGTCAGGCAGCCCGCCTCGGAATAAGTATTGAAGGTGCTACCCTTTATTGCCGTATGACACCTTGCAGGGTTTGCGCTATGCTAATTATTAACTGCGGAATAATTCGGGTAGTTTGCGAAAAAAAATACCACACCAGCCTTGAGTCTGAGCAATTGTTTGCAGAGGCAGGTGTGGAGGTAAATTACTTTACCAACGAAGTGCAGAAATATAAGGATCAGTAATCAGCGAAAAATTTTTACTTCGGTTTCTCCGGTAGATTTGATATATCCCCTAAACATGGCCGTAGTGTTGAAAGGCATTGATATGTTTCCGTTACGGTCAACGGCAATTACTCCTCCCCTTGCTCCTTGTTGTACCAGCCTTACCATTATATTATGGTATGTTGCCTGCTCAAGTGTTTCACCTAAATAAAGGATCCGGGCAGAAATATCATATGCCACAGCATTGCGTATAAAAAACTCGCCATGGCCAGTGGAAGAAACAGCGCTACTCAGGTTGTTGGCATAAGTGCCGGCACCTATTATCGGGCTGTCGCCAATACGCCCATGTTTTTTGCCTGTCATACCGCCAGTAGAAGTTGCAGCAGCGAGGTTTCCTTTTAGGTCAAGGGCAACAGCGCCGACCGTACCCATTCCCATTTCTGAAGCTATGGAACCTCTTAGGGGCGAGTTTTCGCGAATAAATTCACGGTATTGATCCCAGCGTCTTTGATCAAAAAAATAAGACGGGTCAACTATTTCGAGTCCCTGTTCAAATGCAAATTGTTCGGCTCCCCTTCCTGAAAGCAACACGTGAGGGGTATTTTCCATTACCCTGCGGGCTGCCTTTATTGGATTTTTAATGGTTGTAACTCCAGCTACAGCACCAGCTTTCAGGTTACTTCCATCCATTATTGAAGCATCGAGTTCATTGCGCCCATCGATTGTAAAAACGGCTCCCCTGCCTGCGTTGAACAGTGGAGAGTCTTCAAGGATTACTACTGCAGCCTGAACTGCATCCAAGCTGCTTCCTCCGGCGCTGAGTATTGCCTGGCCTTCCTGAAGTGCCTCCCTAAGCTTAGCCAGAAAGGCTGCTTCCATTTCAGGCGTAATGCTTTCGCGGGGAATATTTCCTCCTCCGCCATGAATAACCAAGGCGTATTTCCCCTGCGAATAGACAGTCTGTCCGATAAATAGCAATAAAAGAAATGAACAAGCGGCAAAGAGTCTTTTCATCAGTAAATAATTTTTAAGGTTGCATTACATACTCCGTCTCCCCTGAAGCGAAACGAAATACTATATTTTGATAAAAAATTGCAATCGCATGAAGGGTTTTTTAACCAGATTATAAAACGGTTACATCAATTTATGTTTTCCTGGCCTTCTAAATATTCTTCATTTAGCCTGGTAAGGACGTCGTTGGTTATATCGTGCCTGGTATTGGCATAAAGTATTCCCCCACCCGGAGTAAACCCAAGTATATAGTCGTAACCATACTCGACATTATACCTGGATAAAAACTCATTTAGTTTATCGAGCAATTCCTGGTTCATTTCAACCTCCCGTTGCATAAGGCGGTTTGAGAATGTTTCGTTGATTTGGAGTAATTCCTGCTGCCTTTGCATAAGTTCCCGTTCCTTTGCCTGTGCAAGCTCAAGGTCTGCCATACCTGACTGCACATCGCGCTGAAACTGCTCCACCTCTGCCTGAAAACTCCGTTGCCTGCGGCTCAGATCATTTTCCATTCGCGTCCTTTCAGCTTCAAAATTGGCCCGAAGCTTTATTGCAAACTCGTAGTTTTGCATGAGAAAGTCTGAGTTTATGTAGGCAATTCTTGCATATTCGGCACCAATTAGGTTCTCAGGATCGGGTTTTAGGCGTTCTTCAGAAATTCTGCCTGAAATACCGGTTCCTGTAAAATGCAATACATACAAACCTGCAACAGCCAAAAAAAGAACAACAATAATGTAAGTTACGGCATTAATTTTTTTAAAAATGCTGGCCTTTTTTGCCTCAGGTGCAACCCCGGGCTTTTTGTCTTTGTTTTCGTTAGTCATATTGAAAAAGGTTTTGAAAAAAACCCCGCCAGAACTATGGCAGGCTGAATTAAAACAATGAATAAATGTTGGTGCTCACAAATGCTTTATCAAAATCATAAACCCTAAAGCAATGTTTTTGATTCTCTTAAAACTCAAGTGCTAATTGCCCATTTCTGACATAAAACGTACTCTCATCAATCGTACCTCTTCTTCGGTATAGTCATCCTCACCTAACTCCTCGAGTGCTGTTTTAAAAGAGTCGGTTTCGGCCGTTTTAAAATAGTTGAAAATCTCCTCCTGCTTGTCGGGCTCAATAACTTCGTTAATATAATAGCGAATATCGATTTTGGTTCCTGATGCAACAATACTTTCAATTTCGGCAAGGAGTTCCTCAAACTCAATCCCCTTGGCCACTGCAATATCTGCGAGCGAAACCTTTCGGTCGATGTTCTGAATGATATAAACTTTTAAACCCGATTTATTAATCACCGACTTAACGACCATGTCCATAGGCCTTTCTATTTCGTTTTCTTCAACGTATCGAGCAATCAGTTCAACAAAAGGTTTGCCAAATCTCTCAGCTTTTCCGGATCCTACACCAGTAATCTGTTTAAGTTCATCAAGTTTTACCGGATACTGAATAGCCATATCCTCCAGTGAAGGGTCCTGAAAAATGACAAATGGCGGAAGGTTGTTTTTGCGGGCAATTTCTTTCCTCAGGTCTTTCAACAAGGCAAAAAGAACCTTGTCGGTTGCGCTTGTTTTTTGCCCCATGCCCGACAGGGCATCGGCCTCGGCCGGATTAGAATAATCATGATCTTTGCTCATTTTTATTGATCTGGGGTTGTCGAGAAACTCTTTTCCAGCTTTTGTAACTCGTAAAGTACCATAGTCTTCAATGTCTTTTTCCAGAAGCCGTTCCACGAGGGTTTGCCTTAGTACAGCGTTCCAGAACTTTTCATCGAATTCGGCACCCTTTCCAAACACCTCCAATTGATGGTGTTTACAATTTTTAATGGTTGTGCTTGCTTTTCCCATTAGGACATTAATTACATGCTTGGGTTTGAACAATTGTTTTACGGCCAATACCGCTTCAATTAACTGGCAAATGTATTCATTTCCCTCAAATTTTTCTTTGGGTTGGAGACAATTATCGCACGAACCGCAATTAACTTCTTTATATATTTCGCCAAAATAATTTAACAAAGTTTTACGGCGGCAAATCGATGATTCGCTATAAGCGACAGTTTCGGTAAGAAGTTGCATACCGATTTCCTGCTCTGAAACAGGTTTGCCCTTCAGAAATTTTTCAAGCTTTTGAATATCGTCGTATGAGTAGAATGCTATGCAGTTACCTTCCCTCCCATCGCGCCCTGACCTGCCAGTTTCCTGATAGTATGCTTCAAGACTTTTTGGAATATCGTAATGTATCACGTATCTGACATCGGGCTTGTCGATACCCATTCCAAATGCAATGGTAGCAACAATTACGTCGGCATCCTCCATCAAAAATTTATCCTGGTTGGTAACCCTTGTTGCCGAGTCAAGCCCTGCATGGTAGGGTAAAGCTCTAATACCATTCACTTTCAGGGTTTCGGCAATTTCTTCAACTTTTTTGCGACTTAGACAATAAATTATGCCCGACTTCCCATCCTGCGACTTCACATATCTTATTATCTCCTTAATAGTATTTTCAGATTTTGGCCTTATTTCATAATAAAGATTTGGCCGGTTGAACGACGATTTAAAAACCACTGCATTGACCATATTCAGGTTTTTCTGAATATCGAGTTGCACTTTTGGTGTGGCAGTTGCAGTGAGGGCAATCACAGGAACTTTTTTATTGAGAGTTTGAATTATAGGCCTAAGCCTCCTATATTCGGGCCTGAAATCGTGTCCCCATTCCGAAATGCAGTGCGCCTCATCAACAGCAAAAAAGGAGATATCAATATCCTTTAAAAACTCAACATTTTCATCTTTAGTAAGCGATTCAGGGGCTACATACAGCAATTTGGTGAGGCCGTCGGTCAGGTCTTTTTTAACCTGAACAATTTCAGCCCTGCTAAGTGAAGAATTTAACACATGGGCTATGCCATTGTAGGAGGCAAAATTGCGGATTGTATCAACCTGATTTTTCATCAGGGCTATCAAAGGCGACACCACTATGGCTGTTCCTTTGCTGATCAGCGCGGGAAGCTGGTAGCACATTGATTTTCCGCCGCCTGTGGGCATTATAACAAACGAATCTCCTCCGCCAAGTAAATGCCTTATAACATCTTCCTGTTGACCTTTAAATGTGTCGTAGCCAAATATCTCTTTCAGCAGGTCTTTCAATGACACATCTTCTCGAACTTCCATTACAAAAAAACCGGATTAATACTATTAGTGATTGATTAGATTTAAAAAAATGAAACTTGCGCTTAAACCTTCAGTGTTTAATTTCGCTGCTGTTTTATTGTTTGCAAAAAATCGTGTAGGTTTGTAAAGTAAATTTAATAATATAATCCGCTACAACCAAACTTTTTTTTCGTTTTGAAATCGAAAGAAGAAATAATAAATATCGCCCTCGAAACTTATGAGGCCGAACTTCAGGCTGTGAGCAATCTGAAAGCCTATATAAATGACGAATTTGCTGAATGTGTAGAGGTAATTTACCGTTGCAATGGGCGGGTTGTTTTGACCGGAATTGGGAAAAGTGCAATTATTGCTCAGAAAATTGTTGCTACGTTGAATTCGACCGGGACCCCTGCCATTTTTATGCACGCTGCCGATGCCATTCATGGCGATCTTGGAATAGTGCAGAGTAACGATGTAGTTGTATGCGTTAGTAATAGCGGAAATACTCCTGAAATAAAAGTACTGCTACCTATGCTGAAATCGTTGGGTGCCGTGCTCATAGGTATGGTTGGAAACCCCGATTCTGAGTTGGGGAGACAAGCCAATTTGGTTATCCAAACTACCGTAGAGCAGGAAGCGGCTCCCGATCATCCGGCACCTACCTCAAGTACTACAGCCCAACTTGTAATGGGAGATGCTCTCGCTATGGCGCTACTACATTGCCGGGGTTTTTCAATTCAGGATTTTGCCCGCTACCACCCAGGTGGGTCACTCGGAAAACAGCTTTATACAAAGGTTGAACACCTTTATCCAAATAATGAAAAGCCAATGGTGGGCACTAATACTCCTCTGCGAGAAGTAATCATTGAGATTACAAGCAAAAGACTGGGGGTAACCGCAGTGGTGGAAAACGAACAACTTTGCGGAATTATCACCGATGGCGATTTAAGGCGAATGCTTCAACGGAATCCAGACCTTGCCGGGCTGAAAGCTTCAGAAATTATGACTACCAACCCAAAAACCGTCGAAAGCAAGACCCTGGCAGTAGAAGCCCTGCAATTGATGCGAAAACACAACATTACTCAGCTTCTTGTTGTTGAAAATAAGCAGTACAAGGGAGTGGTTCACCTGCACGATATTTTAAAAGAAGGCATTATTTAATTTGCGATATGAGCGATCTGGTAAAAGATTTTAACGAATACAGGCAGCGTTTGAATGAGTCTGTATTGCAGGCCGACAATCTTATTTTGAAACGGCTTTTCAACCTTGATTCAAGCACATATGCTGATGGGGCACTGCCATCGCGGGTTAAGGAAATGATTGGCCTTGCAGCCTCAATGGTACTGCGCTGTGACGACTGCGTAAAGTATCACCTTCAAAAATGTCATGAAATGGGAGTTTCGCGCGAGGAAATCTTTGAAGTTTTTGCCATCTCCAGTATAGTTGGCGGAACCATCGTAATTCCTCATCTTCGCAGGGCGGTTGAATTCTGGGACGCTCTGAGTATTACTAACCGTTAAACAACAATCATTTTTTTCTACATCTTTTTAATTTAATTCTGCATGAGGTTGTATTCCGAAAACCTGGTAAAAAAGTATAAAAAACGGGTTGTTGTTAACCATGTCTCAATTGAAGTGAGCCAAGGCGAAATAGTAGGTTTGCTCGGGCCAAACGGTGCCGGAAAAACCACAACCTTCTACATGATAGTTGGCCTTATCAAAGCCAACGAAGGACGCATTTTTATTGACCAGACAGAAATAACCAGGTTGCCAATGTATAAAAGGGCTCAGAAAGGAATTGGATATCTTGCTCAGGAAGCAAGCGTTTTTCGCAATCTGAGCGTTGAAGACAACATAAAAGCTGTGCTTGAGTTTACCGATATTTCAAAATCAGGCCAGACAGAACGTCTTGAAAACCTTCTGTCTGAGTTTGGCCTGCAACATATCCGCAAGAGTTTTGGTATAACCCTCTCGGGAGGCGAGAGGCGAAGAACGGAAATAGCCAGGTCGCTTGCGGTCAACCCAAAGTTTATTTTGCTTGACGAGCCATTTGCCGGAGTGGACCCAATTGCTGTTGAGGATATTCAAAACATTGTTTCGAAGCTTAAAGAAAAAAATATCGGTGTGCTAATTACCGACCACAATGTGCATGAAACTTTGTCAATAACCGACAGGGCTTATCTTTTGTTTGAGGGTTCGATCCTCAAATCTGGCACAGCCGAAGAACTGGCCCTTGATGAAGAAGTGCGGCGGGTATATTTAGGTTCCAATTTTCAGCTACGCAGATGAAACGAGCATGATTCGTTAAACACAAACACGGATGAAAATTACTTGCATTTAGCCGCTTTTTAACAATATGACCACTGCATATGCAGTAATGCCTTCCTTCCTGCCTGTAAACCCCATCCCTTCGGATGTAGTAGCTTTAATGGAAATTTTGGAAGGATTAATGTCAAGAATGCCAGCCAGATGGCTTCGCATTTCCGGAATAAATCCTGCAATCTTGGGTTTCTCAAGGCAAACTGTAGCGTCAACATTTCCTACAGAAAATCCTTCGTTGGAAATAAGAGTGAAAATTCGTGTCAAAAGTATTTTACTGTCAATATCTTTAAACGACTGATCATTGTCAGGAAATTGTATTCCGATGTCTCTCATACCTGCTGCCCCGAGTAAGGCATCCATAACGGCATGAATCAGCACATCGCCGTCCGAATGACCCAGTGAGCCCAGTTTACCTGGCACCGTTGCGCCTCCAATTACCAAAGGTCGTCCTTCAACCAGCCTATGCACATCATACCCGAATCCTACCCGAATATCCATAAAGACTAAAAATTCAAAAATGAATAAAATTAAATAAACATATATTGGTTAGCTTGATATTGGCGAGATAACCATTCGACTTTTTACATTAAACCGATAACTTTATCAGTTTCCGGCATCCCTCTGCCTGAGGGCATCAAAATCGAAATTCAACGTAAAACGCAACACGTTTTCGAGTGGACTTCTCTGAGCCAAGGGCACAAGGTATGCGAAATCGAGCCCGAACACATGATATTTAAGACCAAGACCCAGAGTGAAAAATTTTCTGTCGCCCTTGGTTTCGTGTTCATGAAAATACCCTGCCCTAAGAGCAAATTGTCTGTCGTACAAGTATTCAACTCCAAATGAGTAAGTAATTTCATTGAGTTCTTCGCGAAAACCACCAGGTGCGTCGGAAAATGATCCTAAGATACCTGAAGCAACCGACCGGTGAGGATTTCGGCCAGAAGCAATTACATATTCACCATCAGGTCCAATAACGACATTACCTGTTGCATCGCGCAGATATATAGGAGGTGTTGGGACGAGCAGTTTGTTCAGATCAACCATCACCGACAACTGATTAAAATCGTCGAGTTTAAAGGTAAATGAAGGGCCCAACCTAAGGTTTATCGGAATAAAATTTGCATTGATTTCGTCAGAATAGGTAATCTTGCTCCCAATATTTGAAATGTTAACACCGGCAGAAAAAATAGTTGGTGTACGCCAATTCAACTCGCGGGTATAAAACGCCGACACATCGGCAGCAATGGCCGTTCCAGGCCGTGTTTCAACGCCACCTACAAATTGCCCCTGTGTAAGATTACTGTATATGTAGCGAACACCAATTGCCCCTGAAAAATTCGTACCAAGTCTGCGGGCATAGGCAACATTGATTGCAAACTCGTTGGGCCTTACTGGGAAAAGAAATACACCAGCCTCGTCGGTAAAATTTATCTCCCCAAGGGTAAAATAGGTAAGCGAAAATGCAACTGTTTGAAGTTCGTCGATTCTCCTGAAACCGCTTAGATATGAAAGGTTTATATCAGGAACCAGCGCTCTGAGCCAAGGAGTGTAATTCACTGACAACCCCATCTCGCTCTCAATAAATGCAAATTTGGCAGGATTCCAATGCATTGAATTGGCATCAGGTGTTGATGAAACGCCTGCATCGCCCATTGCCCCGGCCCTCGAATCGGGAGCAATCATCAAAAAGGGTACTGCAGTGGTAATGGTGTTAATCCTTTGACCCAACAAATCACCATACTGTGGTTGTTCCTGGCCAAGGGCAGAAAAATTTGATAAAATAAAACCCGCAACTAACAATAATCCGAAAATCCTTTTCATCATCGTGTTAAAATAAATTATAACGTTGGTAGAAATCCATTTTGGCTTAATCTTAATGTTTTTGCGGAAATTTATGCCAGCACTATATGAAAACATACTGATAAAAACTTATCCGAAACTGCAAGAAACATTTAAAAGCATAGTAGATTTTTGCAATAATCAAAAAAGAATTTAGGTTAGTCGGGGTTCATTTTATTGCAAAGATAACGAAATATAACATTGTCTATTGTCCGTTGACTGGCCTGCCAGAGAGGTTTTTTATTTGAATATGACTATCGAAGAATAACCAACTTTTGCGAAAGCACTGATGTATTTCCATCGGGAGTTTGAATTGCAAGCCGGTATAAATATATTCCGTTTCCGACTTTGTTGCCGTCAAGCCCTTTTCCATCCCAGCGAATGGACGGGGACAAAAACCCTGGGGTGTTGAGCCGGGTTTCAATATATTGCACCAGTTTGCCCCGCAAGTCATAAATATCAATTCGTACGTTCAGATCGGTGAAAGGTTGGTTGTGAGTAAACCGAAAGAAAGTTTCATGACTGAACGGGTTAGGATAATTCAGTAAATTGTTGAGGGCAAGGGTAGCTGTAGAACTGACAATGAATTCGATCGATTTTACAGATGGGTTGTTGTGGGTGTCCCATGCGCGTAATGTTAAAGTGTGGTGGCCATCGGGAAGTCTGTAAAATGGATAAATTACACTGCCCGTAGTGAAATCATCGAGGTGATTCTGAAAAAAATTATTGAGGAGGAATGGCTGGGAGGTGTCATTATTTATAAAGGCAACAATGTCGTGCCCCACCCGCCCTGAAATGTTTATTCCGCTCTCGTCCGACAAAATGGCAACAAGAATAGGATTTTGGTTGGTAGTTCCACCAGATACAAAGGTGGTGTCGTTCAAAAATAATTTTATTTCAGGACCTGAATTATCTGTCGTAAACCCCTGGTATGTCCCGCCAATCACAAAATCATGGAAGTAGCCATTACCATCGTTGTCCCCATCGTAAAAATAATAGCTGATCCTACCTTCACCAAAACTATAGGTAATATTAGCTGGAACATTAAACTGGAAAGAAAAGCGGCCATTTTCAACAGATGCTTTTCCACGGTAGATCAAGTTATCTCTCAAAAAAAATTCACGCCTGAAACTATCGTTGTCCTGCCCTAAGGTGGTGAAAACTGATTTTTTGTCGAAAACCGTTGGGTACACAAAACCATTTAAGCCCAACAGTGGGTTGCCGGTTGCATCGGCAATGTAACCGTTCACAGTTACGGTTTGAAAGGCCTTAATAGTATCGGGCATTGATTCGGTAATAACTTGGTATCGCGGATGTGCCATAAGCATTGACGGGTCTCCGAGAAGCACAAAATTACTGATGCGCCAGGTTTCAAGGTGACCGGTGCTCCTAACTTTCGACAGTCTGATAATTTCGCCAAGGCGATTGAAGTTCCCTTGTGAATCTTGCTCAAAAGCTGCATCAATAAAATTTCTGTTTAATGTCATGTTTGGTCCTGACCATGCCAGGCGGGTTGTAGTGAAAAGGGCAATGGCTCCGCCTCCGGGCTTCAGGAAAATTCTTACTCCGGCCGAATTCTGGTCAGGGTCAGGATTGTCAAACCTTGAAAACTCGCATGTGGCTGTCATGAAAACCGGCAGGTTGTAATAATTGTTCCATGAGGCTATATCGGAGAAAGTAAGAACACGCTCATGCGCCAGTCCTGTTGTTCCGCCATGACCAATATAGTTTATGAGCAATGCGCCCTGGTTAACAGCTTCGTTTATAGAACGATTCACATCCGGGTATCGCACTCCCCCTGCAAGGGTTAACTGTGGGAATGCATCAAAGTATATTTTTTCGATATTAAATTCAGGGAATTGGCTTTCCATTATGCCAGCAAGGATTTCCGAGTCAATAAAATGCCTATTGAAATCCTGATCGTCGGCTATAAAAACAACTTTGTTTCGCCAGTCGGCAAACTGATTAACCAATCCATGAGCCGGCATTCCGCCAGGCAGATTTGGGGCGTTTGTTTCGGGCTTTTGATACCGTATAAGTTTTTCAACTACATCACGGGCCTCTTCAATGGTTCGTACAGGCAACCGGCCAATTCCTATGTCAAGGTTACCTTCGGCATGAAGTCCTTCATTATCGTCGAGCAGCCCAAAAAAATCATCGGTCATGAATGACCTGTCATACTGCAGGGAATTTTGGCTTTGAAAAGTTGGGATGAAGTTCCCTCCAAAACCCAAAATGTTGCGGTTGTCGAAAGTTCCATTGCCAAAGAGTAATAAATATCGTGGCAACTGTGCTTGATTCTGCGCCCTGTCGAAGAACATTTTCATAAAGTTGCGGATTGCCCCTATATCTGGCGTGCCGGACGAAAATTCGTTGTAAACCTGATTTGTTGTAACCACCGTAACCCTTAACCTATCCATCACACGTCTAAATTCGCCCAATCGTTCAGCTTCAACCCTAAATGCCTCAGGGACAATAATCGTAAGATCAGCCACCGGAGTTCCGTGAAGATTTTGATTGGGTATTCTGCCTATCCTCCGGGGCCTTAGAAAATTACTCCCATCAAAAGCGATATATTGGCGCAACCCTGTGGCATGTTGCCTGAAATGCATTGTGTTACCATTCAATACCGTTTCCTGGATTTTCACATTAACATTATCGGTTACATCCCAAATCACGACTTGTGCAGATGCATTGCTGAGGCTATATTGAGCAATGTTTCCCTGCCCGATTATGTTTACATTGCGAAAGTGCATCTGGGGCCCAACAAATATAAGCAGCCTGGTTACGTTTAATTCCAGAAAGTTCAGCCAGCCCCTGGCCTCCGCATTAGGCCGGTTATAGGTTACGGTTACAGGAATTTGTGAAGTCTGGTTAGGATTAAACCACAATGATTGCTCTGAAGGATTAGCAAAAGCACCAATAAAGTGAGCCGGAAAAATCTGACTTACCGGAAGCGTAAGCATGCCACCACCCGTATTGACTGAAAATGAGCTATTTGCAGATGATCGTGCCGCTACATGCGCTCTGAGCCGTGCAGGAACCTGAGTTACCAGGTTGGGAAAAGAAAAGTTAAATTGCCGGGTGAGAGTTGCATCAAAAACTTCACCGTACCATTCCCTACCACTCTCAATAAGGTTTATCTGATCTTTATGATGATAAACAAAATCCTGAAAATTACTAACCTGGTGGGTAGGTTCGGCAGGCAAGTTAGGTTCGACCTGCATTCGTAATCCCGACCCCCGGTCTGTAGTCAAGAAATAGCAGGTTTCCTGTGCATATAAATGTATCTGATGTTCAAAAACCTTACTTGAGGAATTGAAAACCCATTGGTTTGGCGAATCCCCATAAAACAAGATATAATCACCGGGGCTAAAAATCCCTGTAGGGTGACCCGAGACAAATACAGCATTTTCAAGCAAATCAGTGTTTCGGTTGGCACTGTTTGCCTCTGGAAGCATACCCCCGCCATTTCCAAACAACCGTATGTTTGCCCTTGGAAGACCCTGCATATTAACACCCATTTCAACCAAATCGTTGTAGGTCAACTGATAAACACCCGATTGGTCAACACAGATTTTAAACCAGCTTCCGGTTGCCAGAACAGAGTGGGTAGGGTACTGGTGCATTGATGCAGGAAACACTTCGGGAGTAAATACCTGCTTTTCGGTTAATTCAAAAGAAATTAGTTTTTCATAAATCCCAATTTCAGGGTTTTTCCTGAAAGGGTAAAAAGTTAAAACCGACCAGGATTCCTTTCTTGTAAACTTTTGACCCTGGCTGATCTCTATCTCGGTGGAAAAAAAACCCTCTGATTCCAATATTTGACTTTCTTCGAGGCTCGCCGGTGCAAATTTTTTGTTAACAATTCCGAACTCTGTAATAAAAAGTGGGGTTTGATTTCTTACTGAGTAGGTAAATGCAGGGATACCCTGGAGGGAATCTCCATAAATGGCACCGTCGAAAGATAGCAAGTCTGCTGTATCTTCCTTTCCAACAAAAATCCGTTGAGGATTATGCCATTCTAAATTAAACTGGCGTCCTTGAGTTGAGGCAATTACCGCTACGGGTATTAATATCAACAAAACACATAAAATTCTATTGAAAACCTTAGGCATTTTCGGCACCTGTTTTTATATATTCGAGTCCAAAAAAAGGAAGGAGTCAATATTCCTTCTCAATAAAGCCAATTATAAAGGTAGATTTTTAAACGTGATTTTTTTAGGAATTATTTTTTGTTTGCCTGTGATTAGAAATAAATTTAAAGAAAAGAATTTACCTTCCGGGTTTGAGATAATACGTTGTTTTTGCTGAAAGACTCTTAGCATTTTGCTTTTTTCAGATTATTTTTGAAGTACAAACAGTGTGTATTCTTTTTGATTCAATTAGAAACTGCAAAAATTCCTGTTTATACATTTTGTTTTTCAGACTAGTCATTGATTGGTTAATGAGGCTGATCTCTGCCAAACAAAAATTAGAATTATGACAAATGCGCTTATCAGACTAATTATTGTTGTATGCCTGATAGCATCATGCATAGTGGTAAGAGGGCAGGATGCGCTTTTTTCACAATTCTTTGCTACCCCGGTATTTCTTAATCCGGCATTTGCCGGAACAGGCGATTGTGCCAGACTGGTTTTCAATTATCGCAACAGACCTTTCCCTGATTTTGGAACCTTTTCTTCATTCAACGTATCATACGATCAACCGGTAAGCGCTCTTGGAGGGGGAATAGGATTTCTTGTTACCAGCGATTTTCAAAGTAATTTGATTATGCGCCATAATATTAGCGCTATGTACAGTCTCCATCTTCAGCTAAGTCGCAGTATTTTCATGAATTTAGCCTTGCAAGCTGGATACATGCGCAAAGATCTCAACTGGCACAACCTTGTATTTGCCAACCAGTACAATTCGTTTTTCGAAGAGATCCTTCCGATAACCGAGAGCCCTCCTGAGAGAACATGGAGGCAATCAGTAAGTTTTTCGACCGGGATGCTCTTGTTTAGTAATATTTTTTATGGAGGTATTGCTTTGCACCATCTTAACCGGCCTAAGGAGAGTCTATTCAGCGATGATTACAGGTTGCCTCTAAAAGGCACTTTACACATCGGACTCAATCTTCCATTGCCGCACCTAAGGCTCTTTTCAGGTGACCAGCAAAATTTTTTTGTTAGTCCAAATATCATTTTCGTCAATCAGGGCGTTATTAGTAAAACCAGTTATGGATTGTATGTGGGTTTTGAGCAGGTTGCAGGCGGTTTATGGTTGCGCCATGATTCGAACCTACATGAAACACTGATTTTCATGTTGGGTTTAAAGGGTGAAAATTACCGGATTGCATACAGCTACGATCATTCATTATCAGGTTTATCAGGTGTTTTTCAGGGAGCACACGAAATAAGTGTTATACTGAATTTGTTTTGCGGAACCAAAAAGTCGCGTCAACGTATAATAAATAGTCCAAGTTTTTAGTTATTTTTGTGCACAATCAATAAAAACAGCTATGTATAGGAAATCCAAAAGGATGTTTTCGCTTGCAGTAGCGTTAGTTGCTACGGTGTTATTAGTAGTATCATGCAAACAACATTCATCCACAACCACGGGTTGGAACTACAATGATCCTCAAAAAGGTGGATTCGAAGTTGCCGTTGATCGGGAACAGCAAACCGGTCCAGGTCTTGTATTCATCGAAGGGGGCTCGTTCGTTATGGGACGAACAGAGCAGGATGTAATGTTCGACTGGAACAATATTCCCCGAAGGGTTACGGTTTCTTCATTCTATATGGATGAAACAGAAGTGAGAAACATCGACTATCTTGAATATCTTTTTTGGATAAGCAGGGTTTTTGGCGCTTCATTTCCTGAGGTTTACCGCAGGGCGCTTCCCGATACGCTGGTTTGGCGTGATCCGCTTGCCTTTAACGAACCCTTTGTTCAGAATTACTTCCGGCATCCGGCTTATCACGAATATCCGGTAGTTGGAGTAAGTTGGGTACAGGCCACAGAATATGCTGCCTGGCGTACCGACCGGGTAAACGAAATGATTCTAATCAGGGAAGGAATTCTTGATTGGGATCCTGACCAGGTAAACGAAAGAAATTTTAATACCGAAGCCTATCTTGCCGGCCAATACGAAGGGCTTGTAAGAAGAAATATGCGCGACCTTGATCCAAGAGGAACCGGCGAAAGGCAGGTTCGATGGACCGACGGCATACTGCTTCCCTCCTTCCGATTACCTACTGAAGCTGAATGGGAGTTTGCAGCCCTTGGCCTGATTGGCAACACTATCGATGAAAGAATGGTGGGGCGCAGGCATTATCCTTGGGAGGGAAATACAGTACGAAGCGACGATAGGAGAACTATGGGTATTTTCATGTCTAATTTCCAGCGCAGAGCTGGTGATTACATGGGTATTGCAGGAAATCTCAATGACGGTGGCGAAGGGCCTGTCCCAGTTTTGGCTTACTGGCCAAACGATTACGGCCTCTATAATATGGCCGGCAATGTGAATGAATGGGTACTTGATGTGTATCGTCCGCTTTCACATGAGGTAGTTACCGACCTTCGTCCATTCCGCGGTAATGTTTTTGAAACACTTGAATTGGATGCCGAAGGAAGGCCTGTCCCAAAGGATGAATTCGGACGATTAAGAACCAGGCCAGCCGATGTAGATCCCACGCGCCGAAACTACCGCCAGGCAGACAATATTAATTTGCGAGATGGCGATGTACGGTCAAGTATTTTCTTTGCTGAGGAAGATCCTGATACAGCAAGCGTCATGTACGAACACAATGTTACTACGTTGATCAATAATGAAGCAAGGGTGTTTAAAGGCGGAAGCTGGAGAGACCGTGCCTATTGGTTGGTTCCCGGAAACCGTCGATTCCTCGATCAAAACGAAGCTACAAACGATATAGGATTCCGCTGCGCCATGGTAAGGGTTGGAAGCCCTGTTGGAAATTAAATTCTTATTACAAAGGCTAAACCCATTTGCGCCTGCAAATGGGTTTTTTTGTTCGCTGCAACCAACAAAAAACAATAATAAATTTGCATAAAGGCAAGCTCGGAACTAATTTTCATCCGACTTTTACATTTCAGATTTTTTTAATTTGCTTTTATGGTTAATTCTAATGTTTTACAACGTCTTTATCAATTGTTAACCCAAGGGAATTCAATTTGCACCGACAGCCGACAAGCTACTGCCGGAGCAATTTTTTTTGCACTGAAAGGCAACAATTACAATGGAAATCATTTTGCGATAAAGGCTTTGGAAAATGGATGTGTTGCATCCGTAGTCGATGAGCCTGCCGGGGTGAATAATGACCAGATAATTCTTGTAGAAAATGTTCTCGAAACCCTTCAGCAACTTAGCTTGTACAACAGGAAGAAATTTAACCTTCCGGTTCTGGGTATTACAGGATCGAACGGAAAAACAACCACCAAAGAACTTGTTTTTGCGGTTCTGAATACCACCTTCAATACATTAGCCACCCAGGGCAATCTTAACAACCATATAGGAGTGCCCCTTACACTTCTTCGTCTGAATGGATCTCACCAAATGGCTATTATAGAAATGGGGGCAAATCATGTTGGTGAAATAGAGCTACTTTCTGGCTTGGCTTGCCCTGACTATGGCCTAATTACAAATATCGGGAAAGCCCATCTCGAGGGGTTTGGCAGCTTGGAAAATATATTGAAAGGGAAAACAGAACTCTATAATCATGTCAGCAACGAGAACGGACTTCTTTTTGTAAACGGCGACAACCAACAATTAACAGGTAAAGCGACTGGAATATCGCATATATTGTATGGTCGTAAAGAAACATTTCATTGCAGTGCCCGCATAACAGGACAAAATCCGTTTCTAAGCCTCGAATTTATGGTAAACAAACCATTTGGGAAGGCAAATAAGGGGATTACCGGAAACATCA
>DATIKK010000242.1:0-4692 GCA_035477635.1 Bacteroidales bacterium | reverse complement strand
GGTATGGTCGGCTTTTGATTGCCATCCGCAGATCCTTTCGGGAAGATATTGCCTGCAAATTTCGCGCATTATACTGCGGCCAACCCCTCCCCTAACAAAATGTTTAGCCGGTACTTGCATAACGTATTCAGCAATTCGCCGGTCAAGCAAAGGGAAACGGTAAGCGATTCCCTGCCTTAACCCCTGAATATACCACACCTCACAACGCTCTGCAAGGTAATGGGAGCTTATTACGCTGATAAACCATTGTTTAAGAGATCTGAAATGAAACGCTCTTTTTATTTCTCTCCTGTCGTGTTGGCAGAATTTCATTTTCAGGTACCGCAGGGATTTTTTGTGGCTTTTGTAACTTGCAGGATGCTGAAGGCCAAATGCAGGGAGAATGACGCCAGTCAAAATCTCCTTTAGCAGAGATTTTGGTTTTTTGAATGGCAATTTTTTCAATAATGTTTTCCAGTTAAGGCCGAAAAAAAGGTCGGAAAGAACGCCGCTTGGCGACTTGCTGATAAACTCATCGCCCCCCCAACCGCTAAACAGCAGATTAACTCCATGCTCTTTGGCTCTATTCCTGACGGCTTCCTCATATATGCTGCCGGAGTTGAAATAATAGTCCTTTAACATCCCGAAATATTCTGACTTTTCAAAAGCTAAAAAAACCGGGTGCAGGTTAGCATAAACAGAGGCTTCACGTATCAAGTCCCGCTCATCTTTGCCGGGATCATTAGTTTCCATGACTTCCGGTGAGTAGGAGAATACCGGAAATACTTCCTGTAACCCATAATGGATTCTGGCCAAAGCGGCAACCAGAGCCGAGTCAAGACCTCCGCTGAGATGACTTCCGGCCTTATAGCGGGTATTAGAGCGGATGGCTATAGCGTCATTGACCAGATAATGCAAATCTGATACAACCTGGGCATAGGATAGTTTATTGTTTTGCCTTATCTTTTCAGGAAACCAGAACCTTTGCTCTTCGACTCCCTTACCAGTTACCCTGATGAAATGTCCAGGGGCAAGTTTATTTACTTTGTGATGTGCTGTAAGCAGACGATTGGTTATTAAAAAATGATTTAAAAACCAATTCACCTGAATTTTGTCACCCGGATAAATTGCCCTGCAAAGGCTCAGATGGTCGGATGAGAAGTAAAACACGCCATTATGCTGTGTCCAGGCCAATGGTTGCACACCTAAATGGTCGCGATAAACAAGTAACTCATTTTGGTGCCCTGAATAGATAACCACAACGAAATCACCGTTGAGCCTTTTGACAAAATCCTGGCCCCAGTTCAAAAACGCCCTGCAGATCAATTCCGGATTGGAGGGCACAACTTTTAGCCCCAATAGTTGTCCTAATTCCGCACAGTTATAGATTTGTCCTGACACGACAACGTATAACTGCTCAAATTCGTTATAATGGATTACATCCGTGGGTGATTCAGGAAGATGAGAATTTAGAAAGACACCTCCCTGAAACGATTCCTTGCCGAAGGCGAAAAATATTGAATCGGCAAAAGAAAGCGATTGCTTTATTTGTTGTAAAAAACAAAAGCTCTTTTCGGGAGCTTCAAAACACACGCGGCCAAATATCATGTGCTTACAGGTAGATACCTGCCATAAAAAAACTAATCGCTTTTCGTAATTAAGGTCTTAGTCTGTCGGGCTCAAAAGTTTTTTCGAAATCGGTAATCAATGTCCCGCTAAAGGTGTCCTTTTTCACCGAAATAATTTTAACCAGTGGCTTGGTCCAGGTTTTTTTAATGACAGGCATTGTTTTCATTCCGTGCGACATCAGGTAATGCATTTGGTACAAATATAAATAATTTGGCAAACAAAGGGACAGGTTATGCAGAATAAATTGTTCTATTTGCCTTCCAAAATTTCTTTTATCGCAAATGCTCATCCATAATTCGATGCAATTTGGCAACCGGGCAGTTCTCCGGTCGCCGAATGCGCAAAACGGGAATGGCTTTGAGCATTTCCAATATTTGCGCCAGGTATTTCCGCTCAGTATCGGGCATTCCCTTTAGTATTTCCCAGTGGCATATTTCGCTACGCAGAAGCGCAAACTGTTCGTCGGGGGGAGGTGTTTCAATCTGAAACTCACTCCCGTTGTGCTTTTCAAGATAAACCATTATATCCAACCGGTGGTTTTGTTCCGGGATGTTGCCTGTGTTCAGGATTACCTTTCCTGTAAAGGCATTGGCGACTTTTAATTGATTCTCTTTGAGGTTGAATTGGCACAAAATCTCCGGTCTAAGTCTGACGGGATATCCTATAGGTATTATGTATGGCGCTCCATCCGAAAACTCTATTGGTGAGAGGTCATCGGAGAGTATGATGGCTCCGGCCATGTGGAATGCTGCGGCAAGTGACGATTTGCCAGCCCCGCTCTGCCCAAACAACAGTATTCCCTTGTCCCTCCAAACAAAGCTTGAGGCATGAAAATGCAGCATTCCTCTCTGATGTAGCACTGCGGCAACCGGAAACCCGCCCATGTGCGCCTCCAAATGCCTATGGTCAACACCAGCCTCGGAAGCGCACCAAATTTCGCGGCCATCAACAATGTAAAACACCCCAATTCCTGGTATCTCCATACGGCACTGGTCAGGGCTTACCTGCATTGAATCGCACGAATATAAAGGAGCGGCCAGAAAAGGCACCTCCTGAACAAACTTTATTTCAACATCTTTGAGCGGAAAAATCATCTTTCAATTGTCGTCTTCCGGATTTATTCCTTAAATTCTCCGGAATGACCCCATGCATCAAAGATACAGTTATCGTGGAAAAGTGAATAAATTTAAAATAAACCACTATTTTAGCCAGGATTTTCCTGATTTGGTGTTTTGCAAAGAATTAGCAGGAGGCTTTATAATTTCACCTGGTCTTTTCTGCCTTAAATCCGGGGAAAATATTTTAATAGTCAGTTTCTCGAAGGAGCTTTGATAGTTTGAAATTATAATGCAAATCATGCAACCTGAAAAAATCCTTATCACCGGTACGGCAGGGTTTATTGGATTTCACCTGGCGCAGCGACTTCTGGCTGACGGATACCAGGTGGTGGGGCTCGACAACATTAACGATTATTACGACATAAATCTCAAGTATTCAAGGCTTGAGGTTACGGGTATTTCCCGTGGAGCCATTGTGAAGAAACCTTTGCTGCATGACCAAATACAAGAAAGCCGTTCAAAGCCCGGTTCTTTAAACATCAACGCCATTATGGTTCAAAGCTCGGTGTTTCCTGAATATCGGTTTATCAGGGCAGATCTGATGGAAGCAGGATTTTTAAAAAGGCTTTTCGCCAGCGAGGGGTTCGACTATGTGGTGCATCTTGCGGCTCAGGCCGGAGTGAGGTACTCTCTTACCAATCCTCAGGTTTATATTGATTCCAACATCACCGGCACCCTGAATCTTCTGGAAGCTTGCCGTGCATTCCCTGTAAAACATTTGGTTTATGCTTCTTCCAGTTCGGTATATGGCATGAACACTCAGATGCCGTTTTCGGTGAGCCAGGGAGTTGACCACCCGGTAAGCCTCTACGGTGTTTCAAAAAAAACCAACGAACTGATGGCTCATACATACAGTCATCTTTTTGGAGTACCATCAACCGGACTTCGCTTTTTCACAGCTTACGGGCCATGGGGCCGCCCTGATATGGCTCTTTTCATTTTTACGAGAGCCATACTTGCCGGAGAACCAATCAACGTGTTTAATCACGGCAATATGATGCGCGATTTCACTTACATTGACGACCTTGTAGAAGGGATAATGCGGATCATGAAAAATCCGGCAACACCCAACAAAGGTTGGAACAGCAGCCAGCCCGATCCTGCAAGTTCATTGGCCCCATTCCGCATTTATAATATCGGAAACAACAGTCCTGTAAGGCTCATGGATTTTGTTAATGCTCTTGAAAATGAGCTTGGCAGGAAAGCCATTATTAATTTGTTGCCTTTGCAGCCAGGCGACGTTCCGGCTACATGGGCCGATACAAGCGCCCTTGAGCAACATTTTGATTACAAGCCGGCAACACCCGTACAATTAGGAATCAAGAGGTTTGTTGAATGGTACCTCAAGTATTACGGCTAAAATAAGGCCGGAAAACACCGGAGAAATTATAACCGCACCCAAATAGCCCCGCAGGAACAACCTTTTTGAAAATCGAGATTATCAACCAACCACATTAGCCCCGCAGGGGCGACCTGTTTGTTGGATTTAAAATTTTATGGTGCAGGGATGTTCCCGGGCAGGGTTATTTTTTCATAATCTTTCAGGCGATTCAAAGCTTCCGACAGGGAGATAAAATCATTCTTTTCAATTAATTTCTCCAGGCGGCGGAGGGCGCTTTTGGTCCTGAAAGCGTTTTTGAAATTCCGTAAAGGAGAAAGCCTTGGCGACCTTTGGGGATTATCGTCGAAATCGCGCGGATGAAAATAATACATATTGTAATCCGCCTTCCGGGTGAAATATTGTATCATAAAATCGGGCAAAAGCCTGAAATGACCACTTCCGGCATAATGAAGGGAAATGCCTCCTACCCTTGCGCTTGCCAGAGGAAACTCCCACATTTCATTTCTGCCGGCCTGCCACCTGAATGGCTTGCCAGGAAACAAGGTTCCATCTGGATGCCTAAGCCTGCGAATCGAACTGCTAACTTTAATGCCGTTTCGCATCAAAATGGGAATTGTCCACAGG
>DATIKK010000241.1:0-1955 GCA_035477635.1 Bacteroidales bacterium | reverse complement strand
GTGATAATGTTGATTTTTCAAGCTTGAGTATCCTTTCCAACTCTTTGTAAATGCAATATGCTGTAAAAGCAATACAGATGTGCGCCTCAATTCTATGTCGTAGTCTATGGTAGATTGGCCTTATCCTGAGATCTGTTTTTGACATACGAAAAGCTCTCTCTATATGCCAAAGGTTTCCATAATTTTCAATAACCTGAGTGTCGCTCAATTTGGTGTTTGTCAGATAACCCTTTAGTCCATCCCAACTTGCATCACGATGGTATTTTTCATAATCAATATTTACCCTTACATCGCCTTGGAGCTTAAGATATTTGTTGTAGCCTCGATTGTTGATGTTGGCCTTGGTTAACCGCCCTCTTTTTATTTTATCCTCAAGCCTTTTGAGCCCCCGGTCTCGGTTATAAGCATCCTTGCGGGCTCTGATTTTCGAGTGATGGATGATCAGGCGCTGAGCTTCCCCCTTTGAAATACAGCAGGTCATTCCATCGCTTAATTCAACGGCCAGAATTTGTGATTTTACGCTTTCATTTTCATTCTTGATCCTGGCGCCGAGTATGTATTCGTAGCCGTTTTCTTCAAGGGCTGTAATGTTGCTTTTAGAAAGCAAACCAGAGTCGGCAATCACAACAGGTTTATCCAAGTTGAACTTCAGGCTCATTTTTTCAAGGAAAGGGATTAGGGTATGTCCTTCATAGGCATTACCTTCAAAAATGTCATATCCAATAGCATAACCACCTAGTCCAACTAAAAGACCAATGTAGATTTGCGGACATTGATGCTTCCCATCTTTGTTAAAACCGGTTTTGCGCAAGTCGTCCTCATCGCTTGCTTCAAAATAAAGCGTGGTCAAATCATAGAAAACAACGCTGATATTGCCTTTCAAAACCTTTTGTGTGTGAGTAAAGGCAATTCGCTCAACATCTGGTTTAAGCTTGCTGTTTAGTTTATCCAGGAACCGATAAACGGTATCTATATCAAGGCTTTTTCCTTCATAGCGATGGAGATAATCAACCGTTTTAAGCTTGCTCAAGGGGAAAGCGATACGAGAGATGACCAGATGTCTAAAAATGGATTCGTCGATAGCCCCGAAACCAATGTTATCATAAATCCTTCCAAAAGTAATTTCCGGACCCCACCGTGCGAATATTAGCATTTTGCAAGGCTGCAAATACCTGATCTACGGTGACATCTGTTTCACTCCCAAACAGATTGGGCTGTTGGGAAAGTTTTTCGATTTCCTGTTTAGCCAAATGGACAAGCTCCTCAGTTTTGCGCTGCGTGGTGGCGCACCCTACTGTTTTTATTACTTTATACTTACCCCGTAGCTTCTGAATTACTTGTACAGAAATGCTTCCAGAGCGATTCTTTAACTTTCTGACAAACATACTGAAAATTTTGCAACACCCAAATATAAAAAATAAAAACTGATTTACAGTGCTTTATGTGGGTGTTGCAAAAAAAGTGCGGAAAACAGGTGAAAATGGTTAAAACCATTGAAAATATTATATATCCCATTCATAGCACACGGTTTAAACCGTAGGCTATGATAAATCTATGATATTGTTATGAATGATTTAATCAGGCTAACAGGCCTTTTATAATTGCTTCAACGCCAATACTGTCGGCTTCTGCTTTATAATTACGTACAAGACGGTGGCGCAGGATGTCTTCGGCAACAGCTTCTATATCTTCAATATCTGGAGAATACTTGCCCGAAATGGCACCATGGCATTTGGCTCCGATAATCAGATATTGCGAAGCGCGCGGTCCTGCTCCCCATGCAATGTATTCATTTACCTCGCGGGTGGCTTCTTTTGTCCCGGGGCGTGTTCTGGAAACCAGCTTTACTGCATAGTCATACACATTGTCGGCCACCGGTATGCGGCGGATAAGCTGCTGAAAATATATAATTTCCTCGGTTGTGAACACCAGCGATGGTTGTGTTTCAGTGCCGG
>DATIKK010000240.1:0-8329 GCA_035477635.1 Bacteroidales bacterium | reverse complement strand
AAGGCTCCTGTTAAAATTTATTTAGTTTTGCGTACAGCAAATTTCAATCCAAAAAAATAAAACCAATATAGTTGTATGCAAAAAGTATTGTTACTGGGTGATGAGGCAATAGCACAGGCAGGGATAGATGCAGGCATGTCTGGCATATTTTCTTATCCGGGAACTCCCTCCACCGAAATTACCGAATTTGTCAGAAATTCGAAGGAAGCTCATAAAATAGGAATTGTCGCAGCATGGTGTGCAAATGAAAAAACTGCGGCCGAGGCCGCCCTTGGGATGTCATATGCCGGTAAGCGGGCAATGACCTGTATGAAGCACGTAGGACTCAATGTTGCAGCCGATATTTTTTTAAATTCTGCCATCACCGGGGCTAATGGTGGGATTTTATTTGTTGTGGCCGACGACCCCTCCATGCACTCATCACAAAACGAGCAGGATTCGCGCATTTATGGAAAATTTGCCATGGTGCCGGTTTTGGAACCTTCAAACCAGCAGGAGGCTTATGATATGGTGCATTATGGGTTCGACCTTTCGGAAAAGTATAAAATCCCTGTCATGATCCGTATTACAACCCGCCTGGCTCACTCCCGTGCCGGGGTTGTGCGGAAACTAATGCGCAATCAGAATCAATTATGCCTTCCGCAAGACAGGACCCAATTTGTACTTCTTCCTTCGATAGCCCGGAAGCAATACAACAAACTGGTGGGCAACCAACCGGCATTTCAGGAGGAGGCCCAACTGTCGGTTTTCAACACCTATATATCGGGAAAGGACCGCAGTATGGGAATTATAGCCTGCGGCCTTGCCTACAATTATTTAATGGAAAATTTTTCCGACCGTATTGTTCCCTATCCGGTGGTAAAAGTGGCACAATATCCGCTTCCCGAAGGCCATATCAGAAGGATTTATGAAGAATGTGATAGTTTGTTGGTACTTGAGGAAGGATATCCGGTAGTGGAAGAAATGCTGAAAGGTTTTCTTGGTTTAGGAAAACCTGTAAAAGGGAGGTTGGATGGCACATTGGTACGTACCGGCGAATTGAATCCTAATGAGGTGGCTTCCGGTTTGGGCATGGCAATACCTGATCAAAACCTTCTTCCATCAATCGTAGAGGCTCGTCCTCCATCACTTTGCCGGGGTTGTTCGCATATCGACAGCTTCAATGCCCTGAACGAGGTTCTTGAAATATACGGCAAAGGCCGCGTTTTTTCTGATATAGGATGCTACACTCTGAGCGCACTTCCACCTTTTGAATCTATCAACTCCTGCGTTGATATGGGGGCATCAATCACTATGGCAAAAGGAGCAGCAGATGCAGGACTTAAGCCTGCTATTGCTGTTCTGGGCGACAGTACTTTTACACATTCGGGTATGACCGGTCTGCTCGATGCCGTGAACGACAAATCGAACATCACCGTAATAATTCTCGACAACGAAACTACCGGAATGACCGGCGGACAGCCTTCATCGGCTTTGGGTAAAATTGAGGATATTTGCAGAGGGCTGGGCGTTGAGGATGAACATATCCGCGTTTTGAAGCCTTTACATAATCAACACGAGGAAAATGTAAAGATTCTGAAAGAAGAAATTGAATACAATGGCGTTTCGGTTATAATTCCCAGGAGGGAGTGCATACAAACTCTCAACAAGAAGATGCGTCTAAAATTCAAGGAAAAAACTATGGTAAAAGGCAATTAACTAACCTAAAATTATATTTACGGATGAATAACGATATTATTATAGCCGGTGTAGGAGGTCAAGGGATACTCTCTATTGCCTCTACTATAGGATATGCAGCCATAGAATCGGGCCTTATTATAAAGCAGTCCGAAGTTCATGGGATGAGCCAGAGAGGTGGCGATGTGCAATCACATCTAAGAATATCGGATAAAGAAATTGCCTCCGACCTGATCCCAAAAGGCAAAGCCGATTTAATAATCTCTGTCGAACCTATGGAAGGACTTCGCTACCTTCCATTCCTGAGTAAAAGCGGCTGGCTCGTAACCAATACCAAACCTTTTGTAAATATTGCCAAATATCCCGACGAGAAAAAGCTAATTGAGGAGATTAAATCCTTAGAAAAACAGGTAACGTTGAATGCTGATCAAATTGCCGCGGAGCTGGGCAGTGTCAAAGCAGCCAATATGGTAATCCTGGGGGCGGCCTCACCATTTATCAAAGTAGAATTTGAATTACTCGAAAACGCAATAAGGGTCATTTTCGGCCCTAAAGGTGGAGAAACCGTGAACATGAACCTTAAAGCTTTGCATGCCGGGAGAAATTTTACAAGGAAATTGATAAATAAATAACCCCAACCTGCCAGTCAATGGCAGGTTTTTTTGATCCATCCGGAATACCAAATCCTTTTGAAACAATAAGTTTATTTTAATTGTTACATTTGTTAAAGCACTATCACCCTGCAGGTTTTTAACCTCAAAGCCTGGATGTTTTGGCCAAGTTTCAAAGCCTGGAAAATTTCAAAAACCATAAAACTTCATATATTATGATCTCAAATAATTTTATTCAACGTCATGTTGGCTTAAGTGTTGAGGATAAGGCTATTATGCTGAAAAAGACAGGATTTTCGAGCCTCGATGATCTTATCGGAAAAACCATTCCGGCTTCAATCCGGCTAAATAAAAACCTTAATATACCCGATGGCATGAATGAGTTTGAATATTTGATGCATATGCGTACCATCGGGGCAAAAAACAAAATTTACCGAAGTTTCATAGGCCTCGGATACTACAATACCATCCTTCCGGGAGTAATTCAGCGAAATATTCTTGAAAATCCGGGCTGGTACACAGCTTATACTCCTTACCAGGCAGAAATATCGCAAGGGAGACTGGAAGCCTTGCTGAGTTTTCAAACTCTGATTTCTGACCTGACCGGGATGGAGATCGCCAATGCCTCACTATTAGACGAAGGTACGGCAGCAGCAGAGGCAATGATAATGCTCTTCAATGCCCGATCAAAGGAAGCCATTAAGGCTGGAGCAAACAGGTTTTTTGTTTCAATGCGGGTATTTCCGCAAACCATCGATATTTTAACGATACGGGCTAAGTCTCTTGGAATAGAACTGGTAATTGGTTGTTCGGATGAAATCACCTTTAACGAAAGTTTTTTTGGAGCCCTGGTTCAATATCCAAACGAAAGGGGCAAAATAAACAATTACAAACCGTTTATTAAGAAAGCTCAGGCAGCGGGGGTAAGAACGGTAGTTGCAGCCGACCTGCTTAGCCTCGTATTGCTGACTCCTCCTGGCGAATGGGGCGCCGATGTGGTGGTAGGATCTTCGCAGCGATTTGGTATTCCTATGGGATATGGCGGACCACATGCAGGCTTTTTTTCAACAAAAGAAGAATTCAAAAGGCTGATTCCGGGCAGGATTATAGGAGTATCTGTTGATGCTTCAGGAACATATGCTCTCAGGATGGCTCTTCAAACGCGCGAGCAACATATAAAACGCGAAAAAGCAACCTCAAACATTTGTACCGCACAGGCTTTGCTTGCCATAATGGCAGCAACATATGCAGCTTATCACGGACCTGAAGGACTGAAACAAATTGCCGGGAAAATAAACCTTTTGGCCAGGGGTTTAGCTTCAGCTTTGGAAAAAATAGGCTATAAGCAAGTTAATCCGCACTATTTTGATACCTTATTGATCGAACTCCCTGAAAGTGTTTCAGTAAATACGGTTCTTGCCTTTGCTCTCGAAAAACATATCAATCTAAGAAAAATAGACGAAAAACTGGTAGGCATAAGCCTCGACGAAACCACTTCCAACAATGACGTCAACGACCTGATTGAGGTGTTTGCCAAAACTGCCGGAAAAGGATTTGAGACCATAAACAGCTTCCAGGCACACTCAGTAAATACCACCTCTATCCCTGAGGAACTTGTCCGGCAAACCCGCTTTCTCACCCATCCGGTTTTCAACACGTATCATTCTGAAACTGATATGATGCGCTACCTTAAAAGGCTCGAAAACCGCGATCTTGCCTTGAACCGCAGCATGATACCGTTGGGATCGTGCACAATGAAGCTCAATGCAGCAAGTGAAATGTTTGCCTTAAGTTGGCCTGAGTTTGGAAGCATACATCCATTTGTTCCGTCCGACCAAGCAGCTGGATACCATGAATTGATAAGCCAACTCGAAAAAGACCTTTGTGAAATTACCGGTTTTTCAGGTTTCAGTTTTATGCCCAATTCGGGAGCTTCGGGCGAATATGCCGGACTCAAGGTAATTCGGGCTTATCACGAAAGTCGCGGAGAGGGGCATCGAAATGTTGCACTTATACCTTCTTCGGCTCACGGCACCAATCCCGCAAGCGCAGTTATGGCAGGTATGAAGGTTGTGGTAGTAAAATGCAACGAACAGGGCAACATTGATGTGATCGACCTTAAAATCAAGCTGCAGGAGCACAAAGACTTTCTCGCTGCAATAATGGTTACCTATCCTTCGACCCACGGTGTGTTTGAAGAAGATATTCTGGAGATTACCCAATTGGTGCATGATAACGGCGGGCAGGTATATATGGACGGCGCCAATATGAATGCACAGGTTGGGCTGACGAATCCCGTAATCTGCGGTGCCGACGTTTGCCACCTTAACCTTCATAAAACATTTGCCATACCTCACGGAGGAGGAGGTCCTGGCATGGGTCCTATAGGAGTTGCTGCACATCTGCTTCCATTCCTGCCAAATCACACCCAGGTCGTTACTGGCGGCGAAAAAGGTATTCCGGCAGTTTCGGCTGCACCTTTTGGAAGCGCCTTGATTCTGACCATTTCCTATGGTTATATTAAAATGTTGGGAGGCGGGGGTCTGACCGAAGCTACCCGCATGGCCATTCTCAGCGCAAATTACCTAAAAGCATCGCTCGAAAACCATTACCCGGTTCTTTATACCGGAGTAAACGGAACAGTGGCCCACGAAATGATTCTCGATTGCAATCCATTTAAACCACTGGCCGACATTGATGCCATTGATATTGCCAAACGCCTTATGGATTATGGCTTTCATGCGCCAACGGTTGCTTTCCCCGTTCCCGGTACTTTAATGGTGGAGCCAACAGAAAGCGAGCCATTATCTGAGCTAAACCGTTTTGTAGAGGCTATGATAGCCATCAGGGAAGAAATCAGCGAAATAGAAAAAGGTATAGCTGCAAAAGATTCGAATGTGTTGAAAAATTCACCACACACGGCTAAACAGGTATGCTCAACTCATTGGGACTTCCCCTACAGCCGCGAAAAGGCTGCCTTCCCCCTGCCCTGGCTTTACGACACTAAATACTTTACACCCGTAACGCGTATCGACAATGCCTATGGCGATCGAAACCTTGTATGTACTTGCGAGCCTATTGAAAGCTATCAGTAACACCAAAGACATCACAGGTAAACCAGTGATGCTGCTCTTTTTTGTTAGCCCGTAAATTGCATGAGGGTGGCTGAAAAGTACACTGTGAAACTCTATGATGAACACTGCGATACTCTGTGAGATTTGTTGCACATTGATACACAGAATATCACATTATATTCGAACAGCAAAGGAAAGTAAATGAATTTACAAAGCCTTGCTTTTTGGGCCACCCTCTTGTTGCATTTATACCTGGAGAACAGGCTTAACTCAAACTTCTTGCAACTTCCAACGCTTTTTCATAATCAGGGTGCTCTGAAATTTCCTTAACAAGCTCAACATAACTTACAATGTCATCTTTATCAATAATTATCACACCCCTTGCAAGCAACCGAAGCTCCTCGATCAAAAACCCGTACTTGACTCCAAAGTCAACATCCTTATGGTCGGATAATGTTACAATTTTGTCTATTTCCTGCGAAGCACAGAAGCGCTTTTGCGCAAAAGGCAGATCGCACGAAATGGTTATAACCTGAGTGTTTTTTAATCCGGCTGCTTCCTGGTTGAAGCGAATTGTTTGAGAGGCGCATACCCCGGTGTCGAGACTGGGGACAGATGAAATAATGCGTACTTTGCCCTTAAAATCACTTAAACTCACCAATTTTAAGTCATTACCAACAGCAATAAAATTCTTGGCAGGACTGCCGGCAGTTACAAGTTTTCCCCTTAAGGTAACAGGCTTTCCTGCAAAGGTTACCAGGTTTGTACTTCGCTTCATTAAAAGGATTTTTTTAATTACGGTTGAAAAATATTCCTGTAGTTTTAAATGTTAACACAATTTAGGGCTAATTGTTTGAAATACAAAGCTATTTCCTTGCCCTTCAGGACTTTGGCACTCTTCAGAAAAACCTATTTTCTGTCGAAGAAAGGATTTTTTGAAAGCGCACTCAAGGGTATCCCGTAGGCAATTTTGTAATCGGGGCCTAATAATTGTAATCTGACAGCAGCATAGCCCAGTGTGTACATTATTCTTGTATCGACCCGGTGGTCGGCTGCCAGGGCAACTGCCGAACCGGTAGCCGTGCCAAGGTCGGAAGTATTAAAGATACATGGTGTGTCAGGATATTGTTCCTTCCCTGTGCAATCGCCAAACCCGCACAATCCGCATAATTTCAGGCCAAGAGGTTTTATCCTTGTCCCGATTAGAAGTAAAACACCCGAGGAGTTAAGCACATTGTTTCCATCGCGGAAAAAGGTTGCATTGTTTTCCCTTTCTCCCACAGCAATGGTTTCAAGGCAAAGCTTCTCGAGTTCGCTACCTGTTACAATTGCAATTCCCAGATTGTCAACACCCCGGCCTTTTGGCGCTGTTCGGGCAGCAATCATCATCTTTTTCGCAACCTCCAGAAGCGCCTCGTCTTTTACCTGGTTTTCAGAATATAAAGCCACTTTTTACACGTTTAAAACATTTTGATTTTTAATCTTTACTAATAAACCCAACCGGGATTATACTCCCCGCTAATGAAAACTCCTTAAAATGATTATCACTGCAAATCCACAAATTTTGCAGTGCTTTCAATAAAAGCAAGCTTTACAGGAACAGGCCCTGAAATATCCGGATGTTTTACAACGATCAACTCAACCTCGTTAGTAACCGAGCCATTCCTTTTGGGGTGATATAAATCACTCCGGTGCAAAATCATTAGTGAATCTGATAATTCGGCCAGATATACCGGCAGGTCTTTAGTCGAAATTTTTTGCATAAAGCCTGCGGTTGACCCTGTTTGCGAAAATAACAAAACTGGAATGTTCAATTCCCTGGCAATCTCTCTAAGATGCAATACAATCGCTGAGAGTTGTTCCTGGCGGCTTTCATTGTCAACAATGCCGGAAATAAGAAGTTCGAGGTAGTCAATAATTACCAGGTCAACCCCATGTTTGCGTTTCAATTGCTTCAACCGTTTGGCTATGTCGCTTATTGAAAGCGATTGGGTATCATCGAGGAAGATTTTAGCTTTGGCAATCCCGCCAACTAACGAGTTAGCATGATCGCGTTCGCTGGCTTTCATTGAACCATTTATAAGCCTGTCGACTGACATACCGGTTTCGCTTTCTATCAACCGGGTTGTAATTTTCTGACCCGAACGCTCCGAAGAAAAAATAGCAACCGAATAATGGTTCTTTATAGCCAAATTGTTGGCCACTGATAATAAAAATGCGGTCTTGCCCATTCCTGGTTTAACCGCCACGGTATGAAGTTTACCTTTGTAAAATCCGCCTGTTACCTTATCGAGCAAATGAAAACCCGTAGAAACATGGTTTTCGAAATTATGCCCGCCAAAATCCTTATTAAGTGTTTGGTTTACCAGCTCGCGGATACTGGTAAACTCAAACACCTCTTCGTGGTCTTTGATTTCTAAAGTGTTTTGTTCCATGACAATTATTTTTTAGTCATTACCAAATTATTTAAAAGCAAGTTTCAGAAATATATGCCGAAATTCCCAAAAATATTAAACCTGTTGTGTTGTATAATCCAGTTCAAGCTCCTCCATCATTTCCAGCCATGTTTCAAGCATTTCGTCGCCGGGTTCTTTATTAAACCACACAAATTGTAAATAATTGCCTTCTGACTGATACTTTTTCAGCAAGGACAAAATTTGGAAAAGATACTTCGAAGAGTTGGTGTTGAAATAGTTAACATTAAACTCGACAGAAACTTTTGGATGAGGAACTCTGGTAAAGTTTTCAATCCACCTTAATAATGGCTCGAAAAACTCACTGGAATTTTCGGGATATGAATCTCCCGAAAAACGCAAAACTCCTTCTGAATATAGAAACTCGATGCCAAACGTGCTGCGGGTAGCATTTACAACTAGATCCATTAAACAATTCCCTTCTATAAATACCCGAAACAATAAAAATTTGAATGCGAAAAGTTGTAAGCCAAGTTACACAAAATTCAACTTG
>DATIKK010000239.1:0-3270 GCA_035477635.1 Bacteroidales bacterium | reverse complement strand
CTTGATGCTTACTTCAGCCAGGTACTTGTAGATTGGGATTTACCGGGAATGACCATAGGTATAGTTTACGATGGCAATCTGGTATTTAGCAAAGGATACGGTGTGAAGGAACTGGGAAAAGCAGAGGCACCCGATGCAAACACTTTGTTTGCAGTTGCATCCAACACCAAGGCTGTTACGGCAACCCTTATCGGTATGCTTGTTGACGATGGGTTGCTCTCATGGGAAGATAAAGTAAAGTACCACCTGCCTTATTTTACCCTCAACGACCCTTGGATTACCAGCCAGGCAACCATTGCAGACCTGCTTTGCCACAGGATAGGATTTGGTACCTTCAGCGGGGATGTAATATGGTACAAAAGCAATAAAACCTCCGAAGAAATTATCCGCAGGCTCGAACACCTTCCAATGGCATTTGAGTTCAGGGCTGGTTATGGGTATTCCAACTTAATGTACATAGTTGCCGGCGAGGTTATTGAAAAAGTAACGGGCAAAAGTTGGGAAGAAAATGTGCGGGAACGAATCCTTGAACCCTTGGGGATGGACCGAACAATTGTGAAACTTGAAGACTTGACCACAGAAGGGAATTTTGCCAGTCCACATGCCAGAATAAACAACAGAAATGAAGTGATTGAATGGGTTGACTGGGAAGAAGTTGCTGCCACGGGTGGTCTGATTTCCAGCATTAAGGACATGGCCAGTTGGATGATTTTTAATATGAATAAGGGCATTTGGAATGGAGACACGCTTATTTCAGCAAGGCAGTTTAACCAGATTTTCACACCCCACAACAATTTCCTGGTTGATCACACCCGTCCAAACGATTTCAACAGAAATTTCAGGGCTTATGGTTTGGGCTGGGGGCTTGCCGATTACCATGGCCATTTTATAGCAGGGCATACAGGCGGATTTGATGGAATGATTTCGGAAGTACGTATGCTCCCGAAAGAAAGAATAGGAGTTATTGTGCTTACCAACGGCGCAAAAAGCCCCATAGGGGCCATCACCAACTACACATTAGAAACCCTTCTGGGAAAATCACCCCGTAACTGGTCGGCGGAAATGCTGCCGAGGGCTCAGAGAGAATTTGCTGAACATGCAAGGATAACGGAAATCCGCAATACAAGGGTAGCCAACACCCAACCTTGGCTAAAGCTGGAAGCGTATGCCGGAAAATTCTATTCTGAAATTTATGGGTATATTACTGTTAAGCACCATGACGGAAACCTCCGGTTGTATTTCGAACACTCGCCAGGGCTTTCTGCCAGCCTTCACCACTGGCATTTCAACACCTGGGAAATTAGATGGGATGAACCTCAGGCATGGTTTGGTTTTGGAACGCTCCAATTTGACATAAACAACAAAATGGAAGTTACGGGATTAACCTTCGATGTTCCAAACCGGGATATATTTTTTGAGGAACTCAAGCCGGTCAAACGTTAATTACTTATTGTGGACAAAACCCGGATGAATTGAACGCAAAGGATTAATTTTGCTGCAAAAGGATAAAAATGGACAAACTAACAAAAATTGTTGCTACCATTTCAGATAAGCGCTGCGAACCAGAATTTTTAAAGGACTTGTATGACTCAGGCATGGATGTGGTAAGGATTAATACTGCCCACCAAAACCCTCAGCAGGCAGCCGAATTGCTGAAAAATGTAAGAAAGGTATCAAATCGCCTGGCCGTAATGCTCGACACCAAAGGTCCAGAGGTAAGAACAAATGCATCGCCAAACCAGCTCGAGGTAGAAACAGGTCAACAGATAATCATTAAAGGGAAAAAGGATACACCTTCGGCTGAAAACACCCTGTTTGTTGACTTTGAGGGGATTGCCGATCTGCTGAAGGAAGGCAGCATGATAATGATCGATGATGGGGAGATTGAAATAGTTGTTTCGGAAAAACACCATGATTATCTTGTGGGAAAAGTATGCAATTCAGGAGTAATTAAAGGGCGTAAAAGTATAAACCTTCCAGGGGCAGTAATTGACCTTCCGTCATTAACACAAAAGGACAGGGAGTTTATCGAGTTTGGTATCGAAAACCAGATCGATTACATTGCCCACTCCTTTGTGAGGAATGCACAGGATGTATTAGACATTCAACAAATTCTCGACAAATACAAAAGCCCAATAAAAATTATTGCCAAGATTGAAAATCAGCAGGGAATTGACAATATTGGCCAGATTCTTCCTCATGTTTACGGCATAATGGTAGCAAGGGGAGATCTTGCCATTGAAGTACCCGCGGAGCGAATTCCCGGAATACAGGCCGAATTGATTAAAACATGCATTAACAACAAAAAATCGGTAATAGTAGCAACGCAAATGCTGCATTCGATGATACTAAACCCCAGACCAACCCGGGCAGAGGTAAGCGACATTGCAACTGCGATTTTTTCGGGAGCCGATGCAATTATGCTGAGCGGTGAAACTGCTTTTGGCAACTATCCTGTGGAGGCTGTAAAAATTATGACGAAAACAGCAAGAGAAGCCGAAAACAGCAAGCCGTTCCAGTTGGACAGCAATGTGCTTCCCCACGACAATAATATTTCTGTATTTCTTTCACAAATGGCCGTGCGCTCAACCGAAAAGCTAAAGGTGAAAGCCATTATTACCGATACAGATACAGGAAAAACCGCAAGATACCTTTCGGCATTCAGGGGTAAAACCCCGATTTATGCCCAGTGTTACGATTCGAGGGTGGTGCGGGAATTGGCGCTAAACTATGGTGTTTATGCTGACTTTATGGAAGTAAGTGTTTCGAAAAAAGAATTTACCCGAGCTACCCTTACACGCCTTATTGAGCAAAATGAAATACTGCCCGAAGACCTTATTGCTGTAATGGCTGGAAACTTTGGCAAGAAGTCGGGTCCAAGTTATGTCGAAATTAGTACTGCTCAAAATATGCTTTCGAACTTTAAAGGTTATGAGCCAATATAACCCTCAAATTACTCCCAGTGCAAGGTTTCCAAAATATGCCTGATATCGTACTCAAGGAACCTGATGACGGGAGCGAGGGAATCGTTGTTGGGTGTTACATTAAAATACAGTGAACCACGAAGGAAGTGATTCAGGCTGTCAGTAACAAAAAACTGCAGCGGCGACGCCACATCCCTGCCTTGTATCTGGTAAAGCACCCCGAAGACCCTCCTTTGTTCGTCAAAAATCATTTCTTCATTTATGGCAGTAGCTTTCGGAATATGGCGGCTGGCAAACTCACGGCTGTCTTCCATTAATGTCTTCAGGTTGTTCATGTTTGCGACAG
>DATIKK010000238.1:0-9357 GCA_035477635.1 Bacteroidales bacterium | reverse complement strand
TTCTGCACAGCAATGTACATTTCATAGGTTGTACCCTTGTCGTTCTGGAGCGAAATGACGCCCCTTGATATCTCCATCTCGCCGAGGTTTTCGATATACTCTGCTCGTCTCTCGGGTTTGTTGGGATCGTTGTTTGCATTTACCAACCACTCCTTTGTCTGTTGGCGCAGGGTATAAAGATTTCCCCGCTGACCCTCAACAAGAAGACGATCCTGAAAGTCAATCAGGACAACAAAAACATTCCTTTCCTTAATTTCTGGAGGAGGAGGAGCATTGGGATCAATGGGCGGCGGCAGCATTCTCATAATTCCTGTATCAACGTCCATAGTAGTTGTAACCAGGAAGAAGATAAGCAGGAGGAAGGCTATGTCGGCCATTGAACCGGCATTAATTTCGGGATTCAATCTTGCCATAATAGTATCTCCTCTTAGGATTTTGAATTATTTAAACATTTTTGAAATTTCGGTATAAATACCTGCAATCAGGCCAAGGCCTGCAAGGATAAAGGTGGAAGTAATACCTGCACCAATCCATCTTGAAGCGTTTTCTCCTATATTAAATGCGGGGTATGGTTCTCCTGTGCTTAATGCTAATGATATTATAATTATAACAATCAAAACAGCCATTCCAACCAACGCTCCTTTAGCCTTTTTGAAATTCCTGACAATTTGCATCAGGCCAAAAACGACCGTCGAAACCACCGCTAACACGACCAGGAAATACGTTACATACAACCCGATGCTGATCAATGTATCGCTCATAATTTTCGATTGTTAAAATTATTTTTTGTATCTGATAAGAATGTCCATGAATGAAATGGTTGAATCTTCCATGGTGTTAACCAGAGTGTCTATTTTGCTGATGATGTAATTGTAAAAAACCTGAAGAATTACAGCAACAATCAGGCCAAATACAGTTGTAAGAAGAGCTACTTTAATACCATCTGCAACGATAGTGGGGCTTATATCACCGGCGGCTGCAATAGCATCGAAAGCATCGATCATTCCGATTACCGTTCCCATAAACCCAAGCATTGGAGCAATTGCGATAAACAGCGAAATCCATGACAGGTTAAGTTCCATGCGGCCCATTAACACGCTACCATAGGAAACCACTGACTTTTCGACAACTTCCATGCCTTCGTTGTATCTTTCAAGACCCTGATAGTAAATGCTGGCAACCGGTCCGCGCGTACTTCTGCATACTTCCTTGGCAGCCTCTAAGCCGCCATTTTTTAGCGCGGATTCAACCTTATTGAGCAATTTGGCAGTGTTGGTGCTCGAAAGGTTAAGGTAAATTATCCTTTCAATGCTCAAACCTAAACCTATAATAAGGCACAAAAGAATAACACTCATAAAGCCGGCGCCACCCTCAATGAATCTTTCTTTAAGAACAAAGTGAAACGACAAATCCTCTTCAGCAGGAACTACTTCTTGCAGCAGGACTTCAGCAGGTGCTGGCTCTTCAACTACGGGTTCGGTTACTTCAGGGGTTGCCTGGGGAGTAACTTCCTGGGCAATAACTGTGGCGCTCATTATAAAGGTAAGCATACCGGCGACAGTCAACAAGGCGAATAATTTTTTCATAACTGATCTGTTGGTTTTTGTTTAAGAGAAAAAAATTAAAACTTAATTTGCTTTTAGGGTGAAGTTGGCGGAGAGAGAGGGATTCGAACCCTCGATACCCTTTTGAGGTATACACACTTTCCAGGCGTGCGCCTTCGACCACTCGGCCACCTCTCCCTAATCAGAAATAAGGGCTTTATTTTTAGGGTGCTAAATTACAAAAAAATTAAAACAGAAAAATTCCTCCGATATTTTTTAAAATTTACATTGCCATGATATAATTTTTTTTCAAAGACAATTACTCCATACCTTTGCAGATTGCTATAAAGTCCCGTTCGAAGGTGCTTTAGGTTATTCTGATAATCTTTGTTTAAACCTAAACCCGAATGAAATGCTTTTTAGCGAAGAAACACTCTCTTTGCCAAAAAAAAATTAATTAATGGAAAACTCAACAGGTTTCGCTGACGAACCGAAAGTTCTAAAGAAACAAAAATCGGGCCAGCGTAAAAAATCGAAAATTTTTGTTCTCGACACATCGGTAATTATATACAACCATTCGGCCCTGGTAAGCTTTGAGGATAACGATGTAGCCCTTCCAATAACCGTACTCGAAGAGCTTGACCAGTTTAAAAAAGGAAACGATACCAAGAACTTTGAAGCAAGGGAGTTTACAAGGATACTCGATTCCCTCTCGGCCAACTCCTCGCTGCAGGATTGGGTAGCGGTTGGAAACAACAAGGGTGGAAGAATAAAGGTTTTTATGAACCAGCCAAACGGACTGGATGCTATCAATGTATTTGGGGAAGACAAGCCAGACCACAGGATATTAAATACTGCACTTCAAATAACACGAGAGTATCCCGACCGAAAGGTGATCCTGGTTTCGAAAGACATAAACCTCCGCCTGAAGGCTAAATCCTTAAATCTTTGTGCCGAAGATTTCGAAACAGGGAAGGTTAAAAACATTGATGACCTTTATACTGGCAAATCTCATTTAACTAAAGTATCAACCGAAGCCATTGAACAATTGTATAACTTTGGTTTTTGCGACCCTTCTGAAATAGGTGTTTCGGAGCCTGTCCCAAATCATTATTTCATTCTTTCGGATGGAAAAACTTCTGTCCTTGCTTTCTATAATGCCTTAGAAAAACGCATCCGGCGCATTGAAAAACAAACAGTACAAAGGATAACCCCACGCAATGCCGAGCAAGTTTTTGCCCTGCATGCCATTCTGAATCCTGATGTAAAGTTAGTTACCCTCCAGGGTGTTGCAGGTACCGGAAAAACCCTGCTGGCGCTTGCAGGAGCCCTGGATCAACGGCGCGAGTTCGACCAGCTTTTTGTAGCCAGACCCATAGTTCCTCTAAGCAATCGCGACATTGGCTTCCTGCCCGGCGACATCGGGTCGAAACTCAGCCCTTATATGGAACCTCTATACGATAACCTTAAGTTTATTCAAACACAATTCAGGGATAGAGACCGCGAGTTCAAAAACATTACCGATGCCCTCGAAAATGAAAGAATTGTTGTATCGCCGCTTGCCTATATACGTGGAAGGAGTTTGACCAATATTATTTTTATAATCGACGAGGCTCAGAATCTTACCCCTCACGAGGTAAAAACCATTATAACACGTGCCGGCGAAAACACCAAAATGATTTTTACAGGCGACATTTATCAAATTGACACGCCCTACCTCGATTCACAGAGTAATGGACTATCATACCTTATCGACAGGGTGAAATATCACCCGATTTATGCCCACATACGGCTCGAAAAAGGCGAAAGAAGCGAACTGGCCAACCTTGCAAATAATCTTTAATGCATTACCACTTAAGCGACTATTCTTCGAAAACTACTGTAAGCAAGGTTTGACCGACAGCTTTCAGAGTAGCCCTGTCAATCACATCAATATCGTCCTGCATTGTATGCCATTGGGGAAAAAACACATGCCTGTTTTCCAGCTCCTGATGTATAATGTTAATGGTAGGAATGTGGAGGATTCTGTTTATATAGTAATGGTCATTTATAATGAAACCGCCCTGCTCATTGGGAAAGAACTCCTGATATCCAATCCTGTGAGCAGCACTCCAAACTTTGCGTATCACATTCATGGCATACATGGCCGAAAACCTCTCGTGAAGGAATCTTGCTCCTTGAGCGCCAACCATACACACATTTATTCCATATAGCGCCCGATAATTACGATGGTGAGGGTTTCGCGCCCAATATTGCGATCCCAGACCCCACGAATCTTCAACCCGTCCGCTAACACTTTCGTGCTCTCCGTAGTCCTCAGCGTCGAAAAGAATTATATCTATACCAACATCAGGCTTGTTTTCCGACAAATATAACTGTCGGGCAACTTCGAGCAAAACCCCGACACCGCTTCCACCGTCGTTAGCGCCAGGAATTGGCCGCCAATGGTTGGCCGGATCGGGGTCGTGGTCGGCCCAGGGGCGCGTATCCCAATGAGCCACAAGCAACACCCGACTGGGATTTTCCACATCGAAAGAGCCAATGATGTTTTGAATATTTAAAATTGTGCCATCAGAAGCCCTCACCCTGGCAGGTTGTACAATAACGGTGTCGGCAAACCGCTTTAGCGTTTGAGTAAGCCATTCTGCTGTTCTTTGATGCGACGGCAGGTTAGGTACGCGAGGGCCAAAGGCGACCTGCTTTTCGATGTAAAAAAAAGCGCTATCGGCATTAAACTGGGGAATGGCAATATGGGGTTTTTGAATCGTTTCAGCATTTTGTTGAATATCAGCTTCCTCCACCCTTTGCTTTGGACAGGAGGACAGGAACACTAAGGCTGCAAACATGAAAAAAACATGGATATTGGCAGGAAGTTTCATATTTTCGAAATGTTGGATATGTACAAAAATAATCCAATTTGTCAAAATAAAAAAGCCGGCTAATCAACCGGCTTAATACGAAGTGGAGCTGGAGGGGATTGAACCCTCGTCCAAACAAGCAGCAAAAATGCTTTCTACATGCTTATCCTTTAGTTGGGAGTTCGGCTTCGAACCGGCAAAAGGCGCCCCAATTCTCTGCCTACGCCCTTTGGGTTTTGGTCCATGCACCAGGGCCTTGCATGACTTATCCCGGCTTTTGACGATGCTTCCTTGGGGACGCAGCCAGGCGTAGCTTCCCGGGAAGCAAATGGCGCTAAATAACTGTTATTAAGCAGCCAATGCGTAATTGTTGTTGCCGTTTATAGGCGTGAGAATCGGGATTAACGAGCCGTGTTCACAGCGCTCGGCATGCTTACATTTCCACTCAACCTGCTGTCAAATCCATGTCAGCCCCTAAGTAGTCTGCAAAGTTACGAAATTTGCAATTAATATATCATCACACCCATACAATGTTGGCAAAAAATTTACGGCATCGGTTCAAGTTGTGAAGAATCAAAATTAGGCGACTGTCAATATATTTTGTAATATTGCTATAGTGTTGCAGGGTTTCATTTCTAATATAACTGTAAAAAAATGCAACATTCAAATACATAAAACCTGAACTATGGGAAAAGCCATTGTAAAATGCAAAATCGCTACATACGCAGAAGATGAATATGTAGTAGAGATTCCTTGCGATAAAGACGAGATTGACGAAATAATTATTGCACGAGCGTGGAAGAAGCTAAAGGAAGAAGAAGAGGCTCTTCCCTACGGAACCCGCACTGCTGTAATTTTGAAGCGTACCGACGATTAAAATGGATATTGAGTCATTTCGTGATTATTGTCTTTCGAAGAAAGGAGTAACCGAAAGCTTCCCGTTCGATAATGTTACCCTTGTTTTTAAGGTGTTTGGCAAAATGTTTGCACTTACCGATGTGGAAACTTTCGAAAGCATAAATCTGAAGTGCGATCCTGACAAGGCATTGCAGTTGCGCGAACTTTATCCGGCAGTGCTGCCCGGCTTTCACATGAACAAAACTCATTGGAATACCATAATTATGGATGGTTCGGTTTCCAACAGTTTGATTTTTAGCTGGACCGACCATTCCTACGACCTTGTAGTCCAAAAACTTTCCTCTAAGCTTCGGGAGGAATTTCGAAGTTTTTAGTATAGCATTGTCCTATGGCTACATAGCCTTTTGAAGTCCGCCAGGGGCTTTCAACAAGCCGTTAGTTCTCGAGAATACCCGGCTCGCAGTCATTTTTTTGTCTGAAATTACAAAATGCATCCTCCAGCTTTAGCCCCTGATCCACATAAAGCAGCAACTCAGGGTTGTGGCCTTCGCAGTCGCACACTTCAAGTGTTAGTTCCCTTATACTTCCCAAATAATGATCTTTCACTACCTTTCCCCTGAAGCATCCCAAAGCGCCGGGGTTGCAGAGTTCAAAATCTTCGGGCCGGAGCGATAGCAATACTCTGGATTTTGAGCATTGGTTTTCTCTTTTTGAGGAAATAAACCCAAATGGAGTTTGAAAACCACCCGGTACTGGAGTAGCATCAAACAAATTGGTTTTCCCGAAAAAACTGGCCACATAAGAGTTGACAGGGTTGCGGTAAATATAGGCAGGTGTGCCGGTTTGCTGGCATTCTCCCTCCTTTATCACAGATATACGGTCGGCAAGAGAAAGGGCATCGCGCGTATCGTGGGTAACAAAAATTGCCGTAGTTTGGGTTTGCCGGAGGATTTTGCCAATATCGGAGCGCATTTGGGCTTTTCTTAAAGTATCAATATTGCTGAATGGTTCGTCGAAAAGCAATACCTTGGGATGAGGCGCCAACGCCCTGGCAAGAGCCACACGTTGTTTTTGCCCGCCCGAAAGCTGATGCGGGTACCTTTTAGTGAATTCCTCAAGGCCACATAGCTCCAATGCTCCGGCAATCCGTAATTTTTGGGTTTGCTTATCAAATCTGAAAAGCCCAAATGCAATGTTTTGCTCCACAGTCTTATTAGGAAAAAGAGCATAATCCTGAAAAACAATTCCCACACCTCTTTTTTCAGGCTTCATAAAAACATTATCGCCAGATACTTCCACTCCATCAAGCACAATGCTTCCCCTATCGGGTAATTCAAACCCCGAAATCATACGCAAAATGGTGGTTTTCCCGCAGCCGCTTTCTCCCAACAAGGCAACAATCTCGCCATTGTTTACGGTGATGGAAAAATCGAGTACCGCAAACCGCTTGTTGCCTGCAAACTTTTTTGACAAATTTGAGATTACTAAAAGGGATTTCATCCGTAAATAATTTTATATGATTATTAACCTTTCGGGACAATTTTGTGTAGAAACATCACAGGTAATAAGCCCACCAAAATAACTACCAATGCATAAGGCGCAGCTTCTGCTATCCGTTCGTCAGAAGCCAACTCGAAAGCCCTTATCGCGAGGGTGTCGAAATTAAAAGGACGAAGTATCAGAGTAATAGGTAACTCCTTCACCACATCAATAAACACAAGCAGCAAGCCTACTCCAACCGGCCTTTTCAAAAGAGGGAGCAATACCAGTTTGAAAGTCTGCAGGTAGGATTTACCTAATGACCTTGACGATTCGTCAATAGTTGAGGAGATATTGGAAAGCGCGCTGTCAATCCCGTTGTAAGCTACAGCCATAAACCTCACTGAGTAACCATAAATGAGCGAAAGCCAGGTGCCCAGGATAACAATCCGGACTACCGGAGAAAAACTTGTCTGTACCCACATAAATGCAGTAATCAAACCTATGGCTACCACCGCCCCTGGAATGGAGTAGCCCAGGGTCGAGATTTTTGCAAGGAAACGTGTTAACTTAAATGGCTTGAACCTTACCGCTATAGCCACCATAAGCGCAATAAAAACCACTATTACTGCGGATGTAGCTGCAAGCAAAAAACTGTTACGGAGTAAATCCCAAAAAGAGGCACCCAATTCCTGATCAAAGGTAGAAATGCTCCAAAAGACCAGCATCAGCACCGGCAAAACAAAACCTGCCAAAAGCGGGATGGTGCAGACTAACCAGGAAGCCATTGCCTTAGCGCCTGTAAGTTTGCCAACTGTGTAGGGGACAAAATTTGCACCAAACTGGTGGTACAGCCTGGAGCGCCTTTGATAGCTTTCCAGAAAAATCAGAGCAAAAACAAAAATCATGAGAAATGCGCTCAGTCGCATGGCAGCGTTTGGGTCGCTGAATGCAAACCATGCCGTAAATATACCCGTGGTAAATGTTTCAACGCTGTAGTAACGCATCAATCCGTATTCGTTCAATACTTCCATGAGCACTAATGAAACCCCGGCAACCCATGCAGGCCTTGCAATAGGCAAAACCACCAAAAAAAAAGTTGCCAGTGGCCCCCTTCCTAATGATGCGGATACTTCAGAAAAAGCCATGCTTTGCTTCAGGAACCAGGTTCGACTGATAAGAAATACATATGGATAAAGAGTGGCAGCAAGGATAAACACAGCCCCCTCAAGCGACAGTATTTCAACAAATAGAAACGGTCCTGTGTTAATTCCGAAGGTGTCGCGTAGCCAAATATAAACCGGGGATGTCCAACTTAGCATTCCGGCCCATGCAAACCCATTGATATAAACAGGGATTGCAAGAGGCAATATGAGCGCCCAGGCGAAAAACCGTGAGCCAGGAAAGGTAAACATTGTAACCAGCCAAGCTGTACCAGTACCAGCAACAAATGTAAGAAACCCCACCCCGAGCATGAGCCACAGAGTGTTCGAAACATAACCTGGCACAAGATGATTCAAAATATGTTGCCACACTTCTCCGCCCCAGGTGGCAAGCGCTGGCAGCAGTGTCAAGACTGGAGAAGCGACCAGAATAAAAACAATAAATACTGAAACTACCCAGGGGTTGGTTGCATTCTGCTGCAGCATCTTTATAGCTCTATGCATAACAGGTCTTACCGCCAGCCAGTACGGTCAAAAATGAACATTGACTCCTGCAAATAATTTCTAAGGTCAGAAAGTCGCAGGGTGTCGGCTTTAAATTCACCCCATTGCTGCACCAGGTCTGGCCATGGAACCCGAGTGGAAACAGGATACTCATAATTGCTGTTGGCCAATTTTTGCTGTGCATGGTCGCTCAACAGAAATTCTATGAGCTTGATTGCATTCTCGCGGTTGGGGGCGTTGGCGGTAAGCCCTACCCCACTGATATTGATATGGGTACCCCTGTCGTTCTGGTTCGGGAAAAAGATACCCAAGTTCTGTACTACGGCACGCTCCTCTTCAAGTTCAGATTTGTGCAGCAGACCCAAATAATAGGTGTTTACGATTGCAATGCTACCTGTACCGGCAGCAAGAGCCTTAATCTGGTCGCGGTCGTTGCCCTGTGGCTCCCTGGCAAAATTGGCCACCAGGCCCCTTGCCCATTCTTCGGCTTTTTCGGACCCCAATGCGGCTACCATACTCGCCATAAGAGTTTGATTGTATTGGTTTTGTGATGTCCTTACCAAAATTTGGCCATTCCACTTTGGGTCGGCCAATGCTTCGTAGGTTGAAAGGTCGGCGGGATTTACCCTGCTTTTGTGGTAAACCAATATTCGTGCGCGGGTTGTCAATCCAGTCCATTTTCCGCCTGCATCCCTATAATGCTCTGGAACAACCTCTTCCACCAAAGCCGACTCGAAAGATTGCAGCAAAGCCTTTTGGTCGGCCATAACCAGACGGCCTGCATCTACAGTAAACAGCAAATCGGCCGGAGAAGCAGCACCTTCAAGCTCGAGCCTCCTAATCAACTGATCTGCGTCAGCTTGAATCAAATTGACTTTAATGCCTGTTTTTTCGCTAAATTCATTGAATAGTAGTTCATCAATCTCGTAATGCCTGCCAGAATAAACGTTA
>DATIKK010000237.1:0-9553 GCA_035477635.1 Bacteroidales bacterium | reverse complement strand
GCTTCAAAACCTGCCCTCATTCTCCAGAAGGATTAGCGATTTTACACGCCTTACCCCAATGGCGAGCGGAAACTCATTTGCCGGAGCCGACAACAGGATGAACAATATTACCGTTGACGGCTCTTCTTTCAACAACTCCTTTGGTTTGGGTGGCCAGCCCGGGGAAAGGACAGGTGTTGCACCCATTTCGATGACGGCCATCGAGGCCATCACTGTTGATATTGCGCCTTTTGATGTGCGCCAGGGAGACTTTGTAGGAGCAGGCGTTAACACAGTTACCCGTAGTGGTACCAACCAGTTCAGGGGAGAGGTACATTACAGTTTCAGGAATCCTGACCTGGTAGGCCGCGATGCCGGCGAATTAACATTCGACCCGGGAACATTCCAGTTCAACCAATTCGGCGTTAACCTTGGCGGGCCCATTATCAGGGATAGGTTGTTTTTCTTTGCTGATTTCAGCCGCGAACTGCTTGAAGACCCCGGCACAACATTTAGAGCAAATGCCGGCGGGATGCCGGTTGAAGGAAATATTACAAGAGTGTTGGAATCCGACCTCATTACTTTGAGCAACTTTTTAAGGGATAATTTTGGTTACGAAACAGGTCCATTCCAGGATTATATGCATCAAACCCCCGCAACACGGTTTATTGCAAAACTTGACTTCAACCTTAACGACCGCAACAAATTCAGCCTCAGGTACAATCACCTGGAATCTTTCTCTGATATTCTTCTGTCACAATCCGCCTCTCTGGGTATGGGAACACGCCGCACAAACCTTACCGGCCTGAACTTCCAGAACTCCAACTATCAAATTATGGAAAATATCCGCTCGATTGTGGGCGAGTGGAATGCGCGTATTGGCGGAAACATGTTCAACAATATGATTGTGGGATATACTTTCCAGGATGAAAGCCGCACTTCCAGGGGTACAATGTTTCCGTTTGTTGATATTATGAGCGCAGGAAGTGTATATACCTCTTTTGGTTTTGAGCCTTTTACGCCCAACAACGAATTGCGTTACGAAACCTGGCAGTTCCAAAATAATTTCTCAATCTTTTTGGAGAACCACACCATTACTCTTGGTGCCAGCGCCGAAATATTCAATTCGGAGAATATTTTCTTCCCGGGCTCCCAGAGCGTGTATGTTTACAACTCATTGGCCGATTTTTATACTGATGCAAACCATTTCCTTCTCAACCCAACCAGGACGACATCACCTGTTAACCTGCGCAGGTTCCAGGTGCGTTGGTCAAACATACCCGGGCAGGAAAGGCCCATTCAGCCATTGCACGTGTTTTACGCAGGTTTATACGCCCAAAACCAGTGGCAAGCTACCGACAGGCTAAAGCTTACTGCCGGCCTTAGGTTAGATGTTCCATTTTTTGGAGATGTAGAATTTCGTAATGCAGAGGTTGAAACCTTCTTTTTCACCGACGAAAATGGCAGGATTGAATGGTTCCGCACCGACAGGCTTCCCGATCCGCGTATTCACTGGTCGCCCAGATTCGGTTTCAACTGGGATGTGTTTGGCAATGCAACCACCCAGCTACGCGGTGGTACCGGTATTTTCACAGGCTCGCCTCCATACGTCTGGATATCCAACCAAATTGGAAACAACGGTATAATGACCGGGTTTGAGTCTTTAGAAAACATCACTACCAGACCATTCCACCCGGACCCCAACCGCTGGAAGCCGGCTACAGTTACCGGAGCGCCAGCGGCCAGCTACGAACTTGCATTTACTGACGAGGATTTCAAATTCCCTCAGGTGTGGAGAACCAATTTTGCCATTGACCAAAGGCTTCCCTGGGGATTTATCGGCACCTTTGAAGGTATATTCGGCAGGGATGTTAATGGAATTTATTACATCAATGCCAACCTGAGGCCAACAACAACCATGACCGCCGGTGCTGATGTAAGGCCGCTTTATGCAACTGGAACAGGAAACCGTCTCATCACTAAGGTTACTTCCGCTATTGGCCTTAAAAATCAGGATAAAGGCTATGCTTACAATTTTGCTGTTTCCCTCAGCAGACCGTTCCAAAACGGACTGTTCGTAACAGCAGCCTACAGCTATGGCATTTCCAGAAATACAGTTGATCCAGGGTCAATTGCGTTCGGTTCGTGGAATGGAAATCCGCATCCCGGCAATCCTAACCTTCCAGGCCTGGGTTTTTCAACCAACTCGGCTGGTCATAGGGTATTTGGGGCTATCTCCTATACCACGCCATGGGCTACAACCTTATCGTTGTACATCGAGAGCCGCACCATCGGAAACTACTCATATTTGTTCGCAGGCGATGTGAACCGTGATGGTGGCACCGCAAACGACCTGATTTATATTCCTGCAAATATGGGCGAAATGAACTTTTTCCAGTTTACAGATGCCACTACAGGCAGGATTTTTACTGTTGATGAGCAGATGATCGCATGGAACAATTTTATTGAGCAGGATCCTTACCTAAGCCGCAACCGCGGACGTCATGCCGAGCGCGGTGCAGCATTCCTGCCCATGGTAACCCGTGCCGACCTCAGCATTTCGCAGGATATTGCAGCCAACATTGGCGGCACACGCAACAGGCTGCAGGTAAGGGTTGATATAGCCAATATTACCAACATGATCAACAATGAATGGGGAATTGGGCAACGCGTAGTTACTAATCAGCCATTGGTTGTGCGGCCTGGTGCGCTTGGCGGGCCAATAGATGCTCAGGGCCGGATTATTTACCGCATGGCAAATGTTGGAGATCAGCTTATCTCCGAAACTTTCCAGCAAACCTTAGGCGTTGGCGATGTTTGGAGGATTATGTTTGGAGTAAGGTATTTGTTTAATTAACAAAATGCCATTAATATCAAAGGGGCTGCCTTTTTCGGCAGCCCCTTTTGTTTACCAATGAGGCTGCCCATGGGCAGCCTCATATCGTATTATGGGATTAATTAATGTAATTACTATAATCCGCTGAAGATTACATCGTTGAAAACAAGTGTAGGGATACGCGAAGGTGAAAAAAGGAATGGGTCATTACCGGTTTCAACCAATTGTTGCCACAGATTTAAAAGGTTTCCGGAGATATTCATTTCGTTTACCGGTTGGACAATTTTGCCATTTTCAATATATTGGCCGGAAAAACCAAATGAAAAGTCGCCCGTAGTTACGCTTGCATTTCCACCCGAAAAGGAGGTAATGAGAATAGCTTTTTCCTGGGCTGCTATGATTTCCTGCAGGTTTCGGGACCCTAATTCCATTAGAATGTTTGATGTGCTACCCCCATTTGGAGTAATTCCCAACTTTCGGCCAAAATAATAGTCAACAAGGTACGAATTCAATACACCATTTTTTACCAATTCGCGCCTTACAGCCTTTATACCTTCACCATCGAATAATCTGGAACCCAGCCCTCCCGGAATCATAGGATCGTCAATAATGGTGAGCAGGGGTGAGCCTATTTGTGTGTTAATCTTATCTATCAGGAAGGAGTTTCTCTGGTAAACGTTTCGCGCCGACATTGGTCCGAAAATACGGCCGAGGATGTTGCCTGCCACGCGGTTTTCGAGAATCATGGTGTACTTGCCCGACTGTATAGGTTTCTGGCCAAGTTGCCTTAGTGTGTCGCTTACAGCATCTGAGGCAATTGTTTCGGGGGAAGGAAGTTTGTCAAGAAACCTGGTTCGGGCGAAACCAGAACCGGCAGGCCTTGCTGTTCCATCGAGCACCGAAAGTGATGCCGAAAGCCCGTATGAGGTTGACTCCCAGCTTCCGGTAAACCCGTTGGTATGAAACCTTACTCCCTGTAACTCATTGTCGCTGAAACCTGAAGATGCTGAAAGAAGCTGTGCAGCGCCGTTTAACTGCCTTACCAATTGTTCTGTTTCCATGGCCTTTTCAATCCTGAACTGAGGCGTAACCGCGCCATGCCCATGATCAACCAGATTAAGGTCAATTTCGAGGTTTGTGGGATAAAGCGACGGATCTGGCAGTTTCCTGTCGGGATCGGGAGCCAAATAGGCTGTTGCATCTACGGCATTGCCTATGAATTTTTCGAGTTGTACCCTGTTAAGATTATTAGTGGAGTGGGTCGAAAATTTGTTATCTCGGAAGATTTGCAGCGACAAACTGTTGTCGGTCGATTCGCGGATAATGTCAAGTCTTTGTTCACGAATGTCAACCTGAACAGACCTTGACCGGGTTATGGCGGTGGCCGCTTCGGTGGCGCCTTTTTTGAGGGCAAGGTTAGCAACCCATTGGGCCAGGTTTATACGTTCTTTTTGGTTCATATTTATTTTATGCTTTATGATGAAACATTAAACATTTCTACCTCCAACGGTAATTGAGGAAACTTTAACTGTGGGCTGTCCCATTGATGCCGGAACACCCTGGCCGGCCTTACCGCAAGTCCAGCCTGCCTCCGACATAGCAAGGTCGTTACCAACCATTACAATATCTTCAAGCACCTTGGGCCCATTGCCAACAATATTGACATCCTTGATGGGCTGTGTGAGTTTTCCGTTTTCAATCAGGTAGCCTTGCTTTATAAAGAAAGTAAAATCACCCGGGCCAATCCGTACTTGTCCGCCGGTAAAGGTTTCAGCCAAAATTCCATATTTTACCGACTCAAATATTTCCTGTTTGTCGTGGGGGCCATTTAGCATATAAGTGTTGCGCATACGAGGCAATGGCATGTGTCTGAAGGATTCGCGTCGTCCGCTGCCCGTTGGCGCTACATTGAAATGGCGGGCACTGATCCGGTCGTGCAGGTAGGAAACAAGAGTTCCGTTTTCTACCAGTACAGTCTTCTGGCTGGGGTATCCTTCATCGTCAATGTTTATGGAACCCCGCATCTGCGGAATGGTGCCGTCGTCGATAATGGTAACAAATGGTTCTGCAACTTTTTTGCCTATCTTGTCGCTGAAGATGGACTCTCCCCTTCGGTTAAAATCTGCTTCAATACCATGTCCGATGGCTTCATGCAATAAAATTCCCGAACTTCCGGCAGCCAAAACCAATGGCATACGGCCGGCCCTGGGGGTAGTGGCTTCAAAAAGCAGAATGGTATCTTCGACCGATTTGGTAGAAATGCGGTTCAGGTAGTCTTCATTGAGCATGGAAATATCCATCCGCTTCGAAATGGTGTAGCCGTTTTGCTCCCTGCGGCCATTCTGCTCAGCTATTACCGATGACCCGATTGTACACATGGGCTGATAATCGGTTGCGATGACTCCTTCGGAATTGGCAAAAAGGATATACGACGCACTATCGGAATACGAAACATTGCATATTCTGATGCGGGGGTCGAGGGAGAATACTTTTTGGTTGATAAATTCCAGGGCAGGAATTTTTCGGCTTATGCTTACATCTTCCCATGGAGTATTGATTTTGTAAAAATTTGGGAAGCTGCGCTCCTGAAATGAGCGGGTCCTGACAAAAGGACTTGCGTTGGCAATGTTGGCTGCAGTTCGTGCAGCCGACTTCATGGCTTCGGGCGTAAGGTCTTCTGTGTAGGAATACCCGGTTTGGTCGCCTTTAAGCACTCTGATGCCCACACCAAAACTCACGGTAGAGGCTGCCCTGTTTACGATGTTATCCTCAAGGCCAATTGAATTGGAGTTGGTGTGTTGAAAATACAAATCGCAATAGTCGCCACCTCTTGAAAGCCCTTCTGAAAGCACCTCGGAAATCAACCTTCTTGATACACCAAAATGATCGAGGTAGTCATTTACGGTATAATTCAATGGGTTGGCAAGTTGTTTTCCCGAAAAACAACCGGTAAGGACAGATGGTGCAAGCATGGTGCCTGCCACAACGACTCCTCCGGTCTTTAGAAAATTGCGCCGGTTTAATTTTTTGTCCATAAGTAAAAATTGCGTTTTATAGTTCTTTGAAATGAGCTTACTAAACTACTAAATTAATTTTATAGAAGTTTATAATTTTGCATTTGTTGGCAAGTCCTTATGCCAAAAAGATTAAAAAAACTGAAATGTTTTGAGTTGTGAAGCAATATCTTTTAAGTTTATTGTATGATGACTTTTTATAAAAAAAGTTAAATGACTGAATGGTAAATGATAAAAATCTATATTTGCAGATATGAAAGCTGCATTAAGGTACTTCATGGTATGGATAATGCTTTTTGCCCTGCTTGTGGCCACAACCGGGTTCAGGCTGGTAAAGCATTCGTGCCAGTCGTGCAATATTGTTGAAATTAGCCTCAGTGATCCGAATCCTTGTTGCTCTTCGGAACCCATCCATGAGACACCTGAGCTGATTACCTGCTGTAGCCTTCAGAAGGAGCATCTTTACTGCACAGCCACCCTTGTGCCTGAAACCTGCTGCGAAATAAAATCTATGTTATTGCAGGTTGATGAACTTCTTTATCCTCAATTGCAAAGAGTTGGGCCCGAATTTTTGGACCTGCCCGCTTCCGACATTTGGAGCAATCTGCTTTTAAAACTCCCTGAAGGTGGAATGGCTTTTGTACACAAACATCCGCCACCGGTTATTTTTTCAGGAACTGAATATCTCTTCTTTTTACAGCAGATAAAAATCCCTGCCTGTTAAGTTTAGGCTGTTCTATACAGCATTCCATGCCCTTTGTTCTAAAAACTCAAGAAAAGGGATGTTGGCATTTTTACTGATAATACATTTTTAGTACATTAATTGAAATTTTTTGAAAATGAAAACTTTCGCATACATATCAGCAATTTTGGTTGTTTTTTGGCTTGCGCCAGGTTCCCGTTCAGGTTTTTCTCAGGAACCAACAGGTCAAAATATTGTAAACACAGAATTTAAAGTTCTTGGGCTTTGCGGCATGTGCAAAACCCGAATCGAAAGAGCGGCAATGAGCGTAAGAGGGGTGCGTGCAGCCACCTGGGACCAGGAAAAGCAAATGGTTTCGGTACGTTTCGATGCTGCCCGAACCAACCAGGAAGCTATTGAGCGGGTCATTGCGCGCGCTGGCCACGACACACAGAATTTTATTACCGATGAGGTTACATACAAAAATCTGCACCACTGCTGCAAGTATCCCCGCGATCCGGAGATGCTCAGAAATAACAGGCTCCACAACAAATAATCAAACAGAAAGAAAAATGAAAACGCTGTTATTTTTCATGGTAATGGCAACTAGCTGGCTGTTGTCTCCCTGCGCCTCCGGCCAAAGCCCTGTGCTGCGTGGCATGGTTCAGTACAGGAATGAGGCAAATGGCCAGGTTCATGTTGAATCTCTGGTAGGAGCCCACATTATCTGGCAGGGGACTAACATTGGAGTAGTATCGGACCACAACGGGCGGTTTGAAATTCCCAAACCACCAGTATTTCCGAACAACCTCATAGTCAGTTTCACAGGTTTTGTAAGCGACACGGTATTTGTTTCGTCGTCAGATGCTGATTTGACTATTATTCTCGAGGAAACTCAGCAACTTGAAGAGTTTGAGGTGCAAGGTCGCAGGCCGGGTGCACATTTTAGAACCCTTGAGCCCATACTTACCCAGGCCATTACAACTGAAGAGCTTCAAAGGGCAGCTTGTTGCAACCTTTCTGAGGCATTTGAAACCAACGCCGCCATAGATGTTACGTTCAGCGATGCTGTAACTGGCGCCAAACAAATTCAGTTGCTCGGTTTGGCTGGGATTTACAGTCAGATTCTTACGGAAAACATGCCCTCCATAAGGGGGCTTTTCCAGCCTTTTGGGCTGATGTTTCTTCCCGGGCCCTGGATGGAGTCAATACAGGTTTCGAAAGGGACGGCTAGCGTGGTTAATGGTTTCGAGTCTATTACCGGCCAGATAAATGTGGAGTTGAAAAAGCCCGAAACGGCCGAAACCCTATTCTATAATTTTTATGCAAATGATAATGGAAGGCTTGAAAGCACTATTAACGCAGCAGTGAGCCTGAACCAGAACTGGCATACCATGATTCTGGCCCACGGCGAAATATTGAACAACCGTTTTGACCATAACCACGATACCTTTTTAGACCACCCCACCGTAAGGCGATACAACATTATCAACCGCTATCGTTTTGATCGTCCCGGGATTATGGAATCACAATTTGGTGTGCGGGTTGTGCAGGAAGAGCGCCAGGGCGGGCAAATGGCCTTTTTTGAAAACGGTGAATCGTGGGGATCGGCCAATTATTATGGTTTTGGAGTGAATACAGGCCGTTTTGAAGCCTTTGCCAAAACCGGGTTCTTCTTCAGAAACCTGCCGAATGCCAGCCTGGGAACCCAATTCAGTTTTTCTTATCATGATCATGCCTCCCACTACGGCCGAAGAAGTTTTGACGGAACGCAGAACACTTTCTATGGTAACATCATCTTTGACAACACTATTGCCGGAAGTCTAAATCACAGGATTACAACCGGGATAAGCTTCTTGTTTGATGACTACGATGAAGTTTTTGCCGATAGCTTGTTTGCAAGGAGAGAATTGGTCCCGGGAATTTTCGGGCAATACACCTTTAACATTGATACCCGCTTTACGCTTATTGCCGGATTGCGCGCCGATCACCATAACATGTTCGGAAGTTTTGTTACTCCGCGGTTACACTTGCGCTATCAGATTGCATTTAATACAATTATCAGGGCTTCGGCCGGACAAGGCTTCAGGGTACCAAACCCATTGGCCGAAAATTCGGGTTTGCTCGTTAGCAGCAGGCAAATTAGGGTTTTGGAAGAATTACGGCCAGAAAGGGCTTGGAATTATGGAGCAAGTATAACCCAAAATTTGACACTTTTTGGCGACCACGCTTCGGTTACAGCAAATTTCTACCGCACCGATTTTCAAAACCAATTGGTGGTTGATGTGGATGCAAGTCATACTGAGGTAAGGTTTTACAACCTCCACGGAAAATCTTATGCAAACAATTTTCAGGTGGAGATGAATTTTCACCCTGTATCGCAACTCGAAGTGGTGGCTGCCGTTCGTTATACCGATGCCAAAACCACCATTAACAACCAGCTTGTGGAAAGACCTTTTGTAAATACTTACAAGGGTATGCTTTCTGGTTCGTTCGATACGCGCAACAATCGCTGGCAGTTTGATTTAACTGCGCAGTTCAACGGGCCAAGCCGTATTCCCTCAACTGCTATGCTTCCAGTCAACATGCAAATGGCCGAAAGATCACCAGCCTATGTTTTTATGCTTGGACAGGTTACTTTCCGCATTCGGGATCTGGAGCTTTATGTCGGAGGGGAAAACCTTACCAACTTCAAGCAGATGAAACCCATTATAGGTTCACACGACCCGTTTGGACCGAACTTCGACGGGTCAATGATATGGGGTCCAATAAAAGGACGCATGTTCTATTTTGGTTTAAGGTACTCCATAGCAAGATAGCAGAGCGAGAAAACACTCTTTAACTCCCGTCTCGGAGGAAAGTTGTCTGAGACGGGGGTAAAAATGAGGGAAATGATTCGAACAAAGGTTTTAGCTACCGATTAGGAAGGCCTTAAATACTTCGAGGAACTTTTCGAGGAGAACCTTTTTAAGGGAACCCATGTCAATGGGATAACCTAATTCCTTTTCAAGTGAGGTTACTCCTTTGTCAACAAACCCGCAT
>DATIKK010000236.1:0-3702 GCA_035477635.1 Bacteroidales bacterium | reverse complement strand
TGTGGTTTTAAAAGTACCTGGTTTCGTGGTTCCGGGGGCAGTTTAAATCGGTGTTGAGCAATACTCCCTTAGGTGGTAATCTTTATGGGAATTTAATCTCAGGTGGTTTTGGATTTCATGGATCTTCAGTTTTAGTTAAACAGGTTTGTGGTTTAGTCATACATTATTAACTAAATATGAAGATCGTTTTTCTTTTACGTCCACATTTTTTTTTGACGCACTATCATCATCCGATAGCTCTGTTATCTGACGTTTCACTGTTTTTAATAACCTGCCAGACTCTTTTTCTTGTTTCAGCAGGGGTGGGGACCAGTTCATTGGTAGTAAAGCTGCCTTTGCAGGGATCAATGCGTTCGAAAACCATCAGATAGAGGTCGTAGATAATCTCTAAGCTCCGTCTGTAACGCAACTCCAGCATGGGGCAAACCTTTTTCAGAACTTTGAGAGTGTCGAGCCTGTACTTGTCGGCCAGTTCATAATATTCGTTCATCATGGCCCTGAATTCAGCCGACAACTGTCCGCCGAATGCCATTTTTCTTAGTTCTGACACCGTGAGCTTGTGTTTTGTCATCATATCGCCTGCAAAGTAGTTCAGGTTGTTGTGGTAATCTTTCTGGAAATCGCGCATGATATGAACCAGGTAGCTGAACATTGCACAGGGGGTTGCGGTGCTGCGTACGTCGAACTCTGGGAGCAGGTAATCTCCTGTTTTCTGCCTCAGTCCGCACAGGTGTACGAAAATGCTGGCAGGTGCTACTGAAGCTCCCCTTGAATAATCAATGAATGACTGGAGGGTCGCAAAACCATCGTTGTTTATGTCATAAAGCATTGAGCGCGCAAAATCCTCAAGTGGCCACAGCGGGATTTGGAATCGTTTAATTGTTTCAATCAATTCTGCCTGCATGGAGTCATAAAGGCCGTTTTCAACGAACATATTCAGCCATTTCCCCACACTGGCGATGAATGCCTCCTTTTCATGTGGGACAATGGTTTTGTGTTCCGCCTTGTGATCATCAATCAGATCATCAATATGGCGCATGAATTTGTAACAGACTCTGGCTGCCCTGTACCTTTCAGGTTCCCAGAAGTTTGCAGCAATGAGTATGTTGGGATGATTGGTTATTTCCTCAAAGTTGATTGAATGGAAAATTTTTACAATCTCCTCGGTTGCACTGTCAGAAACTCTTACTGTCATTGAATTTTACTTTTTATAGTCTCTCAATATCCGTTCAGTAACCAACTTCGCCGACAGCAGTACCATAGGTATCCCATTGCCTGGGTGTGTGCTGCCCCCGGTGAAGTATAGGTTTTTGTATTTGTTGTCGCGGTTGTGTGGCCTAAAGTATCCCATCTGCAGAATGCTATGCCTAAGGCTCCCGAAAACCGAGCCTCTCATAACATTCAGCATGCTTTCCCATTCAACCGGTGTACATGCCATTTCCATTCTAATATGCTTTTCAATGTCGGTAAGCCCGGCCCGTTTCAGCTTTTCAATTACTACCCGACGTGTGCTCTCCACTACTGCGTTCCAGTTGTGTGCGTCGCGTTCGCGATATTGCCCGGCACTAACAATAATTGAAAGAGAATCACATCCGGGTGGAGCGGCTGTTGGGTCGGTTCGAACCGGAGCGTGAACATAAAAGCAGGGATCGTTGCCTATCGAACGCTTCCTGAATATTGAATTAAGCCCTTTTCGAAAATCATCTGAAAGGAATATACTGTGGTGTCCGAGCTGAGGATAAGCCTTGTCAACTCCCCAGTGGAAAACAAGTGCGGAACATGAGTATTTCATATGTCTGAGCTTCCACGACTTGAAGGAGGGCGGCAACAGGTTATTGTAAACATAAGGCAGATCTGCATTTGCAATAATTACATCGGCCTCCTTAGTGGTTCCGTCGTTAAATTCAAATCCTAATGCCCGATTTCCGCTTACCATTATCCTCTTTATTTCTTTGCCGTAATGGAATCGTACGCCTGCAGCCTTGCACTTCTCAATTAGCCTGGCCACAACACTGAACATGCCACCTGTGGGGAAAAGCGACCCTTCAGTAAGTTCAGCTGCCGGTATCATCGAGAACAACGCCGGCGATGAGAACGGACTTTGTCCGACATATATGTTCTGAAAGATATAAGCTGTCTGTAACCTGCGATCCCGGAAGAAGCGCTTTGTGTAGCGGCTGTGTGAAATATATGTTTTCAGTTTCAGCAGCAAAAACACATTATGGAGGTTGATAAAGTCAGTCAACCGGTAAAAATTTCGGCTCAGCAATTTCAGGAAGCCGAACTTATAGAGTTCGTACCCTTTTCTAACGTACTCTCTTTCTCGTACTGAGCTGCCTTTCTCAAATTTCTCTAGTTGCTCAGCCATGCGTGCGGCATCAGTGGTGAAAGTGAGGCGGGTACCGTTGTCGAAAAAGAGAGTATACAGATCATTCATTGCAGTAACTTCAAGCTCTTTGTCGAGTTCCATACCAAGGGATCTGAACACCTCGCGATAAACCTCTGGCATGAGCATCATAGTGGCACCCATATCAAACCTGTAGCCATTGCGAACCAACTGTCCGCATCGCCCACCGGGGAAATCATTTTTTTCGAATACTTCGACCCTATAACCGTTACGCGCCAAATAAAGGGCTGTGGTGATGCCGCCGATGCCGGCACCTGCAATTATCGCTGTTACTGATTTGTTCATGAATTTCTTGACCCCAGCGAGTCATCGTTCCTTCTCAAAGTGAACCACCCATTTTGACGGTGGATTTGGTGCTGTAAATTTATTCTTTTTTCTTCGATATTTCTTTCACAAAAATTCTCCTTTTAATTCTATTCTGTGTGCATTTCCTGCCAATCAGTCCTTTATTGCATCTGCCGGTGTAGGATTAAAGTGCTGAAATTTGAGCTCAAATTGAGTCTGAAAATGAAAAGAAGGAAATAGTTTACCGGTTTATGGAACCAATCAAATCACGTTAAATTACCTTTTAGTTTTTCTGTGGCTTAATTTTGGTTTAATAATTGCGACTTATTACTGCGAAAATGCAGATAAGAGGAAAGTAATTTTTCAGGAAAGAGCGAAGATTTAAAAATCCCTGCTATCTTTAGCCCCCTCATTATTATAAAGAATTTCTGGAGGAAAGAAATACCAGGATGTAAATAGGACTTTTGTTACAATCTATTATCAAGTCAAAAATTATTGTAAAATATGTCGTGGTACTCAAAACCATTGGATGAACGGAAAGACCGCAAAAAAGCATTATGGATCAAGTGTAAAGGATGTATGGCGTACGTTTGGCTCAGGGAGTGGAAGGAAAACCACAATGTTTGCCCTGTATGCAATTATCACGATAGCCTTACCTCCTGGCAAAGGATTGAAATGATCTTTGATAAAGGAAGTTTCCAAGAAATGTTTGCCGGCATTTATCCGGTCAATTCGCTCAATTTTAATGATCTGAAAGGTTCCTATACCGATAAGATTGCCGAAACCCGAAGCAAAACGGGTTTAAATGAAGCTGTAATTACGGGGCATGGCACCATAAATGGAATTTTGGTTTCAGCGGCTATAATGGATTTCCGTTTTTTGGGCGGGAGCCTGGGTTCTGGTACTGGCGAGAAGATTCTACTTGCCTCAAATTATGCTTATGACAACAATATTCCGTATATTATTCTTTCGGCTTCAGGCGGGGCGCGAATGCAGGAAGGAGTACTGTC
>DATIKK010000235.1:0-9990 GCA_035477635.1 Bacteroidales bacterium | reverse complement strand
TGTTTGAGGATTTAAAAAAATATAATTCCCGCAAAATGGCCAAAAAAAATGGGGCTAAGCCCCACTTTTTAAAATTAAACCAAGTTTACGTTATCGTCGGCCAATTTCATCCTTATTAAAAACTCCCCGATTACCTGCTTTAAATTTGGGAAGCCAATTTCCTGAAGGTCGTAATCAACCTTAACGGTAGGTTTTTTTATGTTTATTATCCTGTTTAAATCAATGGGTGTGGCTATAACCACCGAATCGCATTCGGTTCGGTTTATGGTTGCTTCAAGGTCGGCAATTTGCTGTTTGCCATATCCCATTGCGGGCAGAAGTGTGCCAATATTGGGATAGATCCGGAATGTCTCGGCAAGTCTGCCTACAACAAAAGGCCTTGGATCGACCAGTTCTGCCGCTCCGTATTTCTGTGCAGCTACTGTGCCTGCCCCTATTTTCATGTGTCCGTGTGTCAGGGTGGGGCCGTCTTCTACAACAAGAACCCTTTGGCCTTTAATAAGGCCAGGCTTGTCAACCGTAAGAGGGCTTGCCCCGTCAATTACTTTAGCTTTCTGATTAACAAGCCCTATGTTTTTCCGAACCTCCTGGATGCCTTCAGGCCCGGCGCTGTCCATCTTGTTAATCACTACCACATCGGCCATCCGAAGTGTGATTTCCCCTGGGTAATAGTTTAACTCATGCCCAGGCCGATGCGGGTCAACCACCGTTACCATCAGGTCGGGTTTAAAAAACGGAAAATCATTATTGCCGCCATCCCACAGTATCACATCGGCCTCTTTTTCAGCCTCCCTGAGAATCGCCTCATAATCGACACCCGCATAAATCACATTACCACGTTTCACATGAGGTTCGTATTCTTCCATTTCTTCTATTGTACAATTGTGCCGTGCAAGGTCTTCTACAGTGGCAAAACGCTGTACCCTTTGTGCCACAAGATCGCCGTATGGCATTGGGTGGCGAACAGCTACGACTTTTAGTCCGAATGACATCAACGTTTCAATTATTCTGCGCGAAGTCTGGCTCTTTCCACATCCAGTGCGCACAGCCCCAACGGCTATTACGGGCTTGCTACTTTTCAGCATTGTTTCCTTTGGGCCAATAAGCATAAAATCAGCCCCATGCGCGTTAACAATGGCTCCGACAGCCATAACCTCCTTATATGAAACATCGCTATAGGCGAAAACGCAAACATCAACGTCCAGTTCTTTTATCAAACGAGGTAAGTCATCCTGGGCATAAATAGGAATTCCATCGGGGTATTTATTTCCTGCCAGAACTGCAGGGTATTTACGGTCGTCGATATCGGGTATCTGGGCCGCAGTAAAGGCTACAACTCTGTAATTGTCATTGTTCCGGTAATAAGTGTTGAAATTATGGAAGTCCCTTCCGGCGGCTCCAATAATTATTACATTTTTTTTTGATTTATCCATAAAATTTATTTTTGATTTGATTATTGCATATATGTCTGAATGAACCAACACAAAAATACGCCTTTAAGTTTTCTGCAAAAATTTTAATAAGAATTTTTTTAAAACAGTTTTAAACCATTGGTAGAAAAGGATGTTGGCATCCCGGGAAAATTTTGTTGCTGCATACTTCATTTCCCTCAGGCAAGGATATTTTGCTTTTTTTTGCTTTTCTGGTATTACTAAACTGTTATTTTTGTAGCAAATACAATGTTAAATTTTAATTTTTTTAATATGCGAAAAATCCTTCTTGTTTTCAGTTTATTGGTCATTTTTGGTTTGGAGTCGTCTGAACTTAAGGCCTGCACAAGTGTTCTGGCCTCACGCGGGGCAACTATCGACGGAAGCGTTATGACCAGTTACACTTACGATGTAGCAGGTTTTGCATCACCTTTGTATTTTTATCCTGGTGGCACATATAATCCCGGCGATTCACTCGATATTTTCGGGTTTCGCGACGGGGCATTTCTTGGGCGCATTAAGCAGGTTCCGCAAACCTTTAAGGTAATCGGAAACATGAATGAACATCAGGTTGCAATCGGCGAAACTACCTTTGGTGGCCGCACAGAATTGCATGGTGGCGAGGGAGTTTTGGATTATGGGAACCTTATGATAATAACGCTGCAGCGTGCGCGTACAGCAAGGGAAGCTATACGCATTCTTGATGAATTGGCACGTACTTATGGCTACCGCGATACCGGCGAAACCTTTTTCTTTGCTGATGAAAATGAAGTGTGGATTATGGATTTTATTGGCAAGGGCAAGTACGGAAAAGGTGGCGTTTGGGTTGCTGCCAGGGTACCTGAGGGTTATATCGCCGCACATGCCAATCAGTCGCGCATTCGCTATGTGGACTGGAACGACCGTGAAAACTGGATGTGGGCGCCCGAAGTGGTTGATTTTGCGCGGGAAAGAGGCTGGTTCAAAGGAAACCGCCGCGATTTCAGCTTCAGGGAAGCTTACGCTCCTGTTACTCCCCGAACCCTGCTTCTCTGCGAAGGCCGTGTTTGGAGCATTTACCGCAGGGCTGCACCTTCGCAAAATTTTTCTGCTGCTTACTGGCGCGGTGTTGAAGGAGCCGAACCTTATCCGTTATTCATTAAACCCGACAATAAGCTATCTACAGCAGATATGATAGCATTAGTGCGCGACCATTTTCACGGCACTCCATATTTTACCCGCGAAGGATTCGCCGCTGGTCCTTTCGGTAGCCCGTATCGCTGGCGTCCGCTTCCATTTACCCTTGAGGGCGACACAACACAATATATGTGGGAACGGGCAATCTCACAGCCGCAAACCGCTTATTCGTTCGTTACCCAGAGCAGAAACTGGCTGCCCGACCCAATTGGCGGAATAGTATGGTACGGGCTTGACGATAATTATACCAATGTGTTCATGCCGCTGTATATGGGCATGACCCGCAGGCCACCCTCGCTAAGTATTGCCAATCCAATCCAATTCGATTGGAATTCAGCATACTGGGTATTCAATAAGGTGGCAAACCATGCTTATCCTCTCTATAGTCTGATGATTGGCGATATTCAAAAAGTACAGGGCGAACTCGAAACACGGGCACATTCGATGGTTCAGGCAATTGACAAGGCAGCGCTGGTTTTGCACCAAACAAGCCCGCAGTTCCTGCCCGAATACCTGACCGATTTTAGCTTAAATTTTGCCGAAACAGTGGTTAGTCGTTGGCAGAAGTTGGCTCATGATCTCTTTGTGAAATTCAACGACGGCTTTATAAGAAGCACCGAATCTGTAAAAGATTGGCCCGAAGGTGTAGGTTACCCCGAAGATTTCAGAAAAAGGGCTGTTCAGGACAGACCTGGATTTTACGATGTACGTTGGCGTAGGGCCGGCGAGCCATTATATTGATAATTGTTTCCTCCTGGAGGGAATGGTGTGGCGTCAGGCCATCTTTTGGGAAATGCGATTCAGGTCTAGTTGCCCGAATAATAAACCGGTCGTCGGGTTTTATGACGGCCGGTTTTAGTTTGAAAATTAATACTTTTGCAGGTCAGCACAAAAAAGGTAATCATGAAGGCAGACGAAATAATTCTTGATGCTTTATCCGGAATAATCCGCGAAAGTTTTGGGGAAGATCCTCCGGCTAACGCATTGACCTTGCAGAGGACACGAAAGGAATTTGAAGGGGATTTTACCCTGGTGGTTTATCCGTTTGTGAAAATGGCAAGGCGTTCGCCTGAAAAAACTGCCGAATTCATTGGCCAGCAACTGCTCGGCAGGTTGCCCGAACTTGGTTCTTTTAATGTTATTAAAGGGTTTCTGAATCTTAGCCTCAATGCACGGTTTTGGTTTGATTTTCTTCTGAAGGAGATGAACAATCCCCAATTTGGATTCAAGACTGAGGTTGACCCTACTCCGGTTTTGGTTGAGTATTCATCGCCCAATACTAATAAGCCTTTGCACCTTGGGCATGTTCGAAACAACCTCCTCGGATTTTCGGTGGCTAAAATTCTCGAAGCCGTTGGTAAAAAAGTGGTTAAGGTAAATCTTGTGAATGATCGCGGCATTCATATTTGCAAATCGATGCTGGCCTGGCTAAAATATGGAAACGGCGAAACTCCCGAAACTTTCGGGAAAAAAGGCGACAAGCTGGTGGGAGATTACTACGTAAGGTTTGAATCGGAATTAAAGGCCCAGGTTGCCGAATTGGCCGGCAGCAAGTCAATGAGCGAGGAAGAAGCACGCAGAACAGCCCCTCTCATGACCGAAGCCCAGGAATTGTTGCGTAAATGGGAATTGGGTGATGCCGAAACCCTCGCCGTTTGGCGAACAATGAACGGATGGGTTTACAAAGGTTTCGATGAAACCTATGAAAAACTTGGAGTTTCATTCGAGAAGATTTATTACGAATCCGAAACCTATTTGTCTGGCAAAGACCTTGTGAGCGAAGGTCTGGAAAAAGGAGTTTTTGTTCGGCGCGACGACGGGTCGGTTTGGGTTGACCTGTCAGACCATGGTCTCGATGAAAAGCTTCTGCTTCGCTCAGATGGCACTTCGGTGTATATAACACAAGACATGGGTACTGCCCAGCTTCGTTACAACGACTTTAAGCCCGGTAAAATGATTTACGTGGTTGGTAACGAGCAAAACTACCACTTCGAGGTTCTTCAAAAGGTTTTGAAAAAATTAGGTAAACCCTACGCAAACACAATTTTTCACCTTAGCTATGGTATGGTGGAACTGCCAGAAGGGAAAATGAAATCGCGCGAGGGAACAGTGGTTGATGCTGACGAACTTATCGGCGAAATGTTTGACACCGCCCGCAACACTGCCGAAGAATTGGGAAAGATTCAGGATTTAGGTGAATCGGAGAAAACAAGTCTGTTCAATGTTTTGGGCATGGGAGCTTTAAAATATTTTATCCTAAAAGTTGATCCGAAAAAAAACATGTTGTTCAACCCTGCCGAATCTATTGATTTTAACGGCAACACAGGTCCATTCATTCAATATACATATGCCAGAATCAGGTCTATTTTGCGACTTGCCGGCGAGGAAGTTGTGGCAGGGATAAATGTAACAATCTCTCCCGATAGGATTAATGCGAAAGAGCGCAACCTGTTGCGCACATTATATGAATTTCCTGAAACGATAGAAGCAGCCGGGTCCGAATTAAACCCCGCTCATGTTGCCAATTACTCTTTTGAGCTATGCAGGGAATACAATCAGTTTTATCACGAGTACAGCGTACTCAATGAACCTGAGACAGAGGTTAGTCATTTCAGGATCAAATTATCAGAAATGGTTGCCCGGGTAATAAGAAATTCCATGATGCTGCTTGGAATTGATGTTCCCGAAAGGATGTGATTTAGTTCTCATCGCAAAAAATCCAACAATCATTTCGGAGCCTGTTTGCCAAGTCCAAGCCCTCCTTATTAGTTCAAAAATATTGGGCCACCCGGACCAAGGGGTAAACCAATCCACATCCAGACAACCAATAAGAGAGTCCAACCTATCAACAGCAAAACTGAATATGGCAACATGGTAGAGATTATGGTTCCGATGCCATATTTCTCATCGTATTTCTGTGCAAACGTTACGATAAGCGCAAAATAGCTCATCATAGGGGTTATGATGTTTGTAACCGAATCGCCAACCCTGAAGGCGGCCTGGGTAAGGGCAGGGTGATAAGCCGGATCGATAAGCATAAACATGGGTATAAAAACAGGAGCCATAATAGCCCACTTGGCTGATGCGCTGCCCATAAACAGATTGGTAAATCCTGACAGGAGCACAAAGGCCACAATTAGTGAAACTCCGGTGAAGCCCACACTTTGAAGGCCGTAAGCTCCTTTGATGGCAAAAATGATGCCCAGGTTGCTGTAATTGAAGAAATAAACAAACTGCGCCGCAAAAAATACCAGTACTATGTACCCGGCCATGCCCGCCATGGTCTGCGTAATGTGTTTAACAAGTTGCTTATCGTTTTTGATGGTTCCAACTATTATTCCATACAGAAGGCCCGGGATGAAAAACATCAGCAGAATGCCGATAATAATTCCTGAGAAGAAAGGAGATTGCAGTATATCGCCAGTTTCGGGATTGCGAAAGATACCCCACGAGGGCACAATGGTAAATGCTAAAAGAGCCAGAGTAGCGAGCAATCCATATCCTGCCCATCGCAAGCCTTTCTTCTCCACGGGGGTAAGCTGAACAATTGGAGTCCGTTCTGTATTTCCGGTGTATTGCCCGAGTCTTGGTTCCACAATTCGCTCGGTAACCCATACACCAATGGCAATTACTACAAAACTCGACATAAACATAAAGTAAAAGTTTACAGCCGGAGTAATTAACATTTCAGGAAATATCATACGGGCAGCCGACTCGCTTATTCCGGCCAGAATAGTGTCGGTAGAACTGATAAAAAAAGTTGCAGAAAACCCCCCGCTTACTCCACAAAAAGCCGCCGCCAGGCCGGCTATCGGATGGCGCCCCAAAGCATGGAACATCATTGCAGACAAAGGAATCAGAACTACATATCCGGCTTCTATTGCAAGGGTTGAAACAATACCTGCCGTAACTACTGCAGTAGTTATTAGCCGGGGAGGAGAACTAAGAACAAGCGCCCGAATCATGACCGTAATCAAACCTGATCCCTCTGCAACCCCTATACCCACCATAACAACCAAAACATAACCAAGTGGCGGAAACCGGAGAAAATTGTCTAAAATGTTGGTGTAAATCCATCGGAATCCATCAGCGCTTACAAGATTGTTTACTGTAATCAGGCTTCCGTCAACAGGATGGTTGGCCTGTACGCCCAGTAAGTAAGCTACCCACGAAACCAACATCACTATAACCGCCAACAGGAAAAACAGGGTAGCAGGATGTGGGAGTTTGTTCCCTACAAATTCAATAAAATCGAGCGATTTTGAGAATGCTCTTGAAGCTCCACGGCGAAAAGAAAGTAGTAGATTCCCCATTTCCGATAATTTTTTCAGTTACTTAATCAGGTCATTTAAAAGCTATCAGGCATAATGCGATAAGGCTGTGGCGTAAACCACCGGCGGCAAAGATAAAGAATTGTTTTAATTGAATAAATTAAGGGATCAGGCCAATTGTTCTTTCCAAAAAAAATAACCTGCAAATGCCTCCTGAACGCTATCTGAAATGGGGTTTTCAAATAAACCAAAGACGGAAGACCCGCTTCCGCTCATTGAAGCATAAATCGCACCTGACCTAAGTAGCTGTTCCTTTATTTCACGAAGGCTTGGGAACTCATCGAACACAGGTTCCTCAAAATCATTTTGAAGATTGTTTTGCCAGTTGTTAACCGAGAATGAGAGTATTTCCCGGAGTGGCTTTTGAGGCTCCCGTGGTTTAACCTTCGAATAAGCAAACGCTGTACTTACATGTACATTAGGAACTATGAGCAAAAGGTTCAAACCATTAAGCGGCAGCGAAATGGGCTCAAGGGTTTCGCCTCTGCTGCGGGCAATCATTGGCTTGTTTTCGATAAAAAAGGGACAATCGCTGCCTATCATTAAAGCCAGATTGGCGAGATTTTCTTTCGACTGGTCAAGACTAAAAAATTGATTCAGCGCCTTGATTGTAAACGCTGCATCAGAACTGCCCCCGCCAAGGCCAGAACCGGCCGGTATGATTTTGTGCAGGAACACATGTACAGGATCGATGCCAAACCGGTTGTGGAGTAATTGCCAGGCCTGCTCACAAAGGTTTGGCTTCCAGTCGTCTGGCAGGGATGCTCCACTTTTGTAGAAACGAAATTGCTTATCGGGGGCCGGAATGATTTCTAATATATCACATAATTTAATCGGCCATAATACCGATTCTATGTCGTGATACCCGTCTGACCGCTTACGGATAACATTAAGGCCTAAGTTAATTTTTGCATTTGGAAAGACTATCATTCTTTACCGCATTATTGACGGGGATTTGTTTCTTCCCATTCTATTGTAAAGCCTTTGTTTTCACGGGGCCGGCGACGCCGTTCTGCAGGCCTTGTCTCCTGCTGGGGCTCCACGGAAGGCGGGTTTTGAGCCGGATTTTGACTGCCGCCAAATTCCTGCCGCAGTATATCGCGAAGAGTTTCCCGCTCTCTACGCAGGTCGTCCCGAATTTTTTCCCTTACTCCTTCTGTATCATATGCAAAGGATGGGTTACCGGCTGGGCCGGTTATCCGCAGAAATAATCTGGTACGCCATAGTCCGTCGTCAATTATGGTTCCGAATTGCTCCTGCGTATCGCGCCGTTGCCTGTTATTATTACCCAGAACCTCACGCAGGAGTAATTGCACCCTGTAATCAATCTGGTTGTCGAAGTGGTGTTGGCCTGCAAGTTTAATGTTTAGGGCGCTGGAGTTTATTTCCATATCTGGAATAAAAACTGTGCGGTCTTTAATCCTTATTTGATTCTCGAGGGTCGAAAAGGTAACCTGGTTAAAGTCGTCTAACCGGAGAAACCTTGATAAAGCAACTAATGGTTCATAATTTGTCAGGGCTCCTTGTTCGACACGAATGTTTGCCGTGGTTTCAATGCTTGCCGGATCTACTTGAAGCGCCGGCGTCCATCGGCCACTGAAGTGCAGGTCGGATGTAACCTTCCCTGAAATATTCCGGTCGGTAAGGCCCTCCTGACCAAAATTGCCCATTTGGTAAAACAGTTTGTTAATGTCAACCCCGCTTATTTCGGCATGGCATCCCACCTTTAGAATATCGGGTCGTGTACCGTCAATTAAACCCGTTGCCTTAATCTTACCATCCATAGCGTTGAAATGAAGATCCTCTGCAAAAAACCTTCTGTTATGCAGACTTGCAGTACCCCTTAAGTTTGTAGCTTCAAACTTTCTGAATTTTAAATGACCTACATTGACATTCAAATTAAACCCGATTCTTTCTGAAAAACGCAGGCGGTATGTTGTGTCGGCTCCGGTTGTACTATGTTTTAGCAACTCGTCGAAATTCAGATTGTTGCTCCTAAGGCTGGCCATTATCTGAATAGGCTCTCCCTCAAGAAACAAATAGGGTAGTACATTTCTGAAAAATCCTTCTACATTGAAATCACTGCTTCCTGCCATTCCGCTAAAGGCCTCAATAAGCAAATCGTTATTGCTGAACCTGAAGCTTCCGTTCAGGCCGCTGAATAGCAGGGGTTTTCCTCTAATTTCGAACGAAACGTTATTATGGTTCAAAGTTCCGGTGGCCCGTGCTGCAAGCAAATCCTTGCCGGTAATCCTGTTTCTTTCGCTCATTCCACCATGAAAGTTCAAGTCCATTTTAATTCTGCCCGAAGCCCTTTCAATACTATTTATTCTGAAAAGATTTACAAGGTCGCCCGCGTCAGCATCGGCATACAAGTAGAAACGAAACTTTGGCCTAAGAAAATTAAATATTGAGAATTCGCCTCTTAATACGCCATTATTTATGTTAGCATTAAAATCGGACAATGACAGGGTTGCAGTGGAAAGATTTGCTGAGGCTCCATTGTCGAATGTTCCTTTGAATTGAAGCTCAAGTAGGTTTATCCCGGTTTGCCTATGGTGCAGTTCGGCATCTGACAATTGAAACGAGGCTGTTATCGCAGGGTTTTCATGTTGATTTAATAATCCGACAATTTGGGCATCGGCTTGCAATATTCCTTTAGCACGGTATCCATCAATGTACTTGTGAAAATTCTCCGGCAGATCATTGAGCAGGCGCCCAAGATGCAACTTATGGCCATGAACATTGGTATCGAACAGAACACCATTTTGTGTGCTGGCAATAATTCCTTTTACGTCAAAAAGATTGTCGTTCAGCCGTATTTGACCTTTTTGAAATTGAAACTCGCGGTTATTCAGAACATTTAGCAAAATGTCGATTTCGACCGGCCGGTTTCGGACAAAAACTGCCGAATCTAACATTATTTGGTTTGCCTTTAATGTGCCTTTTGCCTCAAGCAAATAATTCATCAGCCTGAATTGGCCCCTCAGGTTAGTATTATTTACAGCGAGGTCAATCAAATGGTGGGTCAGGTGATCCTGGTAAACAAAGTG
>DATIKK010000234.1:0-3126 GCA_035477635.1 Bacteroidales bacterium | reverse complement strand
CCACACTCCTGCCGTGTCCCTTACCCTGAAGTGGAAGGTGTGCAACCCCCAGGGAAGATGCCCCGCAGAAACACTCTTCGATATGACGGCCGTGGCGCTTGGAGCAACCGCATCTGTGTGGGCTCCGGCAAAATCGGCATTAAACCAGTACTGGTAGCGATCGAGCATGTTTTGCCCGTACGCGTAGGTCAGTAGCAGTGAAAGTATGATTGTTATTAAAGTTTTCATCCGCAAATAATTTTAAGATTAAGGTCGTATGGAACTCGCATGATGAATTTTAGCTTCGCTGAACTTTGTTTCCTCCTTGTTTGTGCTCTACGAATCATGCTCGTTTCATATGGTAATGTATTGTATTATTTTGATTTATTATTCATGCAGAAACAGGCAACGAAATTAATCATTGTATGGATTTTGCCGAACAGGAATAAATTTTTAATCCGGTATGGTTGTGCGGCCATACGAAAAAATCAAAAATTCAATGCAGATAATACCCCATAAAAACAAAAAAGACCCTAACGATAGGGTCCTTAAAAAAACAATGCGGTACGGCAGAAGCATCTACTTTCTTTTTTCCTTGATTCTGGCTTTTTTGCCGCGCAATGCTCTGAGGAAGAAAATCCTGGCGCGTCTTACCATACCCCTGCGGTTCAGTTCAACCTTGTCGATGAATGGCGAATTGATGGGAAAAATTCTTTCAACGCCCACATTGCCCGAAATCTTCCTTACGGTAAAAGTTTCTGTGGCACCGGCGCCCCTACGCTGAATTACCACTCCCTGAAACTGCTGGATGCGCTCCTTGTTGCCTTCCTTAATTTTATAATGAACGGTTATAGTGTCACCGGCTTTAAATGCAGGCCATTCTTTTTTCTCAACCATGGTGTTTTGCACATAGTTGATAATTTCCATCTGGTTCATTGGTACAAAATATTATAGGTTTGTGCTTTCTCAAAAGGAGTGCAAATGTAGAAATTAAATTTCAAATAAAAAAAAATGGCCGCTAATTTTATTGTTTGAAAAGGCATGGTTCAATTAGTTCTTTCACAAGTGTGCAGTTTCCTTTCTTTTTCCAGAAACTTGCCACTTTAGCTCCAAAGCCGGCAATTACTTAATCGGGGTCAAGCAAATGGGGCCTTCGGTGTTTGGTCCTGAGAAACGATTGTTCGTGCCTCCACTCATGAATTTTGAGTTCGTGCCCCGAAAGTAAAACATCGGGCACTATCCAGCCTTTATAATCGGCCGGCCGCGTGTAAACCGGGGGCGAAAGCAAAGCATCCTGGAAACTGTCGGACAAGGCGGAGGTCTCATCGCCCAATACACCCGGAATCAGCCTTACCAAACTATCGGTCAATATAGCTGCTGCAAGCTCCCCCCCCGACAAAACATAATCGCCAATCGAAATTTCGAGAGTTATCAGATGTTCGCGCACCCTTTCATCAACGCCCTTATAATGTCCGCAAAGCATTATCAGGTTGCTTTTGGTCGAAAGATGGTTCACCACATTCTGAGTGAGCAATTTGCCATCGGGGGTAAGGAAAATTACCTCATCGTACGATCTTTGGCTTTTAAGGTTTTCGATACAACGGTCGATGGGTTCAATCATGAGCACCATTCCCGCTCCTCCGCCAAAAGGGTAGTCATCAACATTTTTATGCTTCGAAGTAGCATAGTCGCGCAGGTTGTGCAGATGAATCTGCGCCAAACCTTTATCCGCAGCCCGCTTTACAATAGAATGCGAAAAAGGCCCGGCAAACATGTCGGGGAATATGGTGATGATATCAATCCGCATCCAAATTGCATTTTTGGGATTTACTGTACAAAATTAATGAAAATGACCAACCAGGTAACACCAGGAAGCATATGATTAAGGTAAACCTCTCCAGCAAGTTTATTCTTAAAAATCAGATCCGGCAATCCCGATAGAGCGCGTTACCAAAAAATTGTTTAATTTTAAGCAGCAATACCTTTCATTGAAACGAGTTTGATTCATTAAACACAAACACGGATGAAACGAGCATGATTTGTAAAACACAAACACGCATTAAAATTCAACATGCGAGTTCCATCCGACCTTAATTTAAAAATTATTCACGGATGAAAACTAATATTTTGCTGATTTTGATTTTATTAGGTGTTTCTCCTGCTTTGGCGCAGACCCATTTTAAAGAAGTAGTTCACTACTTGTTTCCGGAGTTCATTATTGGAAACATTAGAATGAAAGATGGGCAAACCCATAGGAAGCTGTTGAACTACAACAGGCTAACCGAAGAGATGGTTTTTGTTGACCTGGGACAAAAATTAGCCATCAAAGAAGATGAATCCGCAAGAATAGATACAATAAGAATTGCAAACAGGATTTTCTTCGAACATGAGGGTAATTTTGTGGAATTGATTCACAACGAAGAATTCAGGCTATATGCCGATTACAAGGCACGGATAAACGATCCGGGAGGGGCGGCCGGATATGGCATGCGGTCGCATACGGCAGTAAGTTCGCGCTATTTGAGGATTACACTTCCCACAGTGGTGTATAACCTGCAATTGCCGCCTGATTTGATTCCAATTCCATATACACATTATTGGCTAAAAAAGGATGGCGAATATCACGAGATTAGCAATATAGCCCATCTGCGCCGGGTTTATCCCGATAGAAGAGAAGCTTTCAGGAATTTTCCGGATTTGAATGACATGGACTTTAATGAACCCTCCAATATCCTCAGATTAATCAAACACATTGAAGGCATAGAATAACAAGACCATTTTCCACGGATTATTTAAGAAACAATGTCGGATAAACTGCCCGACAGGTTGCAAATACTTTATTCCGGTCTGAAACTGTTGCCAGATTTCTCGAATACTCCCATCCCAAACAAGGCGTAGTCATAAACCACTGGGTCGTTTGGATTGAGTTTCCTAAGATTGCAGGTAAGTTCCTCCACAGCTCTCCAGTCGTCCTGCTTGCGTTGCAGCAGCCCCAGCATTCGGGCAACCCTGCCTGAGTGAACATCAAGAGGGCACATAAGGTGAGCTGCAGACATTTTTCTCCAGATACCAAAATCCACACCTGAGTTATCGCTACGAACCATCCACCGGAGAAACATATTCAACCTTTTGGCTGAAGCACCTGCT
>DATIKK010000233.1:0-27549 GCA_035477635.1 Bacteroidales bacterium | reverse complement strand
AGTACGGTCGGTCCGGGGCAATTTGGTCTGGACATTATCAACTACGCGACCTTTAACCGCGATGTGCTGGTGGTGGCGGCGGCCGGAAACGAGAACAGCCAGACTCCATTTTTTCCCGCTTCCTTTCCCCCGGTACTAAGTGTTGCCGCAACCAATAGCGAAGACCTGAAGTGGTCTGGCTCTTCATTTAACAGATTTGTTGACCTATCAGCTCCAGGGCAGGGAATCCTTTCGACTTTTACCAATGGAGGGTATATTGCAGGAAGCGGCACTTCTATGGCTACCCCTGTAGTAGCAGGAGCTGCAGCCATTTTAAGACACTACTTCCCGCATTATAGTGCCAGGCAGATTGCAGCACAGCTTAAAGTTACTGCCGATAGTATTTATCACCTTCCAGGAAACATCCCTTTTACAGGTATGTTAGGGACCGGGCGATTGAATTTGCACCGTGCTTTAACAGAAACACATCACCCCTACGTGGATTTTCTCGGATGCCTGGCCGACCCTGAACTCTTTGCTAATTCCCGACCAGGACAAAGAGTGTTTCTTGCTTCACAATTTCAGAATCTTCTAATTCCGGCCAATATTACTGTAAAACTTACCTCATTATCAGAACATATTATTGTTAGCAACCAGGAAATCAACCTGGGTACCCTTCAAACCGGCCAGATTACCAACAACGAAAACTATCCATTTATTCTTGACCTGAGTGGAAGTATTCCCCTGAATCATCGGGCAATGTTCATGGTGGAGTTCATCAGCGCCGATGGAAAATATGCCGGGCGCGAGGTGTTCGGAATTGTTTTCAACACCGATTTCGTCAATTTACGGGTTAACAGGCTTGCCACCACTGTTACTTCGCGGGGAACCATCGGGTTTAACTATCCTAATCTTAGCCAGGGGCTTGGTTTTATATTCCGTAATGGGCGCAATTTGGTAAGTGCCGCCGGACTGATGGTTGGCCTGAATGTCAATAAAGTGGTTGACAATTTATACGGATCAAATCCAAATACCTTCAATCAGCATTTTGTACCGGTTCAAATTGCAGCACTTATTAATAACCCACTACATGCCGATGTGGAGGTAGAAGGCAGTTTTACAGATGCCGGAGGAGGCTTAAGCACCATAGGCGTTAGCGTAAATTACAAAGCTTACAAGTGGCGCGGGGAACCAAAAGATAAATTTATAATTCTCGAATATCATATTACAAACACAACCCAAATACCCTTTCACGGGCTTCATGCAGGGTTTTATGCTGACTGGATTATTTCTGAACCAGTTCATCACCGCGCGGCCTTCGATGCCAGTACCCGGATGGGATATGCCTTTTCGGCCATGGGAGGCCATTACACCGGAATAAGCCTGCTTTCGCCTGGCCATTTATATCATTATGCCGTTGATAATTCAGGCACAGGCAGTAGCATAAATGTAAGCGACGGGTTCACAGATTATGAAAAATACAATGCCTTGCGCTCCAGCCGGGCTACTGCCGGCGAAAACACAACCAATAACGACATCTCCACCCTTGTCTCAAGCGGCCCTCACTCTTTAGCCCCCGGTCAATCAATGGTGGTAGCCTTTGCCTTGCTGGCAGGCGACCACCTTCCCGACCTGATAAACAGCGCTTTGGCTGCACAGACATGGTACCAGGGCTTTTCTCAAACAATAACGGTTCACCCTGAAAGTAATCAGAATGGCGGGCAAATAGTACGGGTTTTCCCTGTTCCCTTTGATAATTACCTCCAGATCGAGATAATGCCTTTAAGCACCGGCATGGCTAATCTTTCGATAATTGACCTTAAAGGCCGCGTAATATGGACACATCCCCTGTTTCTCGAAGCAGGAAGGACACTGAAAACAGGTTTCGACCTTCCTGAAATTGAGGAAGGAATCTTTCTTCTCAGACTTGAGGCCAACGGTCGCCCGGAAATCAGAAAAATTCACCGCCGGGATTAATTGAATGGTTTTTTCAACCCAAAATGGTCATTAGCAAAATTTTCTAAGATCACTTTTCATTGAAAATTTTGGGTTTACAACTTCACCAGTTTTCCTGATATTAAGAAAACATGTACTGATTTAACTTAATTTGCCTGAATCTTAATTATTGGCTTATTTTTGCTCACTAAAATCCCTTTTCAATGGAAATACAATACTTTGGCGAGCACTTGCTACCGGGTATTATCGGCAGGACAGGCATTATTCTCGCATTTTTTGCGTCAATACTTGCAGCCTTTTTTTATTTCATGGCTTCTTCTGATGGCCATGCAGGAAATCCATTCTGGCGTCGCAGCGCAAGAATGGCCTTTTTGGGTCAAGGTATTGGCATTTTAGTTTCTTCGGCTGCCCTGTTTTATCTGCTGATAAACCGTTACTACGAGTACAGGTATGTTTGGTTAAATGTTGAGAACAACCTCGAACTGGGTTACCAGATAGCTGCTTTTTGGGCAGGGCAGGAAGGAAGCCTGTTGTTTTGGATTTTGTGTCAGGTGGTTTTCGGAGGAGTGTTGATCAGGGTTGCTAAAACATGGGAAAGCCCGGTAATGGCCATTGTTTCGCTCTCGCAGGTTTTCATGATTTCGATGTTGCTTGGCTGGCGACTTGGGAGCATAAACATTGGACTTGACCCGTTTCTACTGCTCAGGCAGTCGCCCGATTTTGCCGATGAAGAATTGTTTCAAAACCCGCATTATATTTCATTTATTGTAGATGGAAACGGCCTCAATCCGCTATTGCGCAATTTCTGGATGCTTTCGCACCCGCCGGTTCTGTTCGTCGGATTTGCAGCCATATTAATTCCCTTTGCCTATGCTGTTGCTGGGCTTTGGAAACAAAAATACCACGAATGGATTAAACCAGCATTGCCCTGGACGTTGCTTGGTGTTTTTTTTCTGGGCGCAGGACTGATGCTGGGCGGCGTCTGGGCATATGAATCACTGACATTCGGAGGGTTCTGGGCATGGGATCCAATTGAGAATGCCTCACTTGTTCCATGGTTGGTTTTGCTGGCGTCGCTCCATTGTATGCTGATTTCCCAAAAAACAAAAAACACATTTTTCCCGGCCTTTCTCTTTACAATTCTTTCATTCATTCTGGTGGTATATTCAACCTTTCTTACCCGCAGCGGCCTGATGGCCGAAACGTCGGTACATTCATTCGGCGATCACGGTAAAGGAGGGCATATCATGACCTATATCATTGCTTTCTTAATCCTTGGATTATCAGCACTTGTCCTGAGATACCGGAAATTGCCCCCAAAAGACAAGGAAGTCCCCTTTACCCGCGAGTTTTGGTTGTTTATTGGAGCGCTGGTGCTGGTTTTGTCGGCATTTCAAATCATTTTTACAACCTCAATTCCCGTTTACAATAAGCTATTAGGATTAAACCTTGCTCCTCCAATCGATGTGGTATCCTTTTACAATACATGGCAACTCCCTTTTGGTATTGCCATTGCTTTGCTCATAGGAGTTACTCATTTTATTAAGTGGGGAAAAAATGATTCCAAAAAATTCATCCGATCGATCAGCCTTTCACTAATACTGGCATTAATTGGAACAATCCTGATTTATATTTTTTACAGGATAACTATTCCGGCCTATTTGTTTTTTGTTTTTGCTGCCATGTTTGCCTTGTTTTCATCGCTCGATCTGGTGTTGCGTTTTCACAGGCAATATGTTACAAGTGGGGCTGCCATAACGCATCTTGGAGTAGGGATGTTTTTACTTGCCATCATGCTTACATTTTCGAAAAAACAGGTAATTTCAGAAAACACTTCCGGATATCACCTTGGCGAGGGTTTCCCGGCTAATGAGAACCTGCTGCTTATCCGCGACGAAATCCTTCCAATGGGAGATTATTATGTAACCTACCAAGGCAAAAGAAAAGAAGGCGTACGTTATTTTTACCAGATAGATTTTCTGCAAAAAAACGACCATGGCGAATATTTCAAGGCATTCAGCTCCTTTCCGGCAATACAGATTAACGACCGCATGGGAAACGTGTACGAACCATACGCAAATGTTTTTCCGCTGCGCGATGTTTTTACCTATGTTACTTTTGCCGACTTGCCGGTTGAAGGGGAGTCGCCCCCTGAGGAAACCCTCCTTGCTCAGGTCGAAATTTCAATAAACGACACCATTCATATCAAAAATAATCACATTGAGTTTAAAAAGCTCGAGGTTCCCGGTGGGGTGAAAGACCCCTTTAATATTCGCATTGTAGCCCAACTTGAGGTTACCTCGGCTCTCGGCGAAAAATTTGAAGCCAGACCTGTTTTTGAGTTGCGAAACGGAGTAACATTTACTGAAGAAGCCGATGTGCGTGACCTTGACTTACGCTTTAGGTTTTCAGGCCTGAGCGAACAGCACAAAACCATTATGCTTGATGTTATTGAAGTAAGGCCCGACTTTATTATTATCAAAACTACCATTTTCCCCTTTATTAACCTGCTCTGGTTCAGCAGTATTGTAATAATGGTTGGTGTTTTCATAGCCTTGAGGCACCGGTGGAAGCAAAGCAGGGTAAATGACGGAAAGGGTTGAACAGGGAAATTATCTGGGCTTAAAATTGACCTGAGCTGAATGTTTTAAATTGTTTTACCTTTAGCCCTGCTAAAATTAAGTAAGGAACTGGATGTTTGTATGGATAATTTTAAACAACTCCTATTGCCGGTAAAAACCTTGATCTTTGACGTTGACGGTGTTATGACAGACGGCACTGTTTTGGTAACCAGCGACAATGAGATGCTTCGCACCATGAATGTAAAGGACGGCTTTGCCTTACAGTTGGCCGTTCGAAAGGGGTACAGGATCGTGATCATTTCTGGGGGTAATTGCGTGGGGGTCAGGTCGCGGTTTACCTTACTCGGTGTGGAAGATATTTTTTTGGGTATTAGCAATAAACTGGAGGTATTCGAAGACTACGCCAGGATGAAAGAAATTCTGCCCGAGGAAGTGTTATATATGGGCGACGACCTTCCCGATTATCAGGTAATGACCAGGGTTGGGATACCTGTTTGCCCCGCCGATGCTGCCGAAGAAATAAAATCTGTTTCCAAATACATTTCTTCCTTTAAAGGTGGTGAGGGCTGTGTACGCGATGTTATTGAACAAGTAATGAAGGTACACGGCGCTTGGTTCAACGATGATGGCTTCCACTGGTAGAAGGGTTTACCAGGCTTTACAATGCACAAAATACTTTTCTTTTTAAAACTTTTCCGGTGGCACAATCTGTTGATGGTTGTCCTGATAATGTACCTTTTCAGGTATTTCATTATTCAACCTCTGGTTACTGCAGCCGGATTTGAACTGGTTTTACGGGGAATAGATTTCTTTCTTCTGGTGCTTTCGGTCATTTTAATTACTGCAGCAGGTTATGTCATAAACGATTATTTTGATCTGCGAATAGACCGAATAAACAAACCCGAGAGGGTTATCGTCGGAAGACACGTGAGCAGGCGCTCCGCAATTATAGCTCACTGGGCGCTAAATAGTATTTCCGTAATTTTAGGATTCTATCTTGCGTGGAGAATCAAATTCTGGCCACTTGCTCCTGTAATAGCAATGGTTCCGTTGCTTCTATGGAGTTACAGTTTTTGGCTTAAAAGAAGTTTTCTGATAGGAAACCTAACAGTAGCCCTGCTGGCAGGATTGCTTATACCCCTGGTTTGGATTGTTGAATGCAAGGCTGCTGATTTTGACCAAGGTTACCAACTGTATTCAGCCTCATGGTCATTTTTCGTCTTGGTTTATTCATTGTTTGCCTTTTTTAGTACACTGACACGTGAATTGGTTAAGGATATGGAGGATTTTACCGGTGACCAAAGAGCCGGGTGCAAAACATTGACAGTGGTAGCAGGGCTTGAAAAAACCCGCAATGTGGTTATTGCACTACTTACGTTTATAATTCTCAGCCTGGCAGTATATAGCGTTTTTTTAATTTCAGATACACATATCACCCTTGCAGCCTATTTTCTGGTTGCTGTAATTTTACCATTTGCTGCTACATTGTACTTTACCTGCAAGGCTTTTGGTTCTTTAGATTTTAAATTAATTCAGAGCCTCCTCAAAATTGCAATGCTTACAGGAATATTATCCATGATGGCTCAATACCTTTTCATTGGCAGTTGATGCAGTTTTTCGACCAATTAAAGTCATTCGACATAATCCTTGCTTCGAAATCGGCGCGCAGGTACGATCTCCTGGCTTCGGCGGGCATTCCCTTCAGAGTATTGTTAAGGGATACCTCCGAAGAGTATCATGATGGCCTGCAGCCGCATGAAGTTACATTGATGATCGCTTACCGTAAAGCGCTGGCATTTGGCAATGAACTTTTAAATGAAAAAACAATTGTAATTGCTGCCGACACCATTGTTGTCTTTCAGGAAAAGATACTGAATAAACCAGCAGGGTACGAACAGGCTAAAGAGATGCTGTCATTGCTCTCGGGCAATACTCACCATGTAATCACCGGAGTGTGTATCGGGCACAAAACAAATTTCAGGTGTTTTCATGAAACAACCAGCGTTAGATTCAGAGAATTATCAGAGCAGGAAATTGATTTTTATCTTGCTAAATTTCGCCCATACGATAAAGCCGGTTCTTATGGTATTCAGGAATGGATAGGCCTGACCGGTGTAAGCCGTATTGAAGGATCTTATACCAATGTTGTCGGACTCCCGGTTGAAAGGGTTTTTGAAGAACTCAAAAGTTTGATTGCTGGTCTGTAGTAAATTTCAGCCCGAACACTTATTTACCAGGAAAGATTTCAGGGTGCAGACCATGTGGAAAAAATGATTATTACCAAATTAAAAATTCGAAACACCGCCACAGAAAAGGATTTCCCTGGCGGTGCTTCATGCAGGATAAAGGTTCTTTTATCTTCTTCTAAGAAAGATCATAATATAGTATAGTAGTGTGGCAAGAGAGGCCAGGGCAGCAATAACGTAGGTGTAAGAGGCCCATTTGAGTGCGTCCTTTGCCTGGGTGTGTTCATCACCCCTGGTCAGGCCTGTATCAGTAAGCCAGGCAAGAGCTCTTTTGGTGGCATCAAACTCTACCGGAAGAGTTATGAAGGTGAAAATCGTGGTTGAAGCAAACATAATAATTCCAGCCAGTAAAATTCCGGGAAAAGCTTCCATTGTAAGCACTCCGATAAGCAACACCCATTGCATATATCTGCTGCTTACGCTGATGACGGGGACCAGAGCCGACCTCATTTTTAAAAAAGAATATGCTTTTGCATGTTGAATGGCGTGTCCGCACTCGTGTGCCGCAACCGCTGCGGCTGCAACATTCCGTCCCTGGTAAACTTCAGGGCTGAGGTTTACTGTCCTGTCAAGGGGATTGTAATGATCAGTCAGGCGTCCGGGAACCGAAATAATACGCACCCCTTCGATGCCACTCTCCCGAAGCATTTTTTCTGCCACTTCGCTGCCCGATAAACCCGATCGTAGCGAGGTTCGGGAATACTTTTTGAAACGCGATTGCAACTGGTTTGAAACCAGCCAACTCAAAAGCATAAAACCTATTATGATGATCCAAATTGCAGGCATAACTTTATGTTTTTTAAAGTCGATATTAAATACACGCTGCAAAATTAATCAAAAAGCAAGCCACGAAGAAAAACCGCCATTTTGACAACGTTAATAAAAGTTAAGGTCTTTAAATATCTGATTACATAGCGAATTTTGAGCCATTAAGTGGCCAACACCCGAATTATTAATAGTTTTGTGTCGAAATATGAGAAAATGCAGACACCAGTAATTTTAGTTACCAACGACGATGGCATCATGGCGCCTGGAATCCGCCATCTTATAAAGTATATGCTCGAGTTGGGCGATGTTGTGGTTGTGGCTCCTGATAAGCCGCAAAGCGGAATGGGGCATGCCGTAACCATCGAAAAACCACTTAGGCTCGAAAGCATTAAGATTGATGGAGAATACATGGAATATAGCTGCAGCGGCACTCCGGTAGATTGTGTAAAATTGGCAGTTAATAAGGTATTGCACCGCAAACCCGATTTGCTGGTCTCGGGTATTAACCATGGCTCCAATTCCTCGATAAACGTTATCTACAGCGGCACAATGTCGGCAGCCATCGAAGGTGCAATGGAGGGGATTCCTTCAATCGGGTTCTCATTGCTCGATTACCGTATCGATGCCGATTTTCTTCCTTCAAAAAAGTTCATACAGGCTATTTCCCGCAATGTTCTCAAAAACGGACTTCCTTTGGGTACTTGCCTGAATGTAAATATTCCGGCTGTGCCCGGAAACCAAATAAAAGGTATTCGCGTATCTCGCCAGGCTAATGCAAATTGGCAGGAGGAGTTCGACCATCGGAAAGATCCGCGTGGCAGGCCATACTATTGGCTGGCAGGCCGTTTTCAGCTTCATGAAAATGGCAACGAAACCGACGAGTGGGCGCTGGCCAACAATTACATCTCGATGGTACCGGTACAGTTCGACTTTACGGCTCACAATGCAATACCAACCCTTAAAAAATGGAAGTATGACGTTTAAAAAAGACAGTTGGTCGTTCGGAATAATACTTGGAATCGTTGTCCCGGTAATCGTTTTTTTGATTACAATGCTGGTTTTGAACCTCCTGGAGAAGGCCGACGGATTGCTGTATCATCCAAATCAGAAAGCTCCGGCATTAGCCGGAATTGCAGCTAATTTGCTTTTTTTCAGGTATTACCTGGTAAACCTCAAATTCGACAAGACCGGACGGGGTATCATTTTGGTTTCGTTTGTATTTATTTTAGCCATTTTTCTATGGCTTTAACAATAGCTTTGGGGGCAAAAAGCCAGTAAATTAACCCTCGTAAAGTAAAATTTTAATATTCCACCCGGCTGTTTCAAAAATTCTTTTATTCGGATGAAGTACTACATAATTGCAGGAGAAGCATCGGGCGACCTTCACGCATCAAACCTGATGAAGGAGTTGAAGGCTTTGGATCAGGACGCCAGATTCCGTTTCTGGGGTGGCGATAGGATGCTTGCCCAGGGAGGAGAGATCGTTAAGCACATCAGGGAAATGTCGTTCATGGGATTTTGGGAAGTTATGCTAAACCTGCGTACAATTTTGAAAAGCCTCGAAATGTGCAGGAAAGATATCCTCCTGTGGAAGCCGGATGCGCTGATTCTGGTCGATTATCCGGGTTTTAACCTGCGTATGGCTACGTTTGCAAAGGCGCATGGAATAAGGGTTATTTATTATATTTCTCCTCAAATTTGGGCATGGAAACAGTCAAGAATAAAAAGGATCAAGCAAGTTGTTGACAAAATGCTGGTTATTTTGCCATTTGAACAAGCCTTTTACCGAAGGTTTGGGATGGAGGTTGACTTTACGGGGCACCCCCTTGTAGATGCATTAGAAGAGTTTAAAAGCACCAGTTTGTTGCCAGATTTTTTACAGAAAAACGGACTCAACGAAGTTCCCATAGTAGCCTTGCTTCCGGGAAGCCGCAAGGTAGAATTGGCCTCCAACCTGCGTACTATGGCCTCTCTGGCAAAGCATTTTCCAGAGTTTCAGTTTGTTGTGGCCGCCGTAAGATCATATCCGGAATCATATTACCAGAAAATAATTAAGGGCAGCAGTGTAAAAATTGTAACCGGCCAAACCTATCATTTGCTGTCACACTCACGGGCTGCACTCGTTGCTTCGGGCACCGCCACATTAGAAGCTGCCCTGTTGGGTGTCCCTCAAATTGTATGTTACCGGGCAGGAAAAATCTCATACTTTATCGTAAAACAATTGGTAAAGGTTAAATTTATTTCCCTTGTAAACCTTATAGCTGACCGCCAACTGGTACAGGAAATGATTCAACACAGGTTCAATTCTGCCAACCTGAAGAACGAACTTAGCCGGTTGCTTCAGGATATTGATTACGTCAAGGAAATAAGAGAAGGCTACCAGCAAATGTACATGAAGCTTGGAGGTTCGGGCGCCAGCCGCAAAGCAGCAAATATTGTCCATTCTTACCTTACCGGAAATTAACACCATTCGTTAGTTAACCTATTGATTTCAACGGTTTAACATCGTACCTTTAGTCTTTAAAGATGTGATGAACCGGTTAGCCGATATTCCTTTGGTAAAACTTATTTTGCCATTTATGGGGGGAATTTTCCTGTACCTGGCAACCATGCATCATTTACCTGCTATCGTTTATTTATCAAGTTACCTGGTATTGGCAACAATATGGTTTTTCCGTCGAAGAATATTCCTTTCCAATTTTGCCCAAAGATGGATTTTCGGACTTCTTACATCCTTATTCTTACTTTTGGCAGGCTACAATATAGCCCAAAATTTTAACCAGCTTGAAAGGGAGGCACATTTCAGCCGTTTTCAGGATAAGGGCGGGCATCTGATTTTAAGGGTAAGCGAACAGGTTTCTGAAAAAGCAAATTCCTTTCAGGTCATATCGAGAGCCATCAGGGTGATTTATCCGGATGGTGCAATGGCGGTTCAGGGCCGGTTGATGCTTTATCTTCAGAAGGACAGTTTGGCGGCAGTGATAAGATACGGAGACTTGTTATTGATCGAAAACAGTTTCCAGGAAATATCCACACCGAAAAATCCACATGAATTCAACTACAAAAGGTTTCTTGCCAACAAAAACATTTACCATCAGACTTACAGGGCATCAGGGTATTGGCAGTTTTTGGGGCTTAATGAGGGGTTCTTTCTTAAGCGATGGTCGCTTGGACTGCACCAGAGAGCTCTTCAGACCTTCAGGGACAACAACATTTCTGGCGAGGAGTTTGCAGTAGTCTCGGCATTATTGCTTGGATTTACAGACTATCTTGATGAAGATCTCAAACAGGAATATGCCGGTTCGGGTGCCATGCATCTGTTGAGTGTTTCGGGTTTGCATGTGGGCATTATTTTCGTGGCTATTAAGTTTCTACTTTCATTTTTAAAGAGGTACCGCCACGGTCGATATATACAAACTTTCCTTACCGTAGTGCTTATTTGGTTTTATGCTGCAATTACGGGATTCTCTCCTTCGGTGCTTAGGGCCTCAACCATGTTTAGTTTTATAGCCATAGCTCAGAGCATAAAACGGAAAACCGACATTTACAATAACCTTGCAGCTTCTGCATTTTTTCTGCTTATTGTTGATCCGTACATACTTACTCAAATAGGATTTCAGCTTTCTTACCTTGCCGTGATAAGCATTGTTGGTCTGCAGCCATACTTTTATCAGAAATTACATTTTAAAAATTTTGTTCTTGATAAGGGGTGGAGCATTATTACGGTATCCATTGCAGCACAGTTAGCTACTGGTCCGCTTGCCCTGTTTTATTTCAATCAGTTTCCAAACTATTTTTTGATTACCAGCCTTGTCGTAATACCGCTATCAACAATAATTATTTACAGTTCCATTGTTACGCTGGCCATATCAGCTATTCCTGGAGCAGGCTACCTAGCCGGAAAGGTAGTATCGGGGTTGGTTTATGCAATGAACGGGTCGGTCAGGTTTTTTGAAGGATTGCCCTACTCTACCCTCACAAATGTTCATATAACCCTGCCCGAAACCATTGCCATTTTTGCAACCATTATTCTGCTTGCTTTGTTTTTTATCAGAAAGTTTAAACCTGCTTTCTTGCTGGCAATGGCAACAATTCTGTTTTTAGCAGCCTCAACTTCGTTCAGGAGCATTCAAAACAATGAAAAAAGGGTTTTTGTGGTTTACCATGTCAATAATGCCACAGCAATCGATTTTTTTTACGGGAAACAGCATGTAATGTTAATGTGCGATGAACTGGAGAGCAGGCTGCCACGGGCAGGATTTCATTTTGAGGCAAACAGGATTCGTAATGGCGCAGCAGGAAATTTGGTCCATTTGAACATCAGCGAGGACAACACAGTGCAAAAAGCAGGCTGGCAACGCAGCGGGCCGTTCATAAGGTTTGGAAAAACAACCATTTTCATACTCAATCCTGCAACGCCCAGGGAGTTTCCCGAACCGGGTTTTGACATTCAATACCTTTTTGTTTGTCAAAATGCACGGCATAACCCCGGTATGGTAATAGAAAAACTTCGTCCTGCGAAAATAGTTCTGGATGCATCAAACAACCGTTGGACGCTTCAGAATTGGAAAGATGCCAGCATAAATGCAGGAATTCAATACTGGCTGGTACCTGAATCCGGAGCTTATATGGCATATATAAAATAGGTTCACCCATCCTAAGAAAGGAAGAAGGTTGCCAGAACACAGCCAACAGCTACCATCCAACGGCTAAAGGACAATCACCCTATCAATGAAAGAATAAACGTAACAAGCACCGGAACCAATACGGTTAGTACTATTCCGTGAAAAACTGAGAGAAGTGCGAAGTCGCTTCCCGATGTCCTGCAAATTATCGGTAAGGTGGTATCCATACTTGTAGCACCTCCTGAAGAGATTGGCGAAAGCTTCCCAAACCAAAGCACCATGATTGGTGCAAATAAAAGGGTAATTAACTCACGCATAATATTTGCAAGCAGGGCAGTAACCCCCAGCGACTCGCTGTGCAATTCGCTGATTATTATGCTCGAAAGGCTGTAATATCCAAATCCGGCTCCTACGGCCAAACTTTCGGCAAACAGAAGATTTGTTGTGAAAAAATGAATGAGGGCTACTCCGGCAAAAGTACCGGCGATAGTGGCTGCCGGTACCAGGATTAGCCGTATTCCATGCTGTTTAATTGCATATAGGAAATCCTTGGTTGCCCCAATGCTAATTCCTACAAAAAACATTAGCAGGTAAAGGGCATATTTGCTCAGATTTCCACCATCTATTTCTTCAGGAAAAATATTCAAAAATCCCGTAAGCAGGCCTGCTGCAAAAAATAAAATTATGACCAGGCTTGTAGTCATTCTTTCACCGGGGTTTTCTGAAAAAAAAGAGTCCATGTTGCCCAGGCCGCAAGAATGCTTCCGCAAACTCCTCCGAGCGTTATAAGGAATGCATTTAACCCAAACTTGGGTAGGTTGTCAAGGACAACAGGGTCACCTCCAATTGAAAAACCCAGAAAGAACAGCAACAAATAGATGCTCAGAAGCGTTAACCGGTTCACCGACAGAACAACCTTTTTCTTTTGCCGGAGCAAATACCCCGCAACAAATCCTGCCGCCATTATTAATATAATCTCCAGCATTTGCGAATTTTTTTGAACGGTAAAATTAAAGATCAAAAATACGGCATACTCCGCACTTCCAGTAACAGGCACAATTGCTTTCTAATCCAAACTTTTTTCGGTAATTGAGGCTCTGATTTTCCAGTAAAGCCACTGTAAAGAATTCTGGGTTTCCTGTATAACCGCAGGCTTTACTCCTGATCCAATCTTCCTCTGAGCAGAATTTTCGTCCCTACAGTTGGCTGTTGCCATTCCTGCAAATTATTTCGACTCAGAAGATGTTCCATTTTTATTCCGTGCTGTTGCGAAATGTCGTACAGGGTTTCGCCGGGTTGAACAATGTGAAACGGGCGGACGCCCTGCCGCCGTTTGGGCTGAAGGTAAATTATCTGTCCTGGTGTTATCTGTCGCCCGTTTTCGAGTTCGTTGTAACGAACTATTTGCCAGGTACGCATATTCATTTCCTTCGCAACACTTTCAGGCGTATCGCCCGGATGAGCAATGATGTACCTTATGCGGTTGTTTGTTTTAACCACCCTGATATTTTCCAGTTGTTGCGGGGCAATATAATTAATGCTTTCGGTGCTGGCAAAGTTTGCAGAACGGCTTCTCGCTTCCCTTAAATCTTTTCTTTCAGGCAAGGCGGCCAAAAGGTTCATTGCTATGCTGTCGTACCTCATCAACTGGTTTTCTTCTATGATCCGTATAAGTAATTCGGCATAACGTGGATTTGTGGCATATCCGGCTCTCCTCAGGCCGTGCGCCCATGCACGGTAATCCATAATATCGAGTTTAAAAAGGGGAGCATACCAGGGACGGCTAAGTAAAAATTGCGAATGGTCCCGAAACGATTCCTTTGAACAGTCGTATGCCCTGAAACATTCATCCTCGGCATCGTCATCATGAAGCAAGTATCGGCCTGTCCATCCGTGGCACTTAATTCCAAAATGGTTGTTGCCATAACGTGCAAGCCTGCTGTTGCCAAATCCTGACTCAAGGATGGCCTGGGCCAACTTAATGCTTGCAGGAATCCTGTGAAGCCTCATTTCACTTATAGCAAGGTCGCGAAAGTATGCAATATACTCCGGAAGAGTAATCCGTTGCGGGCTGTTAGCAAGGGTTGGCAACGACTGAAAAATAAAAAACACTGAAACAAACAGGAGGTTTTTCGCCTTCATCGAATATAATTATGTTTCTTTCTTTTTGTTTTTAACTTTCTGAATGATACGGAAGGATACAGAAAACGTTTCATCCGTGAATAAATTTGTGTTTTGTCTCGGCAGCAATAGTTAGCTTTGCGTAAAATCATGCAACAGTTCGTACAATTTGTAAATAGCTGAGGTGGAAGTAATCAAAAAATATTTCCATGGTCTCGACACGTGGCAAACGGAACGGTTTAAAGCGCTCTTTCCGCTTTATCAGGAATGGAACAGCCGTATAAATGTTATTTCACGAAAGGATATGGAAAACTTTTGGGTGCATCATGTTTTGCATTCACTTTCAATTGCCTGTTTCGTTTCATTCAAACCCGGGACACAAGTACTCGATGTTGGCACCGGTGGAGGTTTTCCGGGAATTCCTCTGGCAATTTTTTTCCCTGAAACAGAATTTTTGTTAATTGACTCTATTGGGAAAAAAATCAAGATTGTAAAGGAAATAACCCAGTCGCTGGGATTAAAAAATGTTTCAGCGCTTCAAACTCGCGCAGAAGATATCAAGGAACCGTTCGATTTCGTGGTCAGCAGGGCGGTTAAAAGTCTGCCTGAATTTATTCCGTGGGTATCGGGTAATATTAAAGAAAAAGGTGGTAACCAGATCGAAAATGGAATATTGTACCTTAAAGGAGGTGAGTTCGGTGAAGAAATAAGGCAACTTAGGATGAAGGCCAGCATTTTTGAATTAAAAAATTGGTTTTCAGAATCTTATTTTGAAACAAAAAAACTGGTTTATTTGGTACCCAAATAGCCTGTTTGGAAATTCATAGCCAAAAAATTGATACATTTGGTAGGGTTGACAGTTGATAGAGAAAATTTAAAAAATCACATTACATGAGCAAGGAGAAAAACAAAACAGAGAATTCGGAGAGGCTGAAAGCATTGCAACTTACACTCGACAAGCTGGAAAAATCATATGGCAAGGGTACTATCATGAAACTTGGTGATTCGGCAGTTGACCGTGTTGAAACCATAAGTACAGGGTCGCTGTCGCTCGACATTGCCCTCGGTACTGGCGGCCTGCCACGAGGCAGGGTGGTCGAAATTTTTGGCCCTGAATCTTCGGGCAAAACTACCCTGGCTATCCACGCCATTGCCGAAGCTCAAAAAAATGGAGGCATTGCAGCCTTTATTGACGCCGAAAACGCTTTCGACAGCAGCTACGCCAAAAAACTGGGTGTTGACATCGAAAACCTCCTCGTAAGTCAGCCCGATAACGGTGAGCAGGCGCTCGAAATATCCGAAAACCTTATCCGTTCGGGAGCCATCGACATTATTGTTATCGACTCGGTGGCCGCACTTACCCCTAAAAGCGAAATAGAAGGCGAAATGGGCGACTCAAAGGTTGGACTGCAAGCCAGACTGATGTCGCAGGCCCTCAGGAAACTCACCAGCACAATCAACAAGACTGGTTGCTGCTGTATTTTCATCAATCAGTTACGCGAAAAAATCGGAGTCATGTTTGGCAACCCCGAAACGACCACCGGTGGTAATGCTTTAAAGTTTTATGCATCGGTAAGGCTCGATATCCGCCGCATTTCCCAGATAAAGGAGGGAGAAAATGTAATAGGTAACCGTACCAGGGTTAAGGTTGTGAAAAATAAACTTGCTCCCCCTTTCCGCCAGGCCGAATTCGATATTATTTACGGTCAAGGCATTTCGAAAGTCGGAGAGATTATTGACCTGGCCGTTGACCACAACATTGTCAAAAAGTCGGGATCGTGGTTCAGCTATGGCGACACCAGGCTGGGTCAGGGCAGGGATGCCGTAAAACAACTTTTAGCCGATAATATAGAAATGTCGGAAGAAATTGAAGAAAAAATCAAGGTTGTGCTTTCTGAAAAAGGCTGATAGCAGCAATTATTTATATTAGAGGCTCCCCGGTGGAGCCTTTTTTAAGGTTTTTTAATAGCTGAGCGGTTAAATCATGGAATGATTAAATCTGAATCTTACTATTTTTATGCCCAGAAAAATTAACTCCAACTCACTCAATCAAAAAAAATGATTAGTAAAGTATTTTTAATGGCAGCAGTTTCTGTAATTTGTTCAATGGCCGTTCTTGCCAACGGAGCAACAATGGTTCCCGAAACCTTATGGGAGTTCCGGAGGATTAGCGACACCCAGGTATCGCCCGATGGAAAATGGGTATTATTTAGCCATACCAGCTTCGATGTCAAGCAAAACAGGAGTTTTCGCGACTTATACAAGGTAGAGGTGCGGGGAGGCGGGCAACCTGTAAACTTAACCAATTCGACCGTTAACGAATCAAATGGGATCTGGCGTCCCGACGGCAAGAAAATAGGTTTTATCCGCGAAGGCCAGATTTGGGAGATGAACCCCGATGGTTCCAACCCCGTTAAAATATCAGATTTGTCGGGCGGAGTTACAGGGTTTGGCTACTCTCCTGATATGAAACATCTGTTTTTTACGGCCCGCGTAAAGGTAAATCCATCGGTGAACGATATCCACTCCGACCTGCCCCTGGCAAGGGCCTTTGCTTATGACGATCTTATGTACCGGCACTGGGACCAATGGCACGACGGCACCTTTAACCATGTTTTCGTTGCACCATATCATGATGGAATGATAGGCAACCCAAACAACATCCTGGCAGGCTTGCCATACCACTCCCCCCTGCCTCCTTTTGGCGGAAATGAACAGATATCCTGGAGCCCCGATGGCCGCTACCTTTTTTATACTTCAAAGAAGATGGCCGGGAAGGATTTTGCCCTCAGTACCAATTCAAGCATATACCGCTACGACCTTAATACCAGGGAATCTACCGATATGACCCCGTTTAATCCGGGTTACGACCGCAACCCTGTCATTTCGCCCGACGGAAAACATATGGCATGGGAAAGCATGCAAAAAGACGGCTTTGAATCCGACAAAAACCGGATAATGATAATGAATCTTGAAACGGGAACTTACCGCGACTTTTCTGTAGGTTTCGACCAGAGCAGCCGGAATTTTTCCTGGTCGGCCGACAGCAGGAGGTTGTTTTTTATTAGCGGGATAAATGCCACCTATCAGGTTTATTCCCTCGACCTGGCTTCAGGCCATATAAGTCAGCTTACAACAGGCGCTCACGATTATCAGTCGGTCGATGTGGCAGGAAGGCATCTTATAGCCCAGCGTATGAGCATGTCAATGCCCACCGAGATTTTCAGGATTGATGAAAACCGCAGGGGTTTTGATCAGGTACAACTCACTTTTGTAAATGCCGAAGTTCTCAATCGACTTAACCTTGCAAGAGTGGAGGAACGTTGGATAAAAACCACCGACAACAAGGACATGCTGGTTTGGGTGATTTACCCCCCCGATTTTGATCCCAACAAGAAATATCCGGCGTTGTTGTTTTGCGGAGGTGGTCCTCAAAATGCAATAAGCCAGGCATTTTCGTACCGATGGAATTTCCAGCTTATGGCTGCCAAGGGTTACATTGTGGTGGCTCCGAACCGGCGCGGGCTGCCAACCTTCGGCCAGGAATGGAACGACCAGATTAGCCTCGACTATGGCGGTCAGAATAAACTCGATCTGCTAAGCGCCATCGACGCCCTTGCAGCCGAGCCTTATGTTGATGAGAACCGGCTGGGAGCGGTTGGAGCAAGTTTCGGAGGCTTTTCGGTTTTCTGGCTTGCCGGTCATCACCAGGGAAGATTCAAGGCATTCATTGCCCACTGCGGCATGTTTAACTTCGAAAGCTGGTATGGAACTACCGAAGAAATGTTCTTTGCAAACCACGACCTGGGCGGCCCTTATTGGGATACTCCGCGGCCTCATAGCTACAACTTCTCACCCCACCTTTTCGTTGGCAATTGGGACACCCCAATTCTGGTTATTCACGGGCTGAAGGACTTCCGGGTTCCATACAGCCAGGGTTTGGAAGCTTTCAACGCCGCACAATTAAGAGGAATCCCAAGTCGTTTCCTGGTTTTTCCGGAAGAAAATCATTGGATTCTTTCTCCTCAGAACAGTATTGTTTGGCAACGCGAATTCTTCGGATGGCTCGATAAATGGCTAAAATAGAGCCAATTTACCTTGTCCTAAAATGCTTCATGGTGAAAAACAGACCTTTCGCCTCGTTTTTAATTCTTCAAACAAGGAGGATTATTCTCGCACTGGCATTAATTCATTTTTCATTGACCATAAAGGCTTCTTCACTGAAAGACACCTTACCACCCGTAACCAAATCCCCGGAAAATATCCAACCCGAAAAAGCTATGCATCAACAAGAACCTATACCTGCCGGGCCAATTGAAATTGACATGCTCCTGGGAAAAATTGATCCGGCAAATCATCCTGACTTCGTAATGGTTGACGAACGGTTCGCCGACAAGCCAGGTATGTTTATGCGCAGGGAGGCCTACGAGGCTTTTGTGAAAATGCACCAGGCAGCAGCAGCCGATGGAATCAGTCTGGTTATTCTGTCGGCCACCCGCACTTTTAATGACCAACTGCGCATTTGGAACGACAAATGGAACGGCCGGATAATGCTCGACGATAATGTGGTGGCAGCTAATATTGATGAACCTTTTGAGCGGGCCTTAGAGTTACTCCGGTTTACCGCAATGCCAGGCACATCGCGGCATCACTGGGGAACAGATATCGACCTTAACAGCGTGTCGAATGCATACTTCAACAGGGGAAAAGGCCGGAGGGTTTATAAATGGCTCAGGGAGAATGCAGCCAGATTTGGGTTTTGCCAGCCTTATACCCCTTGGGGTCAGGGACGCTGGGCTGGGTACGAAGAAGAAAAGTGGCACTGGTCGTACAAACCTGTGGCTGAAAGGTTCTTAAAAGCATTTGAAGAGAATATCAATTACAGCCATATTTCCGGATTCGACGGCTGGGAAACAGCGAAGGAAATCAGGATTATCCGCAATTTCGTGCTGAATGTGAACAAAGAGTGTACCGTAGGGTCAGAGTAATAATTTTTTGTATTTGAAGCGTTATGGCATAAGAATTAAACAGCCTCGTGGAACTCAGACACGGTGGTTCTGCTCATCAACAAATACCACTACAGGCTGATGGCTACCTGCCTCCATTGAATCAACCTGGCAATAACTGGCAATTATCAGCAGGTCGCCAACCTGAACACGTCGCGCTGCAGCTCCGTTCAGCGAAATTTCGCCATCCTTCCCCTCAATCACATACGTGGCGAACCTATCGCCATTGTTAATGTTGTATATTTCAACCCTTTCGAACAAATGAAGGTTGGCCGCCTCAATCAGTTTCCTGTCAATGCCTATGCTGCCTTCATAGTGCAGGTCGGCGCCGGTTACGGTGGCACGGTGTATTTTCGATTTCAACATGGTAAGATGCATCCTAAACTCCTTTCGTAACGTTAATCTGATATGCAAAAAATATTCCTTGTAACACAAGGTCTGATATAATTTCATTAAAGAGGCCCTGCTCCCTGAACATTTGTGAAAAGCCTCCTGTTCCAATTACCACCGGTTCTGAATCCTCAAATGCCTCTTGCTTTACCCTGCGGATCAATTCTTTGAGAGTTCCGACCTGGCCAAAATACAAACCCGACTGCATACTCTCCTTGGTAGTCCTTCCAATGGCCCTTTCGGGATGTTCGAGTTCAACGGCCGGCAGCTTGGCCGTATTCGATTCGAGGGCTTCCATCGAAATGCGTAAACCCGGCAATATGGCCCCTCCAAGATACTCCTTGTTTTTGGTTACTACATCGAGCGTGGTGGCAGTGCCAAAATCAATAATAATTAAATCCTTTCCGGGAAAAAGTTGCACTCCCGCAATGGAATTGACAATCCTGTCGGCTCCAACCTCGGTTGGATTCAGATATCTGATCTTAAGTCCGGTCTTTATGCCAGGCTGAACCACAAATGGATCGGTCGAAAAATATTTTATGCAACCGTTGCGAAGCGAATAAATCAGATCCGGAACAACCGAACATAACGCAATGCCCTGAACGGCACCAGGATCCAAATCGTTTTCCCTGAGGACCTGTCTAAGAAACACCCCGACCTCATCTGACGAAAAATTTGACCGCGATGATTTCCGGAATTGCAGAATGAGTTTGGCGTCATGGAATACCCCACCAAAAATCTGAGTATTCCCAACATCGAGCGTTAGAATCATGGTTTGTCGGAATTGGTTATTTCAAGAATCAATTCAGCAAGTTTTCCGGGGTCTGATGCCGGGTACTCACTCCCGTTTTTTCCTATGAGCAAAAAGTTGCCTTGAATGTCGTCTTTCCGGTCTTTGAGATGGTTTACCACAACAAAGTCGGCATCTGCGCTCCTGAAAAGCTTTTCAATCTTTTGTGCCTGGGTTGCCGCGTCGTCATCGCCCGTAAATTTGAAGGCCACCAGTTTAATTTTTTTGTTAGCAGAATGGGATTTGATATGGTCAACCAATTTTTCTGAAGGCCGGAGGTGTATGTTCAGACTTCCCCTACCCGATTCAATTTTGGGCATAGTGCCAGGGTCAAAAGTTTCTTTGTTGTACTCCACCTTTTCAACAGTGAAATCGCTCACGGCCGCAAGGTGAACAACAAGGTCGAATTCGTTTTGCTGCAAGGATTCGAATAGCTTATCTTTCAGATCTGCAATGCTTTCAAATTCAATCAGCCTGCAACCCGGCGAAGGCAGTCTGGCTCTTTTGCCGTGAAGATAGGTAACAGAGTGCCCCCCGGCAAATAGCGCCCCGGCCAGCATGGAAGCCGTTCTACCGGTACTCAGGTTTGAAATAAAACGAACCTCGTCAATTTTTTCGCGGGTGGCGCCTGCAGTTATCAATACTTTTTTCGGAACCGGCAGTTCCTTTCTTTTGAGCTTAAGAGCCTTGATTATATGGTCATAAACTTTGTCGGGATCGAGCATTTTTCCGCTGCCATAGTCGCCACAGGCCAGGTATCCCGTTTCGGTTGGCAGTATTTCGACACCCCACTCCTTGAGCCGGGCCAAAGATGCCTGCGTGGATGGATGCATAAACATGTTGGCGTTCATGGCCGGGGCAACCAGGTAAGGCTTATCGAAATTATAGGCCAGAAACAGGGAAGTAACAAGGTTGTCGGCAATCCCCCCTGCCATCTTATTTATGGAATTTGCACTGGCCGGAGCAAGAATTACCAGGTCGGCCCATTTCATAAGGCTGATATGGCTCATCATGCTTCCCGACAGAAATTGATCGGTTAGCACCGGTCTCGACGTAAGACCTTCGAGAGTTGCGCTTCCAATAAACTCAAGGGCCGACGGAGTTGCTACACATTGAACTTCAAAACCGTTCTGAACCAGCCTGGAAACCAGATAGGCGCTTTTGTAAGCAGCTATCGAGCCGGATACCTGAAAAAGAATATTAAATTTCGACATTGTCAATAAGTCTTACTTTTCCTAAAAATACCGCGCCCAAAATCCTGTTGCCATATTGTTCAACATAATCAACCTGGAAGCCGTTTCGTGCAAGCTCGGTTTTTATGTTTTCGGTCGAAAGACCCGACGATAGCAATTGGTAAAAGACAGGAGCTTTGGCTCGATCTTCTCCGCTAAGCCTCTGGTTGCGCGAGCTGAGCGCAAGTCCATCATTCTCCCTTATTGTAGGAACGGAAACTATTTCTAATTCCATAAAAAATGCTTCGGCCATCCCCTTTATCAGTTTCAGTTGCTGGTAATCCTTCTCGCCGAAATAAGCCCGCGACGGCCTTACCAGATTGAAAAGCTTCATGACCACCGTGAGAACCCCATCAAAATGCCCGGGCCTGTATTTGCCGCAAAGCTCCTGACTAAACTCCGACTCAGTAATTTTATAAACATAGCCGTCGGCATAAATTTGATCATATGAGGGAAACAGGAGGTAGTCAATCTTAAGTCTGTTCATTATCTCCAGGTCCTTTTCGAAGGGTTGGGGGTAATTCTTCAGGTCATCAGGATTGTTGAACTGCGCAGGGTTTACAAATATCGAACCCACTGTAAGATCGTTGCCGGCAATTGACCTCTCAAACAATGCGACATGGCCCTCGTGCAAGGCTCCCATAGTAGGCACAAATCCAATTGACTTTCCGGTAAGGTTTTGCCGTATTGACTTCCAATCATTTAGCTGTGTAATGACCTGTGGCATAGGTAATTGCATTAAATTTCAATAACTCTCATCCTCTGAGGGAAAAACATTCGATTTTACATCGCTGTCGAACTTGTTCAGCGAATCCTTAATCAGTTGAAATCCGTCGAGGTACTTTCTTAAAAATTTCGGATTAAAATTCCTGTTAAAACCAAGCAGATCGTGCAGCACAAGAATTTGCCCCGAGGTATGAGCTCCGGCGCCGATGCCAATGGTGGGAATAGTCAGGGTGTCGGTTACTTTTTTTGCCAGGGAAGCAGGCACCATTTCCAACACTATCGAAAAACAGCCTGCATCTTCCAATTGCTTAGCCTCTTCCATTATTCTCAGTGCAGTTTTTTCATCCGAACCCTGGAGGGTAAATCCACCCAGGGCATTAACACTCTGCGGGGTAAGCCCCACATGGCCCATGACCGGAACCCCCGAATCAGTGATATGCCGTATGAGTTTTGTTGTTGACCCTGCCCCTTCGATTTTTACCGCATTGGCTCCAAGCTTCATAAACTTGTCAACCACTTGCATGGCAAAGGCTTCTCCCCTGCGATGGGCAAGAAACGGAAAGTCGGCTATCAACAGTTTGTCAGGGAGGCCTCTCCTGGCGGCAGCCAGATGAAATGCCACCATTTGGGCATCGGCATTGATGGTGGTGGAATGGCCGTGCATTACCATTGCCGCACTGTCGCCAACAAGCACCGCATCAACAGGGGTTTCACCAATAATGCAGGCCGACCAAAAGTCGTAACAGGTAACCATTGAAATAGGAATACCCTGATGCTTATATTTCTGAAATTCGACGATGCTTTTCAATTTCCTTATTTTTTAATAGTTGTTTTGTAAAGTTCAAAAAAGGCTTCATAAATATTTTTCATCGGATGGTTATGGAGCGCTTCGAGGTGTTTCAAAATTGAACCAACATCGTTCCTTTCAAAAGGACCGGTAAGAGGCCGGCCTCCCGAAGTCAGATTTTCTGAGATTTTTTTCAGGTACGGATGTGTGGCTTCTGCCGGTATGCCAAGCCTTCGCATTTGGTCGAAAAAGTTCTCCCACAAAATAGTGGTGAAATTCCCGGCCATAACGCAAAAGGCATGGTAAATGGGCTTATGCCCGGGCGGTATTTCATAGCTGGGATTTGGAAGTCCGGGAAACAAGCTGTCAAAGGGTTTACGACCTTCTTCAGTAACAAACGGAACCTGTGAATAAAATTCCGGATCGTAAAGCTCGTCGCCGAAAGTCATAAGCGGATGGGCCGATTCGGCCAACGGTGTTGACAATAATCCGGAAAAATGTATCCAGGTTTTGCTTTCGAGTCCTTTCAGATTACCGTTAATGAAAGGGACAATCTGGTCATCCTTTATCAACACAAGGATAGTGTGGGCTGAATTGGCACAACCTGAAAAATCCACGTCCGACGAGCGGGTCCAGACAATGAACGGGATGTTACGCGAACTGAAGTAAAACTGTAAATGCCGGGAAACTTTTCCGTTTCCAACAATCAGGTAGGTCGGATTTTGGGGCTCAGGTACCTGTCTCATTGCGATCAAGTCCGGTGTAATGTAGTAATATAGTGCAACAAACCATTTATTCTAAGTAGCCTCCGCGTAAAGGGTAGGCTCCCGAATTACAACCAACATGCAACAATTCAGACTTTAAAAATGTTCATAAACCATACCTTTCTTTCAATGATTTTACGAACCCTGTTTTGGCCGAATTTTGCGCTGCAAATGTAGCAATTTATAAAACAAAATATGCAAGTAGTCATGCTGACGAATATATATGCAATTTGAACTTTTCATGAAAGAATTTATCTAAATTTTTTGGATATTTAATAAATATAATTTAATTTTGAAGCATCTCCCACAAAATTACTGCCATCATGACACGAGCATGATTCGCACAGCATAAACACGGATGAAACGGAGCTCAGCGAAGCTAAAATTCATTATGCGAGTTTGCCTTCAGCGAGCCTTTCGGGGTTCATCCGACCTTAACATTAAAATTATTTTCCGATGAAAGAAAATGTTCAATGTAAAGCATCTTCAGGAGCAGTTTATGGTCTTGGTTTGATAGGAGCTGCGATCTATTTCATTTCAACAGCGACAGGATTCTGGATGGGTGTTCTGGGATTCCTAAAAGCAATAGTATGGCCGGTATTTATGGTTTATGAAGCATTCAAATACCTGGGAGCCTGATAATTTGTTTCTTCAACACCCTTCAGTGGTAAGTTGTGAGTTTCGGTGCGACGCCTGAATATTCAAGGCTGTTGTGGGTTTCTTTTGAATTGTAATTTTTTAAAAGCCATAAATCTTCGAAAACCACTGAAACCCGCATGCGCCTTACCATGTATTAGGACGCATTAATTTAAATTTCTTGTCCGTATTTGATAATCTCATTTACTATCGGATTTGTTATATCGAAATCTTTTTCTCTAAATGGATGAGGCTCAATCCTACTGTCTATTTTTCTTCTTAGTCTCATTAAATCCAATTGTATATCGTTCAGGTTGCTATAGTCGTTTAAAACAACGGCAATATCAATGTCGCTATCCTTATTGTAGTTGCCTTTAGCGTAAGAACCAAAAAGAATAATTTTTACATAATCATAGTTTGATTTTACGGCATTGGCGTATTTTACTGCAATATTTAAAGCATCTCTTTTATCCATATCCGAATAATTTTTATTTTCTCAATCCAGTAGTGGGTGTAATCAGGAGTGCATATCCTGTAAAAATCCTTTTTGTAATCATCGTATCTGGCATTTAAGTTAAATGAAGTAATCACGTCGAGCCAGTCAGAATATTCGTCCGACATATCTAGTCCAATAAGTTCTCCTAATCGGTACAAATTATGAGTAAAAGGTGCATGGTCATTAAATCGCTTAACATATAGAGCTTTGAGTAATTTCTCTGTCGAAATGTGTCCGAGGAATAATGACCATCCATATGATTTTGAATTGTATAAAGTCAACATTGTGTTGAAGTCATCATCTGAGGTTTCAATCCAATGTTTTATAATCTTATCTGCGTCAATATTTGATTTGTTATCGCTCATTGATCAATCATTATACCTCCCAAACCTACATAAAAACCACTACTGCCCGGTTAAACAGAAAACAAGATGGGGTAGTTCTCCAAAATGTTGTAATTTGACACTTACTCAAACTATAAACAACTTAAGCAAAGATAAATAAAATCAAGGGAAAGGAAAATCTTGGGATAAAATTTGCCGGACAGCCGATTATTAAGCAGGATATCGCTATTTGCATCCTTAAAACGGATTCATCTTATAAGCATGCTTTATGTGCATGAACTTCTCCGAAGCCCGACGGGTTTATAACAAAGTAAGCAAATCGTGGCCATCAATACAATTACTGGTTTGATTTATTGGGCACATCAATTATGGACAAATATAAAATTGCCACATGGTTTGCGTTGCACGAAAAAAGATAGAAAATAACAGAAATATACCGCTTTGGTTTGTGAATGCATCAAAACTAAAGCCCTGCAATTTGCATTGCAAGGCTTTGTCCGGGATCGGTTCCCTCAGGCGCTGTTTTCAGCCTCCGTCCGCCCCCTTCATCCCGGTAGGTGTTAGCCAACAGATTACCGCCTATTGAGGGGCACTTCATTACAAAATTAAACATAATTGTAACAGCATTCAACGAGTTATACGGCTTTTTTGACCCACTCCGTTGGGCCTGTCCTACGGGGTACAAAGCGAAAAATTATCAGTTTCCACAGTCCTTTACTGCGAACCACAAACCCTCGAAAACCACTGAAACCCGGATGCATTATCCATGAGTAATGCGCAGATGATATTACATTTTAGGGCTTTCCGACTATAACTCTATGTGTTGCCGGTAGTTTTTTATCCTTTTTCTATAACTTCAATAATCTGTGCATTTAGTTCAGGAATTTTATTTTTTACAACATCCCAAACTATCGCATAATTTACTCCCATATAATCATGGATTAACCGGTCTCTCATGCCAGCCATATTTTTCCACATGATGGTACTCCATTTTACCTTAAAATCATCTGGTATCCTTTTCGTAGCTTCCCCAATAATCTCTAAACTTCTGATAACAGCTCGTTTTAGTGTTTCATCTGCTAAGAAATCATCCTTTGTTTTGTCAGGAGTAATCACTGAAAGAATGTAATGGCTTTCGTCGCGGATATGTTTCAGATATTCAATAGGTTCTTTAGACATACTTCACCTCGTTTAAAATCTTTGGTCCAATATAAGGACTTAATCCATTTTTGGTTACAATCTCAACTCGTTGATTTTTAAACATTTTCTCAATCATGTCGTAAACCGCCATATAATTGTCAAAATTCTCTTTATCCGGCTCAAAATCAAGTAATATATCAATATCGCTATGCTCAGATTGTTCATCTCTAACATATGACCCAAATAGTCCTATTGCTCTGATTCCATATTTTGAAATCTCCCTTTCATTTGATTTTAATGTGCTTAATATAAATTCTTTGGTTGTCATTTCTAAAATCATTGAAAACAAATATAATAATCTTTTGTCTTTGTGCAGGTTATCTCGGATAAAATTAATATGACTAACGCTTTTTAAACTCCCACCAATTCACGCATTAGAAATTTCAAGGTTTTTGTTAGTCATGCCAAATTTATCGATTTGTTTTTTGATTCTTTTTACCAGCCCTGGCTCTCTTTTCTGATTCCGAAGTAAATACCCTTCGGGGTTAATATACTGCACTCCTATTACAATAATAGCAGAAATTACCGCCAGTTTACGGGCTGTGGCTCTGATTGCTGATACGCGGCATTTTAGGAAATTTATCCTTTGTTTTAAGGAAATACCTTAGCGGAGTTGGATCCTTTAGGTTTCCAATGGCATTGGCCGCGTGTAATTGGCAACTTTACAGTTGCTTTTGAATTGTATCTTTGAGTTATTGGGCACATCCTAACCCCAAAATAGGTGCAATGTCTCTCCGTTGTGAGTTGCTTTTGAATTGTATCTTTGAGTTATTGGGCACATCACGATTTTGCCCGCGCGCAGGTGGCCCTTAGTTGTGAGTTGCTTTTGAATTGTATCTTTGAGTTATTGGGCACATCTCATTGGCACGTCCGACCGTTGGCGTGTGGGTTGTGAGTTGCT
>DATIKK010000232.1:0-4252 GCA_035477635.1 Bacteroidales bacterium | reverse complement strand
ATTTCGCTCAAAGGTTACAATCCCAATTTAACTGCCCTTTCCAGAAACAATATTTTTGGATTACCTTTCACCACAGATGAGGCCAATATTGTGATTATTCCAGTGCCATGGGAGGCGAGTGTTTCCAATTTCGAGGGTACGGGCAATGGTCCCGGAAAAGTATTGGAATCATCGTATCAAATCGATTTGTACGACCCTTTTGCACCGGAGGCATGGAAAAAGGGCTATGCCATGGAATCGATCGACCCCACGCTGGCTTCCCAAAACTTTCAGACCCGGATACTTGCACGCCGTTATATCAAATTTCTGGAGGCAGGTGGCGAACCATCCGATGAAGGAAAAACCCATGATGATTGCAAGGCTGTGAACGAGGCTTGCGAAAATCTTTGCATTGAGCTTGAACAAAAGTCTTTGATGTACCTGGAGAAGGGCAAAACATTGGTGGTACTGGGAGGAGATCATAGTGTTTCGCTTGGACTCATAAGGGCTCTGGCTCGCAAACATGATGGGTTTGGAATTCTGCAGATCGACGCCCACGCCGACCTTAGAAAAGATTACCAGGGATTTACCCATTCTCATGCTTCCATAATGTACAATGCCATTAATACTCCCGGCGTAATAAACTTAGTGCAGGTAGGCATTAGGGAACTTTGTCCCGAAGAAACCGGTTTTATCCAAGACCATCCTGAAAAAATCACTACATTTTTCGATTATTCTTTAAAATCCAGATTGTTTGAAGGAGCATTATGGAAAACTATTTGTGAGGAAATTGTTGAAAAACTGCCTGATGAGGTTTACCTTACATTCGATGTTGATGGCCTTGATCCATCTTTATGCCCAGGTGCCGGAACGCCTTTGCCCGGAGGCCTTTCTTACGATCAGGCAACATATCTGCTTGAAACTCTGATAAGAAATGGGAAAAAAATTATCGGAGCCGATTTAGTTGAAACAGGTCCCGGAAATATCGACGGAATTGTGTCGAGCAGATTGTTGTTTCGAATAGCAGGCCTTTTGGCAGTCTGTAATCATTAATATTTTTATTTGATTGAAACCGTTTAAGTCCTGCAAGATATTTCGTTATTCAGTTTAGGCAATAGGAGCGGATTTTTTCTCCTTAAAATACTCCTGAGCTTGGAAACCCGGATAGTTTTCCTTAATTTTAAGGCACAAATTCTGATGAATGTTTCACTTTAAAAACCTACCAAATGGGAAAAGGAGATTTAAAAACCCGCCGCGGTAAATTATTCAGGGGCTCTTATGGAAATACCCGTCCCCGCAATACAGGAAAACCCAGTTCGGTTCAACCACCTGCCCCAACATTAAAAACACGGACTACCAAAAAGTAGGCAAACCCTCAATTATGAGGATATATTGAACAGGGAGTTTATTTAAACCACTCTCTGATTTTTTTATAAAAAACCAAAGGTTAATCGCTTAACTGATATACCAATTTCCTGAAAGCATCGCCCCGGTGTTCGAAATTCAGAAATGAGTCATAACTTGCCGCTGCTGGCGAAAGCAGACAAATACCTGCCTCTGGGGTTGAGGCTACCGCCATATCAAATGCCTGGTCAAAACTATTTGGGAACAAACACTTTTTTTCTGAAAGTCTGCCATGTTGCATGGATTCCTTATAAATCCGACGGCCGGCTTCACCAAGAAATACAATGGTTTTTACCTGCGATTTTCCCAGAAAGTCAATCAGAGCTTTATAGCTAACCCCTCTGTCGTATCCCCCTAACAAAAGTGTGGTGGTGGCGGGAAGAGTATTCAGCGCCGCAATGGTCGATTCGGGTATGGTCGAAATGGAATCATTATAAAACGAGATATTGGCACGTTTTCCAAGAAACTCAAGCCGGTGCGGCAGGCCTTTGAAAGACTTTACCGCATTTGCAATGATTGAGGGAGGGATATTTAAAAGGTATGCTGCTGTTGCAGCAGCCGAAATATTCAAATGGTTGTGAACTCCCTGCAACGATGTCTCCTCAAAAAGTCCTTCAATACGGGTGATATAGCCGTCTCTTTGAATCAAAAGGTCAGAATTATCGGTGTAAGCCTTATTTTGGTAGCCTTCGGCATTTCCAAGTATCCAGCACATTGACCCTGGAGCCTGTTCACCTACAAGGTCAACAATTACAGGGTTATTCCAGTTAAAAATAAAAAAATCAGAAGCCTCCTGCCACTTTGAAATATTCATTTTGGCAAGTTGATAATGCCGGTATGAGGCATAATGATCCAAATGTTCTTCAAAAATATTGAGTAAAACAGCTATGTGTGGCGATAACTGACAATGTTCAAGCTGGTGGCTGCTCATCTCGAAAACTACTATAGAGTCGGGTCTAACCTCACCTATCATGTCAAGTGGAGGAATTCCAATATTACCTGCCAACAAAACTGGTTTTTCAGCAGTCTTCAAAATATGAAACAGCAAACTTGTGGTGGTACTCTTACCCTTGGTTCCGGTTATTCCAACCACTTGTTTTCGATAAAGGCTGAGAAATATTTCTGTCTGCGAAACAACGGTTGCTTTTGACCCGGAGTCTTTAAGCACATGTAGCGGGATACCCGGCGATTTTACAATAAGGTCGGCTTGCCTAAGCCCATTCATATATTCAGAACCAAAAGCGAGTGTGGTATTTTTATCCTCCTTTAGAAGCGCCAGATCGGCCGGTTGAAATTCCTTTTGGTCGCAGATGGTTATCTTAATTTCTGGTAAAATTTTTCTGATGGCTTTGTATGACGACTGTCCTTCACGGCCAAAGCCCAGAATTGCAACGTTTTTAAAACCATTAAAAATCCTTGCGAACCCTTTCCAACTCATCTATGAGACTTTCCTTCCTTTTAGCTTAGAGCATTATGTTTATTAAAAAAGGTTGCAGAACGTACTATTGCTTTGGTAATTCCATTTAAAAAAAAATTACTTCAGGGAGAAATGGTTTTTCTCAAAAATTCTTCCATGTTCGGCTCAAGAAAATGATTATTGTTAAATGCTGATAAAAGACTATCGAAATCCGGTTTCATAGTTTCGGATTTGGTGAGGGTTTGATTTCGAAAATGCGCAAGCAGAACAGGCAATTCGGAACCATATTGTTTTGCTATGGTTTTCCACAGAGCTGACTTTACTTCATCAATTGTGCCAACACATTCGAATGGTTTTGTTTTTGCTACCCCAGTTAGCTGATTAAGAACCGGAATGAGCCGGGAGTTTTCAAATAGGTTCTTGCCAAATATTTCCACCAGTCGGCTACCTGCAATAAATGGCGACAAAATAATCCAGGTAAACAGGCATTTAGAACAGTTGCAGCACCACGAATCGGTCTTACTCCCGGCATTGCAGCTTTTAAAAACTTTGTGGTATTGCTCCATTTCCGAAAATATTGCTCCAATCTGCAATTCGTTTAGTGGCCTGAGAAAACTGAAATAATTTATACCGCTTATTACATGTGATTGCAGGTAGTTTCTAAAATCCTTTTCAAACTCAAATGATTTTGAGTATTGGTGATTAATGCTGGTTCCGGGTATGGTTGCTTCATTGGCGCTCGATTCGTTCGAAAGAACAATATGCCGGTTACCGGTAAGGTAAGCCACCAATACGGTTATAAAGGCCAGCAGCGCCGAAAAGGGTGTATGACCGTTTAAAAAGCCCTGTTCATTGAGCTTCAGAAGCAAGGGATCGAGTGAGCGCACCACTTCAACCGAATTTGTTTCGCTAAACCCGCCAACCTCAAGCACCTTTCTGGTAGCATTCCGGTGATTTACTACCAGCGGCATGACCGGCATGCCTGATTTTTTGAACAATTCAAGTGTAACCACCGAATCCTTTCCCCCTCCAACCGGAACTATTAAGCCTTCGGTTAAATGGATAGGATTGCTCTTTTCAATTATTGGTGCAGATTCTGAATAATAAAATTCGAATAGCCTGTCGCCCTGGACTTCAATTCCATTAGTATAAAAAAATTCACCAAGCCCATGAATAAACAGTTTTTTCCACCACCTCTCCTGTGCAGAATTCATTCTTCCCGGTTTGATCAAAATTTTTGGCGAACAAAATGCTTTCCAATAACTTATCATTTCAACCATACCAATGTGAAAAGCAAATACTTCAAGCGACTTTGCAGTAATGTCCTTACGAAAAATGTGGAGAGGAAAACGAATGGTTGGGTTAAATATATATTTTTCTTCTACCCTGAAAACGAAGCCTAAGGTCAATTCTGTTGAGGAAAAATTGACGGTATAATTTTCGTAAACAAAA
>DATIKK010000231.1:0-20867 GCA_035477635.1 Bacteroidales bacterium | reverse complement strand
GATTACTCATCAGAACCGACAGCATCTGGTAACAATGCGGGGGGTTCAGTATCACTATGCCACTATAACAGGTATTGATACCATGCTGGTTGCCGGCGATTTTGTTCTCGATAAAGGAGATGCAGATTTTTTTGTGATCGGGCAAGGGGTTGAATATGTTCTTGGAGCTAACATCCATGATTTCATGAACCCTTTCAACCTGTACGTTCCAAGGAGAGGAAGAACGCCAGGACTCCACCCCTCCCAAGCCTTCAAGGCAACAAGTAATTTTGCCAGTGGTGTTTTTGGCGTTCAGGCTGAGTTCGACATGGGGTTTGTGCTTGTTCCCATTCGCCTTGCCCGTCAGTTGCTTGATTACAACACTGAAGTCAGTTCGCTTGTATTAGGGCTGGATGAAAATGTAAATGAAGACCGGATACAAAAAGAAATCCAGAACCTGGTCGGTCCGGCATTTGAGGTTAGAAACCGGTTGCAACAACAGGATTTCTTGTATAGAATTATGCGTACTGAGAAATGGGCAATTTTTTTTATTCTGACCTTTATCCTGATTATTGCCTCATTCAATGTAATAGGGTCGTTGACCATGCTTGTTATTGAAAAAACGCGCGATATTCAAACATTGCACAGCATGGGGGCATCGCAAAAACTCCTGCGTAAAATTTTCCTGGTAGAAGGCATAATGATTAGCCTGGGAGGTGCCTTGGTTGGAATTTTAATTGGAGTATTAATAAGCTGGTTACAAATGCAATTTGGATTTATTTCAATACAGGCCCAAGGCACATTTGTAATTGATGCCTACCCTGTAGTAATTAAAGTTTCTGATTTGTTAAAAATTGCATTAACAGTTTTTGGTATTGGGGTTCTGGCGTCTATCCTGCCTGTAAAAAACATCGCTTTATTGATCCACAACAAGCAATAGTATTTATGGTGCCCCAATAAGCCACAGGCTTCCAGAAAAGGGTTTCTCATCTAATTTCAGCGCCCAACTCCTTTTTAAAGACACTAATCAGGTCGCCCACGATTGTTTCGATTTCCTGATCGGTCAGGGTTTTTTCATCGTCAAGCAAAGTTAGGCTAATTGCGTACGATTTTTTGTTTTCTCCAAGACGCGCGTCCTGATACACGTCGAACAAGGTTACTTGCTTCAGCCTCTTTTTTTCGGTTCGGAATGCAAGTTTTTCAATTTCCGAAAACCGTACCCCGATATCGATAAGCAATGCAAGGTCGCGACGCACTTCAGGAAAACGCGCTACTTCGGAATAGAGCAATTTATGCCTTCCATGCAATTCCACCAGGCGCTCCCATTCTATCGTTGCAAAAAAAACATCCTGCTTTATGTCGAATGATCGTAAAAGCTTCTGGTTTAACTTTCCAAGGGTCGCTATTTGCAAGGCATCAACTTTAAAGGTTAGCCCGAAGTCAAAAATTTGGTTAACATTCTCTTCGAAACTCTGAACCATTTGATTGCATATCCCTAACCGGTTAAAAACCGCTTCAACGGCTGCCTTCAGGTCGAAAAAATCAGCATTCTCCGGTTTTCTGCGCCATGATTCAGGCTGTTGAAGGCCGGTAAGGTACAATGAAAGTTGAGATTTTTCGACAAACGGGTCCAAAGTATTACCCGGAGTTCCTGCAGTTTTTTCGAATGAGTATGCTTTCCCGAACTCGTACAATAACAGTCTGTTAACCTTGCGGTTTATATTATAAGCGATAGTTTCAATGCCCCCAAACAACAGATTCTGACGCAATACGTCAAGATCCTGGCTTAAGGGATTCAGTATGCGCACCGACTTTGAGTCATCAAACCCATTCGCAGCATAGTAGCTGCTTTTTGTCAGGGAGTTATTCATTATCTCGTTAAACCCTCTGGCCGAAAGCATGTCTGAGACAAGATTCTGTATTTTCTCTTTATCTGGCTTTGGAGTTTGAGCGAAGGATGAATACAGCTTTTCTGGCAATTCCACCTGGTTGTATCCATATATGCGCAGAATTTCTTCCACCACGTCAACTTCCCTTGTTACATCAACACGATAGGTCGGCACAGAAAGAATGTAATCGTCGCCGTCTTTGCTCACCACCTTAATATCGAGACTGTCGAGAATTCCCATCAGCTCTTTTTCCGGAACACTTTTACCTATCAGTGACGCAGCACGCTGAAGGTTAAACTCTACTTCAGCAGGTTTGAACTTATTAGGATAAACATCTACAATGTCAGACGAAATTTGTCCGCCGGCAACCTCCTTAATTAGCATTGCAGCAAGTTTTAATACTTCTACAACAATTTCGGGATCGGCCCCCCGCTCAAACCTGAACGAAGCATCAGTCTTTATTCCGTGTGCCTTCGACGATCTTCTTATTGAAAGGGGGTTGAAGTATGCGCTTTCAAGGAAAATTTTTGTGGTATTTTCTGTTACTCCTGAATTAATCCCACCGAGAATGCCTCCAATGCATAGAGGCTCGGTTGCATCGCAAATCATAAGGTCTTCGCCGGTCAGAAGTAACTCCTTTTCATCTAATGTAACGAAAGGTGTGTTCCTTGCGGGTTTGCGTACAACGATCTTTCGTCCTTTTATTTTAGCGGCATCGAATGCATGCAGAGGGTGTCCCATTTCATGGAGAACAAAGTTTGTTGCGTCAACTACATTATTGATGGGTTTCAACCCGATTGACAGCAACCTTTCTTTTAGCCAGGCAGGGGATTCATTCACAGAAATATTCGAAATTGTAAGCCCGGTGTACCTCGGGCATGCCTCTGCATCTTCAATTTCAACAGGTATAAAAAGCTGATTATTATCAACTTTAAACTTCCTGTCATAGGGCTTTAAAATTTTTACCGCACCTTTTCCATTTCGATGATTCAACACTGCTGCAATATCTCGTGCAACCCCGAAGTGGCTGGCCGCATCAATGCGGTTTGGGGTCAATCCAACTTCAAAAATATAGTCTGAATGCAAATTGAGGTACTCAGATGCTGACATTCCAGGGATGGCATCGGGTGGCAGCACCATTATTCCCTCGTGCGAGGTGCCGAGCCCCAGTTCGTCTTCGGCACAAAGCATCCCCTCCGAAACCTGCCCCCTGATTGTAGCTTTCTTTATTTCAAGCTCACCCTTGCTGGTGTAAAGGATAGTGCCCGGTATAGCAACCAATACTTTCTGGCCTGTTTTAACATTTGGTGCACCACATACAATTGGAAGAACCTTGCCATTTCCAATTTTGACAGATGTGACCGAAAGTTTGTCGGCATCCGGATGTTTCTGACAGGCTACAACCTCCCCCACCACCACTCCTTTTAATCCACCTTTCACAGTTTCGTACCTGCTAATGGACTCAACTTCTAATCCGCAATGAGTCAACACGTTGGCGATTTCTTCGGGCGTTTGGGTAATTTTTATAATAGTTTGCAACCAATTGTACGAGATTTTCACGAGAATATATTTAAAAATTTTAATACTTGTTTAAAGCTTTCTTTAGGTTTGGGTAATTAAGGAAGAGCTTGCTTAATTTATCCGTTTGCCCGACATCAAAACAAGTATTAACAAACTGATAACATTGACCTGATAAAAGGTTTTCCAAATAACTAACCCTGGCAAAGATGCAAAAGTAAATAAATAAGAAAAATGTTTTATTTCGTCATAGTACAGCCTAAAATAAAAAAACCGGCCGAAGCCGGTTAAATTAATTCCGGACCCATTATTTCAATTCAAATAATTGCGAACCAACCTGACGGCCCTCCGCAAAAACGTCAGCCCTGTAAATACCTGCTACAAGGCCCTCACGGGTTGAATGAGCCAGGCAGGCAGCTAACTCAGCATTTTTATACTCAATAGCACCGGAGCCCGTAAATTGCATTGTTCCAACCCCTGTGAGGTTAAATGAGCCTGACTCGGTTCCCGTGAGCAGGTTGCCGGCAGGGTCAGTTATACGGAGATAGAAAATGCGTTGTCCGGGAACAGCCAGGAGATTTTCCAAAATGGTAAAGCATACCTGCACTCTTCGAACTCTTCGTCCACGGTCAGTGATAACCTCTCCTCTTCGCGCCTGACGGGTGGTAATAACTTCAAGGTTCATTATTACAAGTCTTGAACCGCTTTCAATTCTCTCATTCAGTAACCGGTTCTTTTCCGACATCTCATTTAACTGCGCCATTGAAGCAGCAAGGGAATCCTGGCAAAGGGTACTTTCGCCTGCAAGGCGGCTGTTTTCACTTTCAAGGATTGCAAGCCTGGCAGTATATTCGGCTAACTCCTTTTCGAGCTGCCCGATCCGTGCAATAACCTCTCTTATACTTTTCCCCTCAAGTGGTTCTGATAGTGTTCTTATTTGCGAGCGTAGTTGCCTTATTTCGCTACGGTACCCGTCAACTTGGCCCTGCAGGGTGGTATTCTGGTCGCTTAAATTTTGAAAAGCTGTATCCAACTCATTAAGCTGCGCTAACAATTCCTGATTACGCGATAATATTTCATCACGTTCCATTACTGAACTGGCAGCTAATTGACGCGCCTCAAAAAAACTTCTTAACAGAATTGCTCCACCTATAGCTAAAATTACCGAAATAATCGACAAAAACACAATAGGTGCAATGAGCGAAGGTTGTTTCTTTTTTGGAAATACTTGAGGCTGCAAATTTTCCGTAGCTATACCCTTATCCATATTCTGTGGTTTTTAGTTTACCAAATATAGTAATTTATGCAACTAAACCATAAAAATATGATTATTTTTTTAAACATCCCTCAGTTTCTACCTTAGGGTGATAGCTGTTTCGCCAAGGTGATGTTCGTCGGTGTAAAACGATATAAGATAAACCCCGGGGGCAAATTCAGCCGTACGTTGCCAGACCAGATTGACGGTTTTCGCAAGGTTTTGATAATATACAATTGTAGATGATGAAAACTGGAGAGTATCAGCGCCATGCAAAAATGCGTGAGCATCCCCGTCGTCGATTCTCAGAATATTACCAGCGGGATCAGCAATACGCATGAAAATACGGTAATCTCCGGGGCGGGCAACAGGATTTTCGGATAATGTAAAACTCACCTTGATTTGTTCGGCACGTGAGGCTCGGTCAGTAACTTCTTCCCGTCCGGCACCTCTTATCCTGATTGCCTGAGCATCAAAATCGTGAGCGCGTATAACCGATGCCAAATCAACCATGTCTCTTAACTCCGTTCTTTCTTCCTCCAGAACGTTATATCGAGTTGTTGCAATTTGTATTTCTTCGCGCATAGCAACATTTTCTGCACGCAGAACTTGATTTACGCTAACAAGGCTGTCGATTTCCTGGACGTAATTCTGGGTTACTTCGCGCAATAAATTTAACTGACGTCTTATACGGAAATAGTCGGCCTGTTGGGCTATTAACTGTCTTATTTCTGCAGCGTTATGCTGGATAATACTATCCTTGTCAACCAAAATACTGTCGTGCTGAAACTTAAAGGTATTAAATTCGGTAAGAACTGAATCAAGTTCTTCCTGTAACTGGCTTTGAAGAATAGAGGCAGTTTCGCGATCAGCTTTATGTGCCCTCCGGGAAGTAAAAATCCAGACTGACAACGCACCGATAATGACTATCAGAGCAATGATTACGCCTTCGTATATGCGTTTCTTTGTTTTGTCGATATTACTTGTTTCTTTGTTTTCCATTTTTAAGAAGGTATAAATTAAAAAATTAAGGTTGATTGCAATTGGTCAATCTATTGAAGATTGTCATTTAAAAAAACAGGCACGCTGAAAAATGTGTTGCATACGACTTAATTGATAAAGCAACAAAAACTAAATCACAGTTTACTTAAAGTATAATTTGATTGGAAGGTACCCATATTTTTTGCACAAAATAACTAATTTTAATTATAATTACCAAAATCATGCCAGGCCAAAATTTCCTGAACGATTTTGTTGCGCTGTTTTTTCCACGTACCTGTAATGCATGCGGCGAAGTATTAATCAGGGTGGAATCCTATATTTGCCAATTCTGTTTCCTTCGCCTGCCTTTCGCCCGGCTAACAGGAGAATCAGAGAACAGTGTAACCGAAATTTTCTGGGGCAGGGTGCCCATTGAAACAGGAACAGTATTATTTTTTTTTGAAAAGGGAGGCAAAGTACAGGAATTAATACACAATTTCAAATATCGGGGATTTAAAGAGGTTGGTTGGTATTTGGGGAAATTGCTGGGAACTGAGCTAAGAGATTCGCTAAATTATAAAGGAATACAATTAGTTGTCCCCGTTCCTTTGCACCCCTTAAAATTACGCCAACGTGGTTTTAACCAAAGCGAAGAGTTTGGCAGAGGATTGGCTGATAGTCTTGGAGTATCTCAAAACACAATAGGGTTGCAGCGCATTATCCCAACAGCAACTCAAACCCGCAAAACCCGGTTCAGGCGTTGGGAGAATGTAGAATCGGTTTTTCAGGTTTCTGATCCGAGGGTGTTCGAAAATAGAAATATTTTGTTGGTTGACGACGTAATAACCACCGGGGCGACCATGGAATCATGCGCCCGCCTTATTTTACAAAGCCCCGGGTCAAGGGTATGGCTTGCGGCCATTGCTCTTGCCACTTAATTCAAAGATTTAGAGTCTTCCTCCAAGAACTGCAGTTTTACGGAATTGTTTAACATTTCCGGCCAAATCGGTTATTTCGATGTGCAAAATATACACTCCTATGGGCGCCTTTAGCCTTTCCTCGGTGATGCCATCCCATGTGAACGACCCGTTTACTGCAAGCAATTCGGCCCTGATCAGATTTCGGATTAACCGGCCACGGCTGTCAAAAATCCTTACTGTAGCTACATAGCCAGGTTGATCGAACCTGTAACTTACAGATAACAGGTCGTTGAAGCCGTCGCCATCAGGCGAGAATACTTCCGGATACACTTCTATTGCACCTGCCTGAACTGGCCGTTCCGGCAAAAATTGTGAATTCCTGAAACCAGGAGTGCCAAAACCAAAACTTTGCGAGGCCGAGTGCCAGTTTGACCTGTCGTTGGTAGGCCAATTGGGGTTGATTCGCTCAAGGGCCACCCCTTTTAGAATTGTTAGAAGGGCAAAGTGCATATTTTCATGATATGCAAACAAGTCTATTTCCACCATTCCCCTGCTGGCCAAAACCAATATTCCACTGGTGTTGGTCATCGAAGGCATTGATGGGATCATTAGGAAAGCCTGAGGCGCGGTAGTCATAAATGTTGCGCGAACCGCATCGGGGTCAGAAGTTAAAACAAGGTAATCGCCCGGGAAAAAAAGATGGCTTTCTGTACTAATATCGCGAATTGTGGTAAGGAAGCCCATAATGGTGTCTTTCGAAGAAATGATATGATCCCTGAGATCAATAACCCTTTGGGAGCGGTTGAACAGCTCAATATAGCGACTTCCATAATCTGGCGGATTAAACAAGACCTCATTGATGACTACATCAAATGGTTCAGCAGATTGGGGAACAGCTACTCTTGCTTTTCGATTATTCAGGAGGTTTCCGGCGCAGTCAGAAAGATGGGCAGGCAAGGTTATCTCAAAAATTCGTCCGGACTCAATGGGAGTGGAAAGAATGATTTCGGCAACAGAAAAATCGGGCAGCAAGGCCTGTGCGGAAGCAACATTTCCAATTCCAATATCTCCGGCCTCACCAGAGCTGCAATAGAGGCTCCGTCAATAGGTTCGCTGAAGAACAGTCGTAAGGTTGTTGGGTTAACATACCCAATCCTCCGGAGATCGGGGGGTGTAATATCCGGATTGCTTCGCAAAATCGAATTGGGCGCCGCTGGGGTACCTCCGGAAGTATGATCGGATGCCCGCCAGTTTTCTGTTCCCTGACAATAATTCAGGGGGTCTATTTTCTCGAGCGACCACCCCCCTGCCGATTTGGCCGGACTGCGATACCATCTGTCAGAATACGACACAAAGGAAATAAGCCTGCCGCCTGGAGCAAAAAGAAAAAGACTGGTGCCCGCATTAGTCAGTGCAGTTGTTGAAAGCCCAGTAACGCCTGCCACCGGCCCGAATGGCCTTAATGAAGGAACTGCTGCTTCGTTAGTTAAAACCAGATAGCCTTTTGGAGGAATATTTACCATTGGCAAAACACGACTGGTAGTACCATGCTGAAGGGTCCATCCATTCAAATTAACAGTAAACTCAGAATTATTGTACAACTCAATGTACTCATGTGGTGGAAGGGAAACTGCCGGACTCGGGTTTGCCATTATTTCGTTAAAAACAATATCAAAGGGGCTGGGCAAATAAAGTGCAAAAATTACAGCAAATGGATTCATAACATTATTAGCCTGGTCCATCACGTTGCTGATACTAAGGTCGTAATTAAAGTTTTGGGCAAGGGGAGAGGGAAAAAACAGGTTTACAATATTTGGCCTTGAAAGATTTCGTGATGCAGTAAGAGGTGAGCCAATTGAATGGCTTACCAGATAGTTTGAAGCTGTTTGAGATGTTGCCAGGTCAACCACCTCGCTGAAGTGAACATTGATCTGGTTGGCTGAAACAACCTCGACCATATTGACCAAAGGCGGTGTGATGTCATGCACAATCGGCCCCACTGCAAAATCGTCGAAATAGAAGTTCGTTCTGTTAGTAACCGTATATTCGCAAACGACACCAAACCAACTGGTATTTGTAAAGGTTAGGTCAGTTGCCGTGCCTTGGGGAAGTAAAAGGTTATCGCCTGTGGCATCTGCCCAGACATCAAATCTACCTGCGGCGGTGCGCGTAACACGAATGCGCAATATGTTGTTAGAAGCCGTTGCAAGGTTCTGGCTTCCGGATAGCAATGTGGTGGTAATTGTACCGTTCTGGCGCATCAGAAAAATTCGTTTGTTATCAGTTCCATCGCGACCAATTTGAAGGAAATACCCGTTCAGGGGTTCACGAAGATTCTGCTGGTCGCTCACCAGATAAATACGAGGATGGTTGCTGTTGGATGGCGTAAAAGCAATCCGCACCCAGAAATCCCATTGAACCTCAAGGGCCATTGTACTTTGTGTAGCAAGGTACGACCGTCCGGCAACATTGTCATTAAGGCGCAGAATTTCTGACTCAACTATAAATTTATCAGTATCGCCTACCCAAACAGGATTTGCCGTGAAATTACCATCGCTGAAATTGTCCGAAAATTGAGCCAGACAAGCATGTGAGGCCAGAAAAGACAGAAAAAAAAATGTAAAAATTCTTCTTACCATTACTCCGTTAATTTAGGGCTTTAAATGTAGTAATTTTGCGAAACCAAAAAAATCAAAAAATTACGCAAAGCATAAAACCCAAAGCAAATTAGTACAAAAATGAAGTTAGCGCTTGTTGGAGCCACAGGCCTTGTTGGTTCAGAAATGATGGAGGTTTTGGAAGAACAGAACTTCCCTTGTTTGGAATTTGTACCTGCAGCCTCCGAAAAATCTGTTGGCAGGGAGGTGTTTTTCAGGGGAGTTCCCTATAGGGTAGTTAGCGTTAAGCAAGCCGTTGAGGAAAAGCCTGACATTGCTCTGTTTTCGGCGGGAGGGAGTGTATCGCTTGAGTGGTCGCCCGAGTTTACCAGAACAGGAACCTATGTTATAGATAATTCCTCGGCTTGGAGAATGTTTGACGATGTTCCCTTAGTTGTACCCGAAGTTAATTCGCATGCGCTTAATCGCGAGTCGCGCATCATTGCAAATCCGAATTGCAGTACTATCCAACTGGTAGTAGCTCTGTGGCCACTACACAAGGCCTTTGGACTGAAACGCCTGGTGGTATCGACCTATCAGTCGGTAACGGGCACGGGTTCGAAAGCTGTAAAACAAATGTATAATGAGCGGGCTGGGATTGATGGGGATAAGGCTTATCCCTGGCCGATTGACCTTAATTGTTTTCCGCATGGAGGCTCATTTGCAGAAGATGGCTATACCACCGAAGAACTAAAGCTTCGAAATGAAAGCCGCAAAATACTTGAGGCTCCCCGCCTTAAAGTAACTTCCACTGTAGTTCGTATCCCGGTAATCGGAGGGCATTCCGAAGCAGTAAACATAGAGTTTGAGCGTTCATTTGCCATGGAGGAAGTGCGCAGGCTTCTGGCAGAAGCGCCAGGAGTGGTTGTTCATGACGATCCCTCCGCCAATATATACCCGATGCCCATAACCGCACACAAGAAAAACGAAGTCTTTGTTGGCAGAATACGCCGGGACGACACTTTGGAAAATGGCCTAAACTTATGGATAACAGCAGATAACCTCAGAAAAGGGGCTGCTACCAATGCTGTTCAGATTGCACAATGTTTGCTGGATAAGGGTTTTTTAAACAAAAGCTGGTAAAACCATCAAAGCGGACCATCAGTTGTTTGGATCTATTTTTTGTATTTTTGCAACTCGTTTAAAACGCAAGTAAATATTATAAATTTTTGATCGTATTTTTTTGAAAAAACAATAATGAATAATAGTCCAACCAAAGAATGGCTGGTGGTAGTAAATCCAAATGCGGGCACTGGCAGAGGTAAGAAAGACTGGAAAGAAATTAGCCGTCTTTTGAACAAATTTAAATTCGACTTTCAAACTTTTTTTACGGAACGTAAATTACACGCCATTGAAAAGATTCCTGGCTTTATTACCCAGGGGTTTCGTAAAATTATAGTGGTAGGTGGCGATGGGACTATGAATGAGGTGGTTAACGGAATTTTTTCACAAAACAAGGTTCAGCCCACCGATATTACTCTTGGTATGGTCTCCGTAGGGACTGGAAACGACTGGGGCCGTACCTACAACATACCCCGAAACTATCATCATGCGATTGAAGTAATTAAACAAGAAAGGACCTTTAACCAGGATGCCGGGTATGTAACCTATTCCAACGGTGGCGGAAATGGCTTCAGATTTTTTGCAAATATGGCCGGGCTAGGCTTTGATGGTCTGGTTGCCCAAAAAACAAACGCTGCTAAGGAAAAAGGAAAAAGCAACCCGTTGATTTATATTGGCACCTTAATAAGCTCGCTTTTTTTCTACAAGTCAACCAATATTCGTGTTATTATAAACGGAACAGAAATTAAAGACAAGGTTTTCAGTATTGCAATAGGCATAGGTAAGTATAATGGCGGGGGAATGAAACAGGCCCCGGAAGCCCTTCCCGATGACGGTCTGTTCGACCTTACAATTATAAAGCATATGAAGAAAACTTCTATGTTGGCAAATCTTAAAAACCTGTATTCAGGAAAAATTAAAAAAGTGAAACAGGTTCAACTCCTCAAAGGGAACAAAGTGCGGATTGAGTCAGATATACCCATACTTCTTGAAACCGATGGCGAATCGCTTGGGTACTCACCATTTGAATTCAACATCTTGCCCAAGAGCTTGAAAATAATAAGGAATTATATTGACCATTAAACCCGGGAATATTTGCCATATGGTAAAAGCAGAAGAAACCTTCAAAAAAGTAATATCGCATTGCAAGGAATACGGATTTATTTTTCAATCGAGCGAAATATACGATGGTCTAAGCGCTGTATATGATTACGGACAGAACGGTGTACTCCTGAAAAACAATATTAAAGATTACTGGTGGCGTGCCATGGTTCAACTTCATGAAAACATCGTCGGCATTGATTCGGCAATTTTCATGCACCCGACCATTTGGAAGGCATCAGGACATGTCGATGCATTTAACGACCCCCTTATCGACAACAAAGACTCCAAAAAAAGGTATCGCGCCGATATTCTAATCGAGGATCATATTGAAAAACTAAAGGAAAAAATTAATAAGGAGGTAGAAAAAGCCTCTGCAAGATTTGGAGAGAGTTTCGATGCTGACTTGTTTTGCAAAACAAATCCCCGGGTATTAGAGTACCAGGAAAAAATCGCGGGTATAACCAAACGGTTTGTTTCTGCTCTTGAAGAAAACCGCCTGATCGAAATTAAAACTCTTATCGAAGAGTTGGGTATTGTATGTCCTGTATCAGGGTCGCGAAACTGGACAGATGTGCGCCAGTTTAATCTGATGTTCAGTACTCAGATGGGCTCTCTTAGCGAAGACGCAAATCTAATTTATTTACGACCGGAGACAGCCCAGGGCATTTTCGTAAACTACCTCAACGTGCAAAAAACCGGACGCATGAAGCTGCCATTTGGGATAGCCCAGATTGGAAAAGCCTTCAGAAACGAGATCATTGCCCGTCAGTTCATTTTCAGGATGCGGGAATTTGAACAAATGGAGATGCAGTATTTTGTTCAGCCAGGCCAGGAAAAAGAATGGTATGAATACTGGAAGCAGGAACGACTTAAATGGCATTTGTCCTTAGGCATTCCTGCCGCAAAGTATCGTTTTCATGACCACGAAAAACTGGCACATTATGCCAATGCAGCCGCCGATATTGAATTTGAGTTTCCATTTGGGTTTAAGGAGCTTGAAGGAATTCATTCCCGAACCGATTTCGACCTGGCAGCACACCAGGAGTACAGTGGGAAAAAACTCCAATATTTCGACCCGGAAACCAATCAGAGCTATGTTCCTTATGTGGTTGAAACTTCAATAGGGTTGGACCGCACATTCCTTGCCATATTGTCGTTTGCCTACCGTGAAGAGGTGCTCGAAGATGGCTCCGAACGTACGGTGCTAAGTATTCCCCCTATCCTTGCCCCGGTCAAGGTCGCTGTTTTGCCTTTGGTAAAAAAGGACGGTCTGGCCGAAAAAGCACGTAGCATCTTTGATCAGCTCAAATATCACTATATGTGTCAGTACGACGAAAAGGATGCCATAGGTCGTCGATACCGCCGGCAGGATGCTATCGGAACTCCGTACTGCATAACCGTTGATAATCAAACCATTGAAGACGACACCGTTACTATTCGCGAACGCGACAGTATGCTCCAGGAACGCATACCTGTTACTGAAATAAAACACGCTTTAGAGCGGCGTATTGAGCATAATCCGAAAAGTTAGTTTTTAGGGCTGGGGCTTTTACACGGCAGGGTAAATATAAAAGGACAAACTATTTGGTTCAACCTTTGTTGAAATATAAATCCCTTTCAATTGCCAGAAAAAATAACAGACGATGACCCTCAATGAAATAAAAGCGCCAATCGAAGGACACATGAAGCATTTCGAAACCCTTTTCAGGGATTCGATGCGAAGTACTGTTCCCCTGCTTGATACAATAACCCGTTACATCGTAAAACGTAAAGGCAAACAAATAAGGCCGTTGTTTGTATTTTTTTCAGCCGACCTTTTTGCTGGCATAACCCCAAAAACTTACCGGGCGGCCACCCTGATAGAAATGTTGCATACCGCAACCCTTATTCACGACGATGTGGTTGACGACAGCAACGAACGGAGGGGCTTTTTTTCGTTAAATGCTCTCTGGAAAAACAAAATTTCGGTTCTGGTAGGTGACTACTTGCTTTCACGGGGTCTTTTGCTCTCACTCCAAAACGAAGACTTCGACCTTCTAAAAATTGTATCTGCATCAGTACGCGAGATGAGTGAAGGTGAGCTGCTACAAATGGAAAAAGCACGCACACTTAATATTGAGGAGGACGTTTATTTCGAAATCATACGCAAAAAAACTGCCTCCCTGATTGCTTCGTGCCTGGCATGTGGAGCTGCATCCACCGGCGAACCTCCGGAAATTGTTGAAAAAATGAGGCAAATAGGCGAATACATTGGCATCGCATTTCAAATAAAAGACGATTTGCTCGATTTGGATTTCTCTCATCAGGCAGGTAAGCCTGTTGCTACCGATATTAAAGAGCGTAAAATGACACTCCCCCTGATTTATACACTGAACCGGGTAGATTATTCCAACAAAAGACAAATTATTAACATTATTAAAAATCACGGAACCGACAGGGTAAAGGTTTCATGGGTCATTGACCAGGTAAAGCAACATGGGGGAATGGATTATGCAATGGAAACCATGACCCGCTACCGCAAAAAAGCATTGGAGGAGCTTTGGCTACTACCAAATAAACCTGCCAGAGAATCACTAAAAAATCTGATCGATTTCACAATAGAACGTAAAAGTTGAATTGGGGTTGAGGTAGCATTGATCCAAAAGAGAAATCCGGAACGGAATAAGTAAACAACTAATTTTGTTTACAAAATTTTGAAAAATATATAGGTTAAGGCCATGCGTTTTAGAATCATTAAACTTCGCCTGATCGATCAATGGTTTTACCTAAAGAAGAACCTGCCTGACCGCATCAAAAACTGGATGCTTTTTATTGGCATTCTTGGGTTGTTACTGGCTCTTTACGATTTTGGATTCCACAGGGTTGACCAATGGCAGCACTTTGTAAGCAGGGCGTATGGGGTGTTTTTTTTACTCCTTACTTGTTTTTATTCTATCCGGCTCATATTTCATTACCCCAAAAGGGTTCACAGGGGCTTGCTTGTTGCAGAATTAGTTTTGTTGGGTTTATGTGTGGTTGCTCTGTTTCTAAATTGGATGTATCCTTTTGAGCCACCTTATCACGACAACTGGTCGGAGAGTTATCAGTTCCGGATTTTCTACAATATTGTCCTTATAGTAGTTTTCATAACCGAGTTTTCTCTAAGCAGTCTTTGGTTTTTGCGTATAAAGTTTAACCCTCAGTTGCTTTTCGCAGGGAGTTACTTTTTCCTGATAATTCTGGGGGCTGGCTTGCTGATGCTTCCAAGGGCAACTTACCAGGGTATCAGTTTTATAGATTCTTTGTTTACAGCGGCAAGCGCTGTGTGCGTAACCGGCCTGATTGTGGTTGACACGGCAACTCATTTTACCCTGTTCGGACAAATTATTATTTTACTGTTGATCCAGGTTGGCGGTCTTGGGGTAATGATTTTTACCAGCTTTTTTGGGTTCTTCTTTCAAGGTTCCAATTCTTTTCAAAATCAAATTTTTTTGAAAGATATTATAAACGAAGACCGGCTTGGGAAAATTTTTAGAACCCTTGTTAAGATACTGATTTTCACGCTAATTATTGAATTTATTGGAGCTGTTTTCATTTTCAAGACCCTTCCCATAGCCAATTTTAGCGTCCTCGAGAGAGCCTGGTTTGCACTGTTTCATTCGGTTTCGGCGTTTTGCAATGCTGGCTTTTCTCTGTTTACTGACGGTCTTTACAATGCATCAACTGGTGTAAGATATAATTACAACCTTCACCTCATAATTGCTCTGCTGATTGTTGTGGGGGGCATAGGCTTTCCGGTTGTTCTTAATTTTTATGCATTTGTAAAACATTTTGTAAAAAACACCTGGAGCCGAATCACTAAGGGAGAGATCTACCATCACACACCGAGGGTAATTAGCGCCAATACTCGTATTGTGCTGGTTACGACCGCTATTTTGCTTGCTGCCGGAACCTTTGGCTTCTGGCTTCTCGAAAGGAACGGGGCATTGGAGGGAATGAACGGGTACCAAACAATAGTAACCTCTTTCTTCGGTGCAGTTACGCCCCGCACGGCTGGCTTCCATACAGTTGACCTTGCCGCCCTTGCCTTACCAACCATCATGCTTTATCTGTTGCTTATGTGGATTGGCGCTTCACCCAGTTCTACAGGCGGTGGTATAAAAACAAGCACATTTGCCCTGGCTATTTTAAATATTATCAATATAGCCAAAGGGAAAAACAGGGTCGAATTATTTGGACGCGAGATTACCTCCGACAGTATCAGCAGGGCTTTCGCCATTATCATAATGTCGGTGGTAGTAATAGGAACCTGTATTTTTGGCCTGGCCTACACCAATCCTGAATTGCCGTTTAGGGCTATTGTCTTTGAAAGTTTTTCAGCTTTCAGTACGGTTGGGTTAAGTCTTGGAATAACCCACCAACTCAACGATACCGGTAAGTTATTACTGATAGCAACCATGTTCGTTGGCCGCATTGGAACAATAACTATTCTGGTTGCATTTTTCAGGAAACTCTCAAGTTGGAATTACAGGTATCCATCAGAGCAAATTTATATCAACTAACTGTTAAATACAGATGAAATACATTATTTTCGGCCTTGGCAATTTTGGATCTTCCCTGGGTGCAATGCTTACCGACCTAGGCCATGAGGTGATCGGGGTGGATAATGACATGCACAAAGTTGAAACGCACCGCGAGCGTATTACCAATACAATTTGTCTTGATGCTACAGATGAATTTGCTATCAACACGCTACCCCTGGCTGAAGCAGATGCCATAATAGTAGCCATTGGCGATGACTTCGGTGGCTCGGTGATGATTACTGCCCTTTTGCGTCAAAAAAAGGTAAAACGGCTCATTACCCGCTCCACCTCGCCGGTACATCAGTCGGTGTTTGAGGCGCTTGGCATTGATGAAATTCTTCATCCTGAGCAGGAAGCAGCCGGGCGGCTTGTCAAACGACTGTCAACACCAAACCTTGTTGATGCTTATCTTATTGGAAAGGATCACCAGGTGATTGAGGTGCTTGTACCCAAAAGGTACGTGGGGTGTAAAGTAGTTGAACTTGACCTTAAAGGTCGGTTCAGGATAAATTTAATAACCATTATCAAATACCGGAGTCCGGGATGCAGTCTGTCCGAACCCTTTAACCCTGGCCAGGCAATTGATTTTGTTTATGCCGGAACTATCCTGGAAGAAAACGACGTGCTGGTACTTTTTGGCAGACACAACGACCTCAGAAATTTTATGGGTGAGTAAACTGCTTCGTAGCTGTCAGGTACGCTTTACAAGGTCTTAATGTAACAGCGTGACCTTTTGTGCAGCCTTGGTTCATAGCCAACCCACAATTGCTGCACTTTCTGGTTGTTTTCAAGTTCACGTGTTGTCTCAACCTGTTTAATGCCCCACCGTTTAAAACTAGAAAAAATTTTTTCGAAAATGAGTGTGTGCAATCCTTTGTTTTGGTAATCGGGTCTGACAGCAATTAGCAACATATCGACCGTATCATTGAAACGCAATGCCCAGAGCATCCGGATAAAGCCAAAAGGAAACAAGCGTCCCCCGGCTTTTTTCAGGGCTTTAGACAGCGATGGCATTACCAGCCCTAATGCAACCAGTTCGTCGTCTTTGTTCAAAACTATTGACATGTAGTCAGGATGAAGTTTGGAAAGGTAATCGCCAGCTAGTTTTTTTTTCTGTGAAGGCGTCAGGGAGGAAAAGGCATATAGATTGCTGTATGCTTCATTGAGCAGGCTAAAGAATTGGTCTGCATATTTTTTAAGGTCTTTACTGCCATTAATTTTGGCGTGTCTTACCTGGTAGCGGTTCTTTACCAACTCGGCTGCCTGAAGCAGTTTAGGGGGAAGTTCATCAGGCACTTTTATGTTATACTCTACCCAATCAATGTCCTTTTCAAAACCTGCTTCTCTGAGCATTGGATCATAGTGCGGATAATTATACCTGCCAAAAGAAGTTGGAAGTTCGTCAAATCCGTCAATCAGGACTCCTGAGGCATCAAAAGACGTGAAACCCAATGGGCCGTGCAACTGCAACATTCCCTTCTCCCTTGCCCAATCTTCAACGTTTTTCATCAATGCCTTCAGAACATCACTATCCTGGACAAAATCAAGCCAGCCAAACCTCATTAAGCTGGTATTTCGCTCCTGGTTGTACCGATGGTTAATTATAGCAGCAATGCGTCCTGCTGCCACTCCATCCTTGTAAGCAAGCCAATAACGCGCTTCACAATGGTCGAAAGCAGGATTTTTATGCTTTGAAAGAGTGGCTAACTGGTTGCGGTGAATAGCCGGAATGTAAAACCGGTTGTTTTGATACAAAGTATCCGGAAAACGGATAAAAGCCTTTAAATCAGTCAGGTGTTGAACCTCTCTGGTAGTAATCTCCATGTACCTTTCTTTTTAAACTGATAATATCTTTTTGCAAATAATGCGTCTGCAAATTACAGCAATATTTTTTAAAAATACTTGATTCAAATACGCAGGTAACACATCGAATTAAAATTCAACATACTCTATTGCTAAATCTCACTTTTGCCGGTCAGGTTTTTTCCATTCAGTATATGCCTGAAAAAGGCCTTTAGAAATGGTGTACCTGGTTTATTGAGCAATTGAATAAGTGTTTCGTCCTGAGTAACCATCCCATTATCCAATACGATTATCCTCTCAGCATAAAATGGGATTCCTTCGGCATCATGGGTAACAAAAATTGTAGTAACCCCCGTTTTCTTAATAATTAGTTCCAATTCGTCCATCAGATGTACTCTTGTTGGTGCATCGAGCGATGAAAATGGTTCATCGAGAAAAAGCACTTCAGGTTCAACGGCGAAAGCCCTTGCCAGGCTAACCCTTTGGGCTTCGCCTCCCGATAGCCCTTTTACTTGTCGGTTGGCCAAATGGGAGATGCGAAAGCGGTCAATCCAGAAATTCGTTTTCTCGCTTATTTCTTTTTGGGAAAAACCTCTAAAACGAAGCCCTGTGGCTACGTTGAAGCGCACTGTTCCATTCAGCAAAAAGCTATCCTGGAAAACCGTGGCCATTCGCCTTCTTGCCAGAAGCTGTGAGGTGCGGTCATGGCATGGTTTTCCGTAAAAATATATATCGCCATCCGAAGGTTTGATCAGATAAGAAAAGGCCTGTAACAAAGTGCTTTTCCCTGCTCCGTTTGGCCCTATCAGAGCTAATACCTGGCCTGGTTTAATGCCCAGAAAAGGAACATCGAGAATAAGGTGGCCCCCGCGAACAATTTTAAGTCCTTTTGCAAGTAAAACCTGCTCCATTATCTTAGCCCTCCCCTTTGCTGGACCCTGGTTAAAAACATTGTAATGGAAAAAGCCAAGGCCAAAAGAATAATGCTCAGAGCTATTGCCATTGCAAAGTGCCCCCTCGAAACTTCCATTACCACAGCAGTTGTGAGAACACGTGTTTGCCCCCTGATGTTTCCACCAACCATCATAGAAGCACCAACTTCTGACACAACCCCTCCAAAACCCGCTATTACAGCGGCTATCAAAGAGAGTCTGGCCTCGCGAAGCAAAAGCCACCACAATTGAAACCGCGAAGCTCCGAGGGCTTTTATCTGGAGTGTCAATTTCGGATTAAGCTGCTGCACCCCGGCCATGGTAAATCCGGTTATCAATGGCAATGCAATAAGCGACTGAGCAATTACCATTGCGGTTGGGGTGTACATGAGTCCTAAAAAGCCCAATGGGCCAAAACGCCACATCAGGATGCTGACTACAAGGCCAACAACAGTCGGAGGCAACCCCATGCCTGTATTGATTGCCCCAACAGCAAGATTCCGGCCATGAAAACGCTTTAAAGCCAGCGATACGCCCACCGGAACCCCTATTATTACACTAATAAGAGTAGCTAACCCTGATACCTGTAGGGTAAGCAATGTAACCCGAATCATCTCCGGGTTGCCTCCAATCAATAGCCTGAAAGCTTGCACCAGACCTTCCCAGAAAAGCTCCATAATGTTTATTGGGTATTATTGACCTAATTCTTTTACACTACGTCCGGCGGCAGGAAAAAATAATGGCTCACCAAAACGATCCACCCCAAAAATACTCAGGGCTTTTTGTGCTTCGGGCGAAAGCAAAAATTCGGTAAAAGCTTTTGCCCCATCTGCGTTCACTTTCGAAAACATTTCGGGGTTTACCTGTAGGATGTGATAAATATTCAGCAGGCTGGCATCGCCTTCTGCAAGTTTTTCGAGGGCCAGATTTGGCTTGTGTGCAAGGAAGGTTCCCCTGTCGGTAAGCACATATCCTTGCCGTTCGGAAGCTATCAGAAGCGTTTGTCCCATCCCAGAGCCGGTTTCGATATACCATGCTCCCTGAGGCGCTATACCAGCTTTGTCCCAAAGCGACATTTCTTTCTTGTGCGTCCCGGAGTCGTCGCCCCGCGAAATAAACCTGGCCCTCCGAGCCGATATTCTTTTAAGAATATCAACAGGCGACACCATTCCGCTGATTCCGGCAGGGTCGGAAGCCGGGCCTGCAAAAATGAAATCGTTGTACATGATTAAAGTCCGGTTTATGGCATGACCTGATTCAACCAATTCCATCTCGCTGGCAGGTGCATGTACCAGCAAAACATCGGCCTCGCCACGTTCGCCCAAAGCAAGAGCTGCACCAGTTCCTACCGAAATAGTTTTTACTATGTACCCTGTTTTCCTTTCAAACATGGGTATTAACGTATCAAGTAAGCCCGTATCATGAGTGCTGGTTGTTGTTGCCAGAATTAGATTCCTGTTTTCTGGAAAAGTTGCTTCAACAGCCTGACCGGTTTGCCTACGCTCATTGCCCGGAATATTGCAGCCTGAAACAACCAGAATTAAGACCGCCAAAACCCCTTTTGTAAACAATTTTTGTCTAATCATATTTTGATTTTTTAAACTGAAAAAAAATTACACACCTATCTGCTTAATTTGCTTCAAGTTGCAATTGTAAAAATTTATAATTCCGGAAAAATATAAACAAGAAACCCAGGTTGAGGTTTTTTCAAAATTATCAAGAATTTCAATAGTTGAGGTCTCTTAAAAGAAAAACATTAGGCTCAGTACATAAATAACTTAATCCACCTTCATATTTTTAAAGCGGATGCCATGATTTCTTTCAGGCAAAATTATAATTTTGACAAAAAACAAAGTGTCAGCAAATGGAATTTTTAGATTTAGTATATCTCAGGGAGAGTACTCGAAGATATGCCGATATGGCGGTGGAGCAGGAAAAAATCGCGAAAATACTCGAAGCCTGCCGCCTTGCTCCGTCGGCCTGCAACAGTCAGCCCTGGAAATTTATTGTAGTTACCGATCGAAGCTTGAGCCTCGAAATAGCCAAAGCCACTTTCAGCACCCTGGTACAATTTAACCGTTTTGCGTTACAGGCGCCTGTTATGGTTGCCATAGTATCAGAACCAGCTTCGGTAATCTCCAAACTGGGCAGCGAAGTGAATGACCGCAACCTGGCATTGATTGATTTGGGAATTGTAGCTGAACA
>DATIKK010000230.1:0-6919 GCA_035477635.1 Bacteroidales bacterium | reverse complement strand
AGGTTATAAAAAAAGTTAATGCCCTGTTAAATAATGTTAATCCAATATTAAGGCCTCAGGTAACCGATTAATTTTGCTACACTTTTTTAACTGAATAAACCCAGAGCTAATTTTTTAGCCATGTTAAAATTACAGTGTAATTCGTTTTTAAGCCAAAAAATGAACAATCACCTCCCGCCCGTGGCGGCAGGTTAAATGTTATCCGACCTTAACACATTAATTGTTTACGGATGAAGAAAAGGATAATCATATTGTTAATAGTCTCAATGTCTGTGTCGCTATTGGGGTTAATTGGCATTCAGATTTACTGGATACGAAATGCCCTTGCCTTGAAAGAAGTAAGTTTCGATCGGGGAGTTAGCGAGGCTGTAACCCAAGCCATATACAGGTTCAACAAAATAGAAACAACCCGCCGGTTAATGGCTCAGCAGCAAAGAAACACACAGTTGAACCGGTACTACCGCATGCTCGATTCCCTGAACCAGGTATATTATAACGCCATGATTGGCAACTTATCATCTTCAATTTTATTTTCCGACACTGGGGCAAGCACTGTGAATGAATCCTTCAGTTTAAAAATTACCGGACATGAGAACGGAAGGCAAATCCTCTCGTTCGACACTTCTTTTGTTGGTTCTTCTGGTGGGAGCAAATCTATTTCGGGTTATTTATCGGAACGGAGAGTGCAGTCGAATCCTGATCCCTTTCAACAATTTTTCGAGCGGAGCAGGTTCATAAATGACCTGTTTGATGAATTATTTTCCATTCAAAATACTTACCAAACCACAGATAAACAAAGTGTAAGGGTGCTTGATTCTCTCCTTACCGATGAGTTGGGTAACAATGGAATTAAAACTGCATTCGATTTTGCCATAATAAATCCTTCCTACAACTCAATAGTTGCCGAAAAAACCGGAAAAAACAGACAGGAGTTGCTTCAAACTGAATATGTTTTTAATTTATATCCAAATGAGTTTTTCCATAACCCGGAGTATTTGCTGTTGCATTTTCCTGGCCAAAAAAGCTATATGGTTTCTCAAATAAATGCAATGCTGGTTACATCCTCGTTGTTTATTCTTGTGGTTATATCTTCGTTTTCCTTCACTATTCTAACCGTTATCAGACAAAAAAAGTTATCGGTTATGAAAAATTCCTTTATAAACAATATGACTCATGAGCTGAAAACACCCATTTCGACTATTTCACTCGCTTGTCAGGCTTTAAAGGATCAGGATGTGAGTAAATCCGAAAACATTTATCAGAGCTATATCAGTATGATAGCTGAAGAAAATCAGCGGTTGGGTGTAATGACTGAAAAGGTTCTGCAAACTGCCGTGATAGAAAACGGGAGATTGAGACTAAATCCCAGGGGCCTTGATGTGCATGATTTGCTCGATGAAGTAATTCATAAAATCAGCCTCCAGGTTGAAGCCAAGCACGGAGAGATACGTAAAAATTATGGCGCAAAATACAGTTTTATTGAAGCAGATAAATTACATTTAACGAATGTATTTGTAAATTTGCTTGATAATGCCAACAAGTACACTCCAACTAAACCACAAATTGTTGTTAGTACAGAAAACACTACAAACGGGATTGTAATCAATGTAGAGGACAATGGTATAGGCATAAGCAGGGCAAACCAGAAAAGGGTTTTTGAAAACCTTTACAGGATACCCACAGGAAACATTCATGATGTGAAAGGATTTGGATTGGGCTTATGGTATGTTAAAGCAATTGTTGAAAAGCATGGCGGTTTCATAACCCTTCAAAGTGAATTGAAAAAAGGCTCAAGGTTTAGCGTATCAATTCCAATCGGGTTTAGCCAGGAGGTTAAGGGTTAACAAATAAGTGAAAAGTAAAAAAACATGGAAAAACAAACCATTAAAATACTGTTGGCCGAGGATGATCCTAACCTGGGAACCATTCTGAAATCCTACCTGGAAGCAAAGGGGTTTCCAACCCGCTTGTGTGTGAACGGGCAAGAAGCATACGATGTTTTTCTTAAGGATATATTTCATTTTTGCATCCTTGATGTAATGATGCCCTTAAAGGATGGTTTCACGCTCGCTAAAGAAATCAGAAAAACTGACAAAAAAATTCCAATCCTTTTTCTCACCGCAAAATCAATGCAGGAAGATGTGATTGAAGGATTGAAAATTGGCGCCGACGATTACATTACTAAGCCTTTCAGCATGGAAGAGCTTCTTCTTCGGATAAATGCCATTTACAGGCGTGCCATTCCGGAACCTACTGGCGATACCGATAAAACGCTTTTTCATCTGGGCAGGTACGTTTTCGACTATACCCGTCAAACCCTAAAGTACGACAACGAGGAAATTAAACTCACTTCGAAAGAAGCCCAGTTGCTAAAAATGCTGTGCGACCGAACCAATGAAGTGCTTGATCGTTCGGAGGCTCTCGTCAAAATATGGCTCGACGATAATTATTTCAACGCAAGGAGCATGGATGTTTACATTGCCAAACTCAGAAAATACCTTAAGGAGGATGAAGACGTAGAATTGATCAACGTTCATGGTAAAGGCTTTAAATTGTTCGTAAACCAAAAGGATTAGTTTCTGACCTAGCCTGATTGGTACAGGTAAAAATGAAATATATTCGCATGTGAGCATTATTTGCCGGATTTTTGCCGGCATTTTGCTTTTTTTTATTAAATTGCAGGCATGGAGGCCGAAAGAAAAATCTTTTCGCTGAGCGATCTTGCACGAAGCCTGCGGTCAGTAATTGAGCGCGCTTATTCCGGTTCTTACTGGATAAAAGCCGAAATTGCCAAGCTCAACCTATACCCACGTAGTGGCCACTGCTATCCCGATTTGGTCGAAAAAACGGGCGATCAAATTCTGGCTCAGATGCGCTCAACCATCTGGGCCGGCGAATTCAAAACAATAAACCAAAAATTTATTGAAGTTACAGGTGAACCCCTTCGCGAGGGAATTCAAATACTGTTTCTTGCTTCTGTTACCTTTCATCCGGTTTACGGTTTTTCCCTGCAAATCCAGAAAATTGAGCCCTCGTTTACCCTTGGACAGATGGCTCTGGAAAAACTTAGAACCATTGATCGGCTAAAATCGGAGGGTGTTTTTGATATTAACAAAAACCTACCATCACCTCTTTTGCCGCGACGGTTGGCTGTGATCTCTGTCGAAACAAGCAAAGGATACCACGACTGGCTTAAAATATTATCAGAGCACCAATCAGAATTTACCATTTGGCATCATCTCTTCCCTGCACTGCTGCAGGGCGATAAAGCTGTGGAAACCATTACCGCAAGTCTTAGGGAAATTAAGAAAAACGCCAATCTCTTTGATATGGCTGCAATAATTCGGGGCGGAGGAGGCGATGTTGGGCTTAATTGTTATGACCATTACTTGTTGGCTCGCGAAATTGCCACCTTCCCTCTTCCGGTTATAACCGGTATAGGCCACGCAACTAATCAAACAATATCCGAAATGGTAGCCTGGCAAAACAAAGTAACGCCAACTGACGTTGGCTACTTCATTGTAAACAGCTTTGCAATGTATAGCCAACGAATCCGGGAAGTAAGAAAATCAGTTTTGTCAAGAAGCAGACAAATACTTCTGACCGAAAATCACAGGCTAAGAAAGATAGCCTCCCTGTTAGGTGTCACAGCACAAAGGTCATTCAAAAGCTCACGGGTTTCGCTTGAGCAAAATAAAAACAAGCTAATTATGGCCTCTTTGCGGTTTCTCGAAAAACATAACAAACACCTGCAGTTTTTGCTTGAAAAAGTCAAGCTCCTTAGACCAGAAGAAGTTCTTAAGCGGGGCTATTCAATTACCGCTTTAAATGGCAGAATTATAAAAAACGCCAAAGAGGTTAAACCGGGAGATCATATAGTAACCACCGTTCATGAAGGAAGTTTTGAAAGCATCGTAAAGTAATTATAAATTAATAATGAAAAGTAAACCTACATACAAGGAAGCCATTGAGGAACTCGAAAGCATTGTAGGCAATTTGGAAAGCGACGAAATATCAGTCGATGAGCTCTCCTCAAAGCTGGCCAGAGCCTCAGCTCTAATAGAAATCTGTCAAAAAGCCCTCCACGCTACCGAAGGCGAGGTGAAGAAATTTCTCGAAGAACTCAACAGGGGCAAAAGTGCCGAAACCCAGTGAAAGAGAAAGACTTTTCGCGAAAATCCGAGAGTATTCTAACCAGGGTTCAGGTGAATTTGTATTTTGTAATGCAATGATAGATAAGTCTAATTTTTGAGGCAAATTGAGCTTAAAATAAATCCATGATACTAATTTTTTAATAACATAAAAATGCAAAAAACAGCTATTGTAACCGGAGCGTACGGAGTTATTGGAAAGGCCATTGCAGAAATGCTGGCCGAACAGGGTTGGGAGCTTATTCTTGTTGGGCGCAATAAAATTCAAATCGAAAAAGTGTGCCTTGAGATTTCTAAACAAACAGGAATTAACAAAATTGAACCCGCGGTGGTTGATCTGTCGAGGGAGAGGGAGATAAGGGTATTTGCCGGAAGTCTGAAACAACCCATCGATGTTTTGATCAATAACGCCGGAACCACGCCTCCGCAGCGCCTCGAAACATCCGAAGGCATCGAAATGCAATGGGCCTGCAATGTGTTGGGCTATATGTGGATGATGGAATATCTGCAACCAAAAATAGTAAAGGGAGGGCGCATTATAAATGTGGCCAGCTTTTATGCAGGCAGCCTCGATATGGCCGACGTTGAATTCATCAAACGTCGTTACGACAATGACACTGCTTACAGGCAATCGAAACAAGCCAACCGGATGCTTAGTACTTATTTTGCCGGATTATTAAAACCCTTTGAAATAACGGTAAATAGTTGTCATCCCGGTGAAATAAGCTCAAAGCTCAGCAACAATCTGGGTTTCTTCTTTCCAGACCCTCCACGAAAGGGGGCCGACACCCCGGTATGGATGGCCACAGATCACGAGTTGCAGAACGTTACAGGAAAATATTTTCAATATCGGAAAAACATTCCTTGCCAGTTCAGCAATAACCCCACCGAAATGAAAAAACTGTATGACCTTTGCCAAAGCTACTCCAAAAGCTGAAAAGAATCTTCCTGATAGTTTGATTAAACCCTTTAGCTTTGTTATCTTTGCAAACTAATTTAAAACTATTCTAAATAAGTTTACAGGGATTTTTTCCTGTTAATGTTTTTTCTTGATCCGGATGGCACGGTAGCATTATACACTTTTTTATGGAAGACAAAACCAACGATATACTTGGTGAGGTAACCGGTAGCGATTACAAATACGGTTTCTATACCACCATAGAAATGGATCAGGCGCCAAAGGGGCTGACCGAGGATACTATTCGGTTTATTTCTGCCAAAAAAAATGAGCCCGAGTTTATGCTTGAGCTAAGACTTAAGGCTTTCAGGCATTGGCTTACAATGAAAGAGCCTACATGGGCACATGTGTCCTATCCCCCTATTGATTATCAGGATCTGATTTATTATTCGGCTCCTTTGAAAAGTCCAAAGCACAACAACCTTGATGAAGTAGATCCTGAGCTGCTCGAAACCTTCGAAAAATTAGGCATCCCGCTTGAGGAGCAGAAGATGCTGGCAGGAGTCGCTGTTGATGCAGTTATGGACAGTGTTTCGGTAGCCACCACCTTCAGGCAAACCCTGGCAGAAAAAGGCGTTATATTTTGTTCTTTCAGCGAGGCTGTTCGCGAATACCCGGAGCTTATAAAAAAATACATGTGCTCGGTGGTGCCCTATACCGACAATTATTTTGCTGCCCTCAATACGGCAGTTTTCAGCGATGGTTCGTTTGTTTATTTGCCAAAAGGAGTAAGGTGCCCGCTTGAACTATCAACCTATTTTCGTATCAATGCAGCCAATACCGGTCAATTTGAACGGACCCTCATCATAGCAGAAGAAGGAAGCTACGTTAGCTACATGGAAGGCTGCACAGCGCCCATCCGCGACGAGAACCAGCTACATGCAGCCATTGTCGAAATTATTGCCCATAAAGACGCAGAGGTAAAATATGCAACCGTTCAGAATTGGTGGCCAGGCGATAAGAATGGCTCGGGAGGTGTATATAACTTTGTAACCAAGCGTGGCATTTGCGAAGGAGAATATTCCAAAATTTCCTGGACCCAGGTAGAAACCGGGTCGGCTATTACCTGGAAATACCCGAGTCTGGTTCTTAAAGGCGATAATTCATCAGGCGAATTCTATTCGGTGGCTGTAACCAACAACTACCAGCAAGCCGATACCGGAACCAAAATGATTCATTTGGGTAAAAACACACGTAGCACCATTATAAGCAAAGGAATATCTGCCGGCCACAGTAACAACAGTTACCGGGGTCTGGTTAAGGCAACGCGCCGGGCTGAAAATTCGCGTAATTTTTCGCAGTGCGACTCCTTGTTGCTCAGCGATAAAAGTGGCGCACATACTTTTCCCTACATTGAAATAGCCAACAGCACATCAATTGTAGAACATGAAGCTACAACCAGCAAAATATCAGAGGACCAGTTGTTTTATTGCCTTCAGCGAGGTATTGACCGCGAAAGCGCAATTGGGCTGATTGTGAACGGATATGCAAAAGAGGTACTCAGCAAATTGCCGATGGAGTTTGCCGTCGAAGCACAAAAACTCCTTTCAATCAGTCTTGAAGGAAGTGTAGGATAAATTGATTTTTTTACTGATAGATAATTTTGTATGCTTAAAATAAAAGACCTTTCTGTATCGATCAATGGAAAGAATATCCTGAAGGGATTTAATCTCGAAGTAGGGGCTGGCGAAGTGCATGCCATAATGGGGCCCAACGGAACCGGCAAAAGTACACTCGCCGCGGTGATTGCCGGACGCGACACATTCAAAATCGACCATGGCGAAATTACCTATATGGATAAAAATCTTTT
>DATIKK010000229.1:0-8851 GCA_035477635.1 Bacteroidales bacterium | reverse complement strand
CCCTGTTATGGTTCTTGCGCCTTGCTGCAAGGCATAATCTACCACCTGCCTTGGCGTAAGCCTTCTGGCCCTTACTTCCTCCGGTCTTCGTTGGGTGATATGCCAATTGTGGCATTGTTTGCACCGGAAATTACATCCGGCGGTGGCAAGGGCCAGCACCCTGGTGCCCGGCAAAGCATGCTTCATTCCGTCTTTCTCAATAGGGGCTAAAGTGGTTGATGCCAGATGGCCGTAAACCAGCGTATAAAGTCTTCCGTTGCGGTTCTCTCTTACCCTGCAGATACCGCGCCTTCCTGGTGCAACTATGCAATATTGGGTGCAGAGGTTACATTTTACCCGTTTCCCATCAAGGGATTCCCAGAAGCGGGCTTCGACCGGACGGTTGGGCAAAAACGCTGGCGAAGGAAGGCTGCTCAGCAATATGGGTGTAATATTTTGTGTAACCCGCAAAATTCCGGGAAGGTATGCTGCCAGAAATGCTGCCAGCACAACTCCTGCAATGATTATGCGTATGGTTCCGGTTTTCATGGTGGAGACTTCCGGGCTTTACAATGCAAAGAATTTTGGAGTTTTCTGCAACCCGCTTCCCCTTTGATTCCGCCATACCAATTGTTTGGGCTACATTAGCAAACCACCTGATAAATTTACGAAAAAATTCAGGATTAAGATATGCTCGCCTTTTATTCTAAAGGCTTTTGGTTAAACAATCTGATGCGCATAGAATTAGGTTTTTCATATGCCGCTCAATGATGGTTTATAATCCAAGGATTAAAGGAATTTGGTTCAGGAAGCCTACCATTAAGAAAAACGAGACCTGATTATTGACTGCCAGGTTGCCGGTGGGTAAAATCGCGAACAATTTCTCCCTGAAAATAAAGTTGTGTAATATTGGGTAACACCATTCCGGCATTCATGGATCTTTCGTTGGTAACCATAAAAAACACCACTCCTTCATCATGAAACCTGAACATCTGTGCAAAGAAAATGCCGTTGCTCCCTCCGTTGCTTATTACCGTAGTGTTTCGCCTGCTTCTGGAAACATTGCATCCATATCCGAAAAACGTCCTGCCTTCTGACCCGTCCTCAACAATGTGGGGATAAAATAATTTGTTAACCGACTCCTGACTAAGCACCTTTCGGCTGGTTACTCCATTTATCCAGAGAAACATATCGTCTAAGGAAGAAAGCAAGCCTCCATTTGCTTTCAAATTCCAAAACGGTCCTCCTCCAGCCTTTTCAAACCGTTGCTGATGGGTACCCCACCGGTTTCCGTTTCGGTAGCCTACGGCTATGGGATTTTTTGAAACCGGAGGAAAATGATATCCTATTTCTTTAATCTCCAAAGGAATGAAAAGATTTTGACGTAAAAAGGTTTCGTAGCCAGCACCCGCTATTTGTTCGATTATTATACCCAAGATGCTGTAACCTACATTTGAATACACAGCCTTGCTTCCGGGTTCGAAGGCAAGGGTATCGTCAAATGCCCTGGTGATAAATTCTTTTTTTTCTACTCTTGCATAATCACCGCCATCGTTCGTTAAAAACTCTCCAAACCCTGAGGAGTGAGTGAGCAACTGATGTATGGTAATATTAGCTTTATCTTTAGGAACATCAGGAAAAAACCTTTCGAGCCGGTCTTCCGGCGATAGCTTATTTTCTTCTTTCAGTTTCAGAATGGCAGCAGCAGTAAATGCTTTGGTAATGCTTCCGATTGATGCCAAGGTTTGTGGTGTGAATGGCACTTTGTTTTCTTTATCGGCCCACCCATATCCCTTGCTGAAAAATTTCTCACCTTCCTTAACAATCAACAAGGCGCCAGAAAAATTTCTTTCTCTTGCAAGGTCTGATAAATATTGGTCAATTTCATCCCGCTTATTTGTGTCTGGCACAATGCCGGAGGCATCTGCTGAATTTGACTTGAAACACAAAAAAATTAGCAGGCTTGTTAACCCGAATATTTTTAATGGGCTTGTTTTCATAAAGAAATATTTTGAAAGAGTATCTGACAAGTTTTAGTAAAAATTTTGAAAACCACATTTAAACCCTCAGCACAGGGTTTTTCCTGACTCTGAAATACAACAGCAACAAAAGGCTCGACAACTTAAGCAGCACGATTACCAGGCCTGTTTGGAATAGGCCGAGCAATGGAAGCAGGGCAACTCCTCCCAACAGGCCTCCAACCCAGCCACCCAGGAGGTCGGCACCAAAGAGCGTGCCTGCTGTTTTGCTCACTCCGGAGTCTTCTGAAATGACCATTTTGCTCGCCAGGGGAAATTGCGCTCCTAAAAGAAATCCTGCCAGTAAGGAAAGCAAAAAGAAAACCAGATACATAAAAATCGAACCCGCATGATGATGAATCGCAGGGGTAATTTCCAGAAAAGTTAGCGGAATCATTATGGCAAGCATTAGCATGGAGGCTTCAAGAATAATGATAACCTTGTGGCTGTTTTGAATTTTATGCAGCACCCGGGTAATAACCTTTCCTCCAATTGCCACACCTGTCATGAAAGCAGCAACCAGCAATCCGAGGTGGTGAAAAATATATCCGTGAATCGTTTGGAATGTATAAATCAGCGAAAGTTCAAAAATCATCCCAGCAAAGCCCGAAGTTGCAATTGCAAAGGTTACAGTTGCTCTTCCCGTTCCTGGCCGGTTTTTGATGCTGAAAAGTAAAAAAGTCAGTGCAATCAAACCAATTGGAATGGCAAGATGCTTTAGGGTAATATGTTCAATCCATGCAAACAAGCCTGCTGCGCCAGGCGAAAACAGTTCGTTCCAGTGGGCAATGCTGTAATACATTGTGCGGGGCGAAAAATCCCTGTTGGGCAAATTGTTGGCTCCTTCAAGAGATGTAAAAAACCAATCGGTCCACCTTGGGTCGAGCTTGAAATCAATATAAAACGGATTTATAAGTTCGGCCTGGATATTTCGTTCTTGCAGTTCGGCGCTAAGGTTTTCGGGGGTTACTAAGTGTTGGAGATTCGCCATCGAAGCAAGGTAAAGGTTCACATCTCCGGGAATTACCCGCACATGGTCGAACACGCTGCTTAGGCTTATGTAAACCGACGCATTGATGTTTTGCAATTCCCTGCTAAGGTAGGTTAACGAGCCTGGAAGGGACAACACAAGAATACCGTTTTTCTGAAGCCTTCTTTTTGCTGTTTCAAAAAACTCGGTTGTAAAAAACCTGTTTGTGCGCAAATTAACTGGGTTTGAAGCTCCAACCAGAATCATGTCGAACTGTTCGGTTGTCCGATTCATGTGGGTCCTCCCATCAAGATATTCTATTGTAACACGTGGATCGCCAAACTCAAATTCTGCAATAGGTGTTGGGAATTTTTTAACTATCGTAAGCAGCGTTGGGTCTAATTCGGTGTAAACAACCCTCTCAACAGGATGTTTTAATATTTCGTAAATCTTTCCTCCAGCCCCTCCACCCAGCACCAGCATTGATTGGGGGTTTGGGTGTGAGAGCATTGGAAGATGTACAAACTCCTCAATAAATACCAGGTTGGGATCGGGCAGAGTGATATGGGGCACCCCGTCCGAAAAAAAAGTGTATTGCCCGTTGCTTCTGACTACTGTAATATTGCCGTAGAGCGAGTTTTGGTAATGCACCACGGTTTGACCCCGCCATTGTTTATCAATGGATTGCCTTTGTATATTGTCTGCTCCGGGCCCAGTCAGCAAAATGCCTGAAACAATAAGAGCCGCGAGTGTGGCTATGAAATGCCATTTAGCACGAACCTTGCTTTTCGGTGATTGCCAAATCAAAAGAAGTCCGCAAAGCAGGTTGATAAGGGCCACAAAAAGTGAAATATGTATGGAATGGAAGAAAGGAATGAGAATATAGGTAAAAATAACTGCACCGGCTATTGTTCCAAGCGTTTCGAAAATGTATGCATTGCCTATGGGTGAAGCTTTTTCGGTGGTATGGGAATTGCCTGCATTCAGCTTACACGATACGGTAAACAACGCGCCATGCAAAAAACTTATCGGGGCAAACAGCACAAGGGAGGAAACAAAAACAGGCATAAGCCCCAGCCCTTCGCCGGGCAGAACACCCCAGATGTCCTTCAGCAATCTTGTGGCATACACTGCAGCAGGAAGCATCAAAGAAAAAATAAGGTTCAGCCCTGTAAAAACCTTGATGGTATTTGGAAAACGGTCAATCCACCTTCCGGCAAGAAACGCTCCAAGCGCTTCGAGGATGAGCCAATTAGCCAATATGATGGCAATGACCAATTCTGTTCCGGCAAAAACAATTAGAAACTCTCTAAGTAAAAGGATCTGAACAACAATACCACTAAAGCCTACCACCAAAATTGCCAACAGCACCAACTTCTTCATTTAGCTCCAGATTCCGGGTATAATATGCCTGCAATTTTGACACCGCCCATTAACAATGTTGTTGTCCAATACTCTGAAGTGAACGCGGTGAATAAGTCTGTGGTTACAAGATGGGCAGTAGGTGGAATTGTAACGGTGCCCCGGAACATTTCCAATGGTAACAAAATCGAGCCCAGTGTCTTTGGCAATTTTATGAGTCCTTTCAAGCAGGCTTACAGGTGTTTGCGGCACATTGGTAAGACGGTATGTGGGGGTAAAGCGCGAAAAATGAACGGGTGTAGTTTTGCCCAGGTTGTCTCTAATCCAGATACACATTCGTCTGACATCTTCGGGATTATCGTTCAGAGTGGGGATAAGCAGGTTTACAACCTCAAGCCATCGGCCGGCAGCCCTTATTTCTCTAAGAGTCTGCAATACAGGTGCTAATCGGGCAGTGAGAATAGTGCGGTAAAATTCTTCAGTAAACCCTTTCAGGTCAATGGTAACAGCATCGGTATATTTGAGAAGTTCCCTGGCGGGCTCAGGGTTGAGTGCGCCGTTGGAGTGCCAAAGTATTTTCAATCCCCTTTGCTTTGCGATTACCGCCGTGTCGTAGGCGTACTCGTAAAAACTGGTAGGTTCATTGTATGTAAAGGATATGGTTGTAAGGTTGTGGCCTATAGCCGTGTTTACCAATTCGGAGGGGGGAAGGTCATAAACCCGGCCCATTTCCTCTATGCCCCTTTGCGAAAGGTGCCAGTTGTGGCAAAACCTGCACCTGAAATTGCAACCGGCAGTGCCAACACACAATATGTCGGAGCCGGGAAGCATGTGAAGGGCAGGTTCCTTTTCGATAGGCTCAATATGCACGGCCGATGGCCTTCCATGCACGAGCAAAAACAACGTGCCGCCCTGGTTTTCCTTGTTGAAGCAACGACCTCTTTCGCCCTCACGTATTGTACAATTATGAAAACAAAGTTCGCAACGTACCATGTTATTTGTCAGCCTGTTGTAAAACATGGCTTCGCGAAGTGGAGCTCTTCTTCGTTGAGCAGTAACGCTTTTTGAAAAAACCACCGGTATAGCTGAATAAACCCCGAGGCAGGCCATAAACCTGCAACTTTTTCCTAAAAAGTTTCGCCGGGAAGTAGTTTCATTAAAAGGTGTTTCCATTGATGTCCAGTTTAATGGTATTTGTTAACCTCCGGCGACCACCCCCTCCGCTAAACAGTCCTGATTCTTTTCCGGGGTTTTATATTTTGAAAATAATTGTTTTATGCCATAAAGGAACACACCAGCCCTTAAGCCAATCATTAATTACCCGTCTTGTACCAAACGCTTATGCACAAATTTAAAAAAAATCAGAGCACTCTTGCAGCTGCGACCTTTTATTGGGGAGGCTAAAAAATAATTGTAATGACTTTAAGGACATTAATATGCTGGTTTTCATCTTTATAACTATCGGAGAGATAGTTTTTTGATCAAAGTTTTAACTTTTTTTGTGCTTCAGGGGATTTTTAAATCAACACATCCTGAATATCTTATTTTTATTTTGTTTTGTAAAAACCAACCGGGGACAAAACCAGCTAAAATTACTGCTGACTTATCCTCAGGCTTATATCCAAAGCTTTCACGGAGTGTGTAAGCCCTCCTATCGAAATCATATCCACACCGGTTTTGGCCACATCTGAAAGATTTTTATTAATCATATTACCAGATGCTTCGATTAATGCCCTTCCATTTATTTTTTTTACGGCCTGGCGCATGGTTACCAAATCCATATTATCTAGCATGATAATATCGGCACCTGCATTAATGGCCTCCTGAACCTGCTCCATAGATTCCACTTCTACCTCTATTTTTAGGGTTGGAGGCGCATTAAGGCGTGCTTGCTCCATTGCCAGGGTTATGCTACCTGCGGCCTTTATATGGTTATTTTTTATCATGATCCCATCCGAAAGGTTCATGCGATGGTTGAGGCCGCCGCCAGTTCTAACGGCATATTTTTCGAGCCACCGCAATCCTGGAATGGTTTTACGTGTATCAAGTATTCTGATCCCTGTTCCACTTACCGATTCAATAATTCGGGCAGTTTTGGTTGCTATTCCCGAAAGGTGTTGCAAAAAATTCAGCGATACCCTTTCACCAGTGAGGATAGCTCTTGCGGGGCCGCAAATATCGGCCAGAACCTGCTGAGGAACCACATGCATACCGTCCTGTATTTTAGGAGTAAATTCAACCAAAGGATCTATTATTTCGAAAATCCGCTTTACAACCCCCAGCCCGCATACCATCCCTTCTTCCCTGGCGATGAATTGTCCTGTTAATGTGGCATCCGATGGAATGATACTATTGGTGGTAATATCGCCAGTACCAATATCTTCTTCTATCGCAATGGCAATTAGTTTTTCAGTATTAAAATTGAATGGTCTCATAATTGCTGCATTTTGTTTTATTGTTGGAAGCAAATTTTCGGGAGGGCACTAAAGCTAATCTTCAATATAATGTGTTCCGATTTTTTCTTTTCTGGATAAGGCGCTCTGCAGAATTTCCCTTCCCGTCAGGGCCATGTTGAGTAGTTCAAATTGGTTAATATTGGATAGTTTAGCGGGTTCGACACTGTCAATAAGGTTATTCAGCCATTCAATCCCTTTATTCAGACCATGGGTTGTGCGAAGTATCCCCCCGCATGTTTGCATGATCACCCTCAGATTTTGTTTCAGCGCATTAACATCTCCTGCAAAACCAACATTAGCCCCGAGGTCCTTGATGATGGCCTTTTTCCGTGCCAAATGAGAACCTTCTATAGCCTTGGCAACCTGTGACGCAAAAAAAAGACATTCGAGCAGGGAGTTACCTGCAAGCCGGTTTGCACCATGCACGCCAGTACTGGCTGTTTCGCCGCATGCATATAGACCAGCCAATGACGTATTACCATAATTATCGGTTTTTATTCCTCCAATGAGATAGTGCTGGGCCGGCATGACCGGAATCAGGTCCTTTTCCATAAGAATGCCATGTTGCCGGCAATATTCGTAAATAGTGGGAAATCTCTTTTTGATAAAGCCGGCCGGCTTGGAGGTTATGTCAAGAAAAATATGGTCATGCCTTGAGGCCTTCATCTCCCTGAAAATTTCCCTTGCAACAATATCCCGTGGGGCCAGGTCGCCCATGGGGTGCCTGTTTTGCATAAATGGATGTCCAAGGTGATTGCGAAGAATACCACCTTCTCCTCTTACCGATTCCGATATAAGAAAACACGAACCATCCGGGCGAGGTAAATAAAAGGCTGTAGGATGAAACTGTATGAATTCAAGGCGTTCGGTTTTTACACCCGCCCTGAGGGCTGCGGCTATTCCATCGCCCGTGATATTCGGACTGTTGGTTGTAAACCGGTAAAGCCCACCAGCCCCGCCCGTAGCAAGTACTACACAGGGTGCACTGAAAAATTTGAAAGATTCACTAAAAGTTATAATACCGGCCACCTGATTATGGTCGTCGGTAAGGATATCTGTCAAAAAATGATTTTCAAAAACTTTAATATTTGGTTTAGAGCGAACAAGGGTGAAAAGCCTGTCCATAATCGACTGACCGGTTGCATCGCCCCCGCAACGAACAATTCGGCGGCGGCTGTGAGCTCCTTCGCAGGCAGCAAGCCAATGGCCACTTTGATCGGTATCAAATTTTACCCCAAGTGCAGAAAGTGTTAAAAGTTCATCATGTCCTCCCTCGACCATTAACCTTAGCGCCTGGACATTTACTAAACCTCCGGCAGCATTAACCGTATCGTTCAGGTGTTGTTCCGGGCTGTCGTCATGACCTGCCGCAACGGCTATTCCTCCTTGTGCAAGCCATGAGTTGCATTCGGGCAGGGTGTTTTTTACAATAACTCCAACGCTTAACCGCTCATTTAAAATTGCAGCAGCATAAAGTCCCGAAAGGCCGCCCCCAATAATTATCACATCGAAATTCGCAACCGGAATTTCTTCAAGTTCTTTTTGGAATATATATCTTCTCATCAGGCCGGAAACCTACTTTTCAATTTGACACTTCAAGCATACGTTTTAGCGGAAGATAAGATTTTTTTATTAATTCAGGATCAATTAATATTTCTTCTTGGTTGTTTAAAAGGCTATCATACAGGTTTTCTAATCCTACTTTTTTCATGTTTGGACAAATGAAGTTGGTAGTCAAACTTACCAGCTTTTTGCCGGGATTTAGCTTGGTAATTGGGTGCAATATTCCCATCTCGGTGCCAATTATAAAACTATTCTGATCGCTTTGTGTAACAAAGTCTATTATCTGGTTTGTGCTTCCAACAAAAACTGCCTGTCGGCGAACCTCTGGCCGGCATTCGGGATGCGCCACCAGCAAAGCACCAGGATTTTGTTCCATGGCCAGTTTAACATCAATCTCCATTACCTCCTCGTGTACCGGACAATATCCTTTGAACAACACAAATTCCTTTTCGGGAATTTTTTCTGCAACATAGGAACCAAGGTTTTCGTCGGGAATGAAAATA
>DATIKK010000228.1:0-2180 GCA_035477635.1 Bacteroidales bacterium | reverse complement strand
TCCGAAACCCATACCGGACCTGTTAGCAATGTGAAAGGAGTATCCTTTTCGTCCTCGCAGCCCACGGTCAGGATTGCTAACGAGAAAATTGCAATCATCAAAAAACTCAGCTTTTTTATTTTTTCTGCATCCCTTATGTTGCCTTTACCCCAAAATCGTGAGTATCCCAAGTTGTTTGTTTCCATGATTCATAATGTTTAAAAATTACTACTTGTGCTTTTAAACAGTTGTTTTACAGCATAAATGATTGAATTGCAGATGAATATTAGCGGCCTGCAACTAATTGGCATTCGCCATATCCAAAGATAGTGCTGTAACAGCCCCCTAAGAAGTCGGACATAATTACCAACAAAAATTAGTAATTATGCAAGCACTTATGGAAAAGCGAAAATTCAGTAAAGAGACGAAGCTTCAGATTATTAAAGAGGCTTCAGAACAAGGAGTTACTATCACTCTTGAGAAACATGGGATTTATCCGGCAACATTCTACAGTTGGAAGAAAAAGTTTGATTCCATGGGCGAAGATGGGTTTCGTCACGGTATTACCCCAGCCCAAATAAAAGAGATCAAACGTTTGGAGAAGGAGAATGAGTTTTTAAAAAAGCTTTTGGCTGAAAAAGAGATGGAGGGTCGGCTCAAGGACGAGCTAATAAAAAAAAAGTATGCCTGGGCGAGAAAAAGGACTTAGCCTGTAGATATATGGGCCAGGGCTTGACCAGGGACAAGGCATTATCAGTTTTGCAGTTGAGCCACCACCAGTACTATTACAAGCAAAAGAACAACCGTCCGGGCAAGAAACCGACCCAAACGACCATGCAGACGCTCAATGGAAATTTGGTTGAACAATCTGACAAAGAAGTAATCCGCCAGATTGAACAGGTACGCAAAGATCCTGATACCTATTATGGGTATCGCCGTATGTGCGCTGCACTGATGATCATGGGATTTTTTATCAATCACAAAAAAGTATACCGGCTCATGAAACAGAACCATATGCTTGCACAACGCCATAAAAGAAAGGACAAAGCATTTGCACAATACCGCATAGTCATCCCTCAAGGGCCTTTAGAGGTAATTGAGATGGATATCAAATATGTATGGATCGCCAATACAAGGAGCCATGCCTATATTTTAACTATCCTGGACACTTTCACCAGATTTGTGCTTCATTGGCAAGCGGGTTTTTGGATGAAATCAACCCAGATAAAACATGCCTGGGAAAAGCTAATTACAGACCATCTTCAACCTGCTGACTTGCTAAATAGAGGCATCCATGTGGAAATCAGAAATGACAATGGGCCTCAGTTTGCAGCTAAGGTTATCCAGGAGTTCTTTGAGAAAAACCACCTCAACCAGGTTTTCACACATCCTTACACCCCTCAGGAAAACGGACACATCGAAAGCTTTCATAGCATTCTTTCTAATGCATTAGGCAACCATGCTTTCTGGGATCTGGAACATCTTATTGCCAGGCTGACAATCTTTTACGAAAAGTATAACAATGTTCGACTGCACGGCTCCATTGCCAATCTAACACCCGCCCTCTTCCGGGAGCTATGGGAAAAAGGAATGGTCTCCAGAAAAGTTAACGAAAAAACAAAACGAGTGAAGTTTAAACTCTTGATCCCATACCAGCAACTATCGGGTAATGTGAACCTGAGGGAAGTTCCTTGCTTAAATCCAGAAGCACTCGATGTGCTGATGGATTTACAAAACGAAGCGATCGGGCCCGAAACACTTCAACAACCATCGGTACAAAGGTCACCTTCGGTCGTTCCTTGCTAATGCAATATTATAAAGAATTATGTGTACTTTTAAAATTAGAAACAAAATTGTCCGAAAATTAGGGGGCTAAACCAACATTGGGCAATATTTACCCCTTTATGTCAGGTGACTTTGACAGACTTGCAATGCCACTTTCTATGATTATACAAGGATTTGGAATTTTAGGACTTACTCTATCTCTATTTGGATTGATTTGGCTCTTAATGCCAAGTAAGCACAAAATTTTCTCAATCATATCCATTTACCTTTTTGGATTTCTGATAGTTGTCTTTACATTTTTTGCTTACCTAATTTCAGGTATATTGTTTGGAATTACCATTTTATTTGTTTTAGGAATACTACTTCACAAATATAGACAAAGAATAATTGTACCATTTGAAAGAGAAACAATTGCA
>DATIKK010000227.1:0-3119 GCA_035477635.1 Bacteroidales bacterium | reverse complement strand
CGTATTTCCATTATATCTGGCCTTTTTTTGCGGTCATAATCTTTGAGGGTTTGGTTTCAAATATTTTACAGTATAAATTTAAACTTCACAGGCAAAATTGGGCACAATTTCTACGGTTTGAATGGCGCAGGTTGAAGCGGTTTATCCAGATTTTTACCCATGTTGTAAATTGTGTGTTGCAATACAAACTTACAACTTGGGGTGAAACCATTGGGGAGTAGCCCCTGATTTTAGTTTTTTTAGTCGTTCAGTAGTGGTAAATTATGATGAAATTACAGTCAATCGGTTATACGAACAAGCAGAGGGATTTGTAAGAAGACAACTTGAATTGATTAAAAATAAAAACTGGGCATAATAAACAGGACGCTGCTCGGTATGCAAGACCCGGGGATTATTCCCGGTTGGACTACCTCCCAACAAAAGGCCAAATGAAATTTTTTCTATGTACTTAATGATTGTTTTAATTGATTCTGATAGGATTTGACGATAAACAAACTCCGGAACAAGCACAATTGCCTTCTCTACAATAAAAACCCGATTTCTTTCTCATAATATGATATTTTAAGGTGAATAAATTCCTAATTATAGAGGGGGAATATTTTTACCATAAATTCGTATCTTTCGACATTAAATGATTGACAATGAAAACTAAGGCACTCAGAAAAGAAATACAGAAACTTCCTTTCAGAAAGCGAATTTATGTTACCGCTGAAAATTATAGTACCGAAAACCGACTGGAACGACTGATAGGAAATTGCCCCATTGATGACTAAAATAGACCCAAACAAGGAACACCGATTAACAAAGCGCTTACGCAAATTATTTCCGGAATTGATATTGGATTACTTTAAAAAAATTTACACCGAAAATAGGAGGCAATAATCATGAAAAGTAAAAACAAAATTATGTTTTGCCTGACAGGAGGACTTCTGTTGGCAATTAGTGCTGCCTATGCACAGGATATTGAAGGAAGTAAGGACCATCCGCTCATCTCGCGGTTTGCCGGCTCTGTCATTAAGTTTTATGATGTGAAAGAGTTTGATGAATACACTCTCCCGCTTGCGAAAGCAGTATGGGACCGTGATACGGAGGCATATAAATTTGCAAATAGCAAGCGACTGGAAGGCAAGGTAACTCATATTTTCTATGATGCCCCAAAAGGTCGCTCAACGCTGGAAATTTTCCGCAGTTATGAGTCAGCTCTCAGGAGGGCCGGTTTTGAGATTTTATTCAGCGGAGCAGGAGAGGGTGAACTTGGGGAATTTTTCCATGACTTCATCTATGGTGAAACACCCCTGGGTGGTGGCATAAGCGTTATGGGTGTTGATACAGAGCAGCAACGTTATTTGGCCGCAAGGCTTTCCCGTCCTGAAGGAGAGGTTTATGTATCACTTTTCACATCTTTACACCATTTGTACTATGGGTGGGATGAACGCGAAGACCAACCCACAGTAAACCTCGTTGTTGTTGAAATCAGGCCTATGGAGGAGGGATTGGTTACAGCAGGCGCTATGCTGGAAGATTTAGCAAGAGCAGGCCGGGTGGCCATTTACGGCATCCACTTTGATTTTGGCAAAGCAGATGTAAGGCCTGAATCCGAGCCTGTCCTTAGAGAAATTGCTAAACTCCTTCAGCAGAATCCCAGGCTTAATTTGCATGTTGTGGGGCACACAGATAATGTCGGCGCGTTGGATTATAACATGAACCTTTCCAAAGCCCGAGCTGACGCTGTAGCAAAGGAGCTTGTTTCCAAACATGGTGTGGACGCAAACCGGCTTAGGGCTCATGGGGTTGGGCCACTGTCCCCGGTGGCTACTAACAAAACCGAAGAAGGTCGTGCAAAAAACCGGAGGGTGGAATTAGTAGAGCAGTAGTTTTTAAAAAGTAGATGAAGCACAGTAAAAAAGGAAGACAGCTAAAACTGCTTTAGGCATAGTGAAAACATCGAGGGTCTGCTTTGCTATGTTTTGGGTTTATAACCGGGATAGTGTTTTTGGTATTGGAAAAGGAAAACAAGTTTGTCAGGTTTCACGCAATACAGTCACTGGCAACATTTCTTACACTGTTTATAATAGTAACAGTCATTGGATGGATCCCAATTATTGGGTGGGCAATATCAATCCTGATAACCCCATTGGGATTAATTCTTTGGATACTGTTGATGTACAAGGCGTTCAAGGGAGAAAGATTTAAACTGCCTATAGTGGGCGATTTTGCCGAGCAGCAAATTAGCAAATAAAACAGCGAGGTGGGGAACTCCGCTGTTGTTTAGCAACTTTGCCTTTTTAAGAAAATTGGGTCAGCGACTAATGGTGCTGACTTAAGCAAAAAAATCTGGAGTATATCCCTACCTGCCTGTGCCAGCACGGCAGACAGGTAGGCAGGGGACGGGTTACGAGTTTATCCAACTTGAAAGAAAGGAAAGCCGGAATTAAGGTTTAAATGAGATGCCGGCGGCAGATAAGATCGTAGTAGTTAAGTGTCCTTGTAATGGATGATGCGCGAAAGGCCAGACATGTTCATGTTTTAAACTATTCAACAACCGACAAGAAGGGATGATTGATTATTTTGAAACGAAATCACAACCAACAAGCAAGGTAATGGTCTGGAAAGCCTACCGGAAGGTACTATCCTATGTCGGTAAGAATATAACAGAAAGAGCCGTGTGTGCCGGAGCGTAGTAAAGACCATGACCAAAGGGATTAACGGAGACCTTTACGCACGGTTCTGTGGGAAGGTCTGGGTGAAATTCCCGCACCTGACCCGATTATGGGCAATCAAAAAAACATCCTGCACATTTGAATGAACAATAATTAAAATAATTGCTCATTTTGTTGTGCATTTAGTATCTTTGTGAAAAATAGCTTATTAAAGCAATGAGAATACTTTATCAAAAATTTGAAACGCTTTTACAAAATACTACAACCGGCTTTAAACGCTATTTATACGAAAAAGTCTCCTGGGATAATCGCTTGATTGGAATTATTGGCGCTCGTGGAGTCGGTAAAACAACCATGATTTTGCAACACATCAAGGAAAATCTGGACAGCAAAAAAGCGTTGTATGTGTCGGCTGACGATATGTATTTTGGTGAAAACAGACTTTTTGATTTAGCTGAT
>DATIKK010000226.1:0-2012 GCA_035477635.1 Bacteroidales bacterium | reverse complement strand
TGTAAACCTTGCCCATGTTTGGCTGTTCCGGAAATTCATAACGAAAACCCAAGCCATCGTCATAAACCCTGAAAACCAGATTGAATATTCGTTGGAGACCTTCGGATTCCCGGATTTTAACCGAAAGCTCGTTGAAGGTGTTCTCCACATATCGTTGCTCGCCCCAGGGCATCTCCCATGTTTCGGAGAACTCCCGGGTTTTAGACGAAACAATGGTCAGTCCGGTTCGCAGGGGAGCTGCATCCAAAAACTCAAACGCGACAGCCGAGGTGTCAATGAGCGGTTGGTTGTTGAAGTTCACCGTATAGGCAATCCTACCATCTGCAAGCGTGATTAGCTCCACCCGGATGTTGCCCGATGGAGATTCAATGGTGGTTTGCGGGGCACGACGACAGCCTGTCATTGAATAAAAAATTAAAGCAACAACAAAAAATGAAAGCAGGTTTTTCATTTTGATCGTTTTAGCTAATATGGGCCTTAAAGTTTGATGAAAATTTTGTTGCGGTAAAGGATGGCGCTGGGGATAAACAGAACGCCGAGGAAAAACGCTGCATAGGTGAAACTCGCCAGTTTAGGGGCAAACCCAATGCCGGTAAGCAACTCCATTGCATGCTGGTTCAGAGCCATTCCGCCAATCGGAAGGCTGTAGAACGGAAACGCCAGAACACCCGCCAGAAAGTAAACCGTAATAGCGTTGGTTCCCAAAATGAGCCATGGTTTTGTGCCGGTTTTAATCTTTTGCAAGTCAATTACAAAATATAGCGCGGCAAGAGCCAAACTAGCCATTCCGGATGTAGCCATTACATAGGAGCTTGTCCAGATAGGTTTGTTGAGCGGGAACACCAGACCCCATACATAACCAATAACGCATCCTACCACACCCCAGAAGAACAACCAGATGATCTTTCGTTCGTGGCTTTGGTCGCTTACCATAATTTTTCCAATCAGCATACCCGAAATTCCGGTAGCTATGGAAGGCAGGGTGCTGAACAGTCCTTCCGGATCCCATGTTTCCCAAAACAGGCGTCCGGGCGTCAGGTAGCTGTCAACCCATGCGGCCAGGTTGGCACCGGGTTCAAGCATTGGTTTTCCATAACCCGGGGTGGGTATCAACACCATGGCCAACCAGTAGAATACCAAAATGCCGGCCATGACGATGGCCTGTGTTTTCCAGGAGGTTTTCAGGAACAACACAGCACAAACGGCAAAAACAATGGCGATGCGTTGCAAGACACCTGCTATGCGCAACTCTTCGAAATTGAACATAGGCCACAAATGCAGGAAAATGCCTACGGCAAATATTTTCAAACTCCGCCAGAGGATTCTACGGTAAGTCATAGGGAGCAATGTGCCCGACTCCACCTGCTTGTTGAAAGCCAGCACAATGGAAATTCCTACAATGAACAGAAAAAAAGGAAAAATCAGGTCGGTGGGTGTGATTCCGTGCCACGGCTTATGGAGCAGCGGGGCATAAACATGGCTCCAGGTGCCCGGATAATTTACAATAATCATGGCACCTATGGTAATGCCACGAAACACATCAAGCGAGGTCAGTCGTTCTTTAGCTTTCATAATCAATTCGGTTTAAAAAATTTTGAAATTCTCCTTCTCACAATTTCATACAACACATTGAATGTCAATAATTTTTATCATCATCTGCCTCATCGGCCTCGTCAAAATCATTCTGTACCTCTAAAAGCAAAGTGGCTTCCGTATTGCTAAGAGATTCAACACCTTTAAGCTTTTTCTGGATGGCCCGGGTTCGTTTGCCCATCACCTCGTCAATCTGGTTGCTTGCAGTTTGCAGGTTTTTCTGGGCTTTTTCGAGCATTCCGCCAAAGTTCTCAAATTCTTTTTTCACCGCGCCAAGTATCCTCCATACTTCTGAGCTGCGCTTTTGTATGGCCAGGGTGCGGAAGCCCATTTGCAGGCTGTTGAGAATTGCTGCAAGGGTAGTGGGCCCGGTTACAATCACCTTGTAGTCGCGCTGCAGTTGATCGAGCAGGCTCGCA
>DATIKK010000225.1:0-4351 GCA_035477635.1 Bacteroidales bacterium | reverse complement strand
ACAAAGAAAAATGCCGTTGTAATTTGCTGATTTACAACGGCATCTTCTTTTTATCAGTCGGGGTGAGAAGACTCGAACTTCCGACCCCTTGCACCCCATGCAAGTGCGCTAGCCAACTGCGCCACACCCCGATTTGGCTTTGCAAAAGTAATATTTTAAATAATTCCGCAAAACAGGTTTCTGCAAAATGCAAATAATCCCGGCCGGAGTGATATAGCAAAATTCTCCGGAAAGCAATTGTTTGGCTTCACCCTCATTGTTGATTACTGAAAAATATGCCGGACTATTGATGTACTTCAGTCAAAACCGGTTAGATTTTTTGGGGGCGTTGGGTTATTTTTTCCGGCTACTTCCTCGATTTCCAGACCTGGTCTGAAACGCCCAGATCATGTGCGAGTTTGCGTGCCAAAACAAAGAAGTAATCTGACAACCTGTTGAAATATCGGATAATTATCTCATCAACTTGACTTTCCTGTGCGAGACTTACGAGGATTCGCTCTGCTCTCCGGCAAACAGTACGGCAAACATGGGCAAGAGAAACTGCCTGATGGCCGCCAGGCAGAATAAAGTTTGATAAAGGGGGCAAGGATTCGTTCATTTTATCAATCTCAGCTTCGAGCATAACAATGTCGGGATCTGCCAAAACCGGCAGATTTTCGATTTTACTGCCTTCATCGGCAGCTACCAGAGCTTCAGCCACAAACAAATGGTTCTGTATTTGAAAGAGAATGTGCCTGTAATTTGCCACAACCTCCTGATCGCGCAATAATCCAACGAATGAATTCAATTCATCAATAGTACCATAAGAATCAATTCTTGAATGGCATTTAAGGACAGATTTACCGCCCAGAAGGGTTGTTTTACCTTTATCTCCGGCTTTTGTGTATATTTTCCAGGTCTTCATCCAAAATCAGGTTAGTAAGGGTCGCCAGAAACATCAACTAAAAAAATTACCAGCCATCTCAATTTTTTCGATATTAGGGTTCAGTGCATCACTTTCGATAAGACCATCGCGCAGCCTGATGATTCGATGTGCGTGGCGTGCATTGCTTTCTTCGTGTGTAACCAGGATTATAGTGTTCCCTGCTTCATGGATCTGTTGCAAAAGCCCGATTATCTCAAGCGATATTTTTGAATCGAGGTTTCCTGTAGGTTCATCGGCCAGAATTATGCTTGGGTTGTTAACAAGTGCCCTCGCAATGGCAACCCTTTGACGCTGCCCGCCTGAAAGTTCGTTGGGTTTGTGGTGTGTGCGATCTGAAAGGCCCACCTGATCGAGGACCAACAATGCTTTATTTCGACGCGAATCCTTGTTAACTCCGGCGTAGATCAGCGGAAGAGCAACATTATCGAGCGCGGTGCTACGGGGAAGGAGGTTAAAGGTCTGAAATACGAAACCAATTTCGCGGTTACGAATTTCTGCAAGTTCGTTATCATGTAACTTGCTAACATCTTTTCCGTTTAAATAGTAGCGCCCGCTGGTAGGTGTATCAAGGCATCCAAGCAAATTCATCAATGTTGATTTTCCAGAACCCGAAGGCCCCATAAGGGCAACATATTCGTTGCGATAAATAGTGGTGGAAATACCTTGTAAGGCTTTTACAACCTCTGCTCCCACCCTGTAATATTTGGTAATTTCTTCAAGCCGGATCAACTCATGATTCTTCATTGGTTCTAATTTAATAATCCTTCAAAATTAGAAAAAATTAAAACCCACCGGAACTATTTGCTTAGAGAGACCAGGATTGAAAAAGATTATACCTGCTTTATACAGGTCAACTGCCAGGGTAACCATCGGGTGACTTGCCATTTCAATCCAGGCTTCTTTCATGCTTTTTGACCACCTAATATCATCAACTACCAAAACACTTCCAGAATGAAGATAGCTGAGAAGTGTATTGAAATTTTGAATGACTGGCTTAAATGAATGGTCACCATCAAGGTAAACCATATCAAGCTTCTCTAATTGTTCGAGGGCTTTTGGAAGGGTATTTTCAAAAAGGCCTAATGATAGCTCTACATTCGTGGCACCACATTCTCCAAACAGTATTTCAGCCCTGGCGGCAGTTTGTGGGCACCCTTCGAGGGTAATAATTCTGGATTCAGGAGCTGCGTTTGATAAATAAGTAGTAGTGATGCCCAGCGAGGTTCCTATCTCTATTATGTTTTTCGGGGAAAAATGTTTAGCAAGCCGCCACATCAAGCGGCACATACCTGGTGTTTGCAAAGAGTTGCGTGCAATTTTGCTAACGGTTCTCCTGTACTTAATTGGATCAAAACCTGACCTTACAGAAAATTTTTTAGGCCCATGACCGAAGTCTAAAACATAAATTTCGGTTTGGTCAACAAGCAATTCTTTGCGCTTTTGTTCAAGGAGCCTGAAGTCAGGGCTAATTTCCTTTGAGAATATGCATTTATCAGCAAGGTTGTACAAAAACGGCGAATGTACTCCGTAAGGCCTGCGCAAGGCAAGTTGTAATAATACAGACTTATTAAAAAGCATAATTATGATTTGTCAAATAATGCAAATCTATTGAAATGATACTTCAGCCAGGTTATAAAAATGTTAATTTTTAAAAAAAGAAAACTGTATAGTCAATCCGGGTAAAAAAAAACCGGGTAAACTACCCGGTTTTTGAAACTTAAGCAACTTCAATATTTCTTGGAGGCTTATGCCTGGCTTCCTCCTTTTTCGGGATCTCGATCTGCAATATTCCATTGCGATGTGTTGCCTTGATCTTGTCGGCTTCAACACTTCCAGGAAGTGCGAATGAACGTTTAAAGCTTGTGTAGCTGAATTCCCTGCGCATATACCTGTCGTCCTTTCTGTCTTCGTTGGATTCTTCTTTTTCAGAAGAAATCACCAAAACATTGTTTTCAATTTCTACCTTAAAATCTTTCTTTTCAAGACCCGGGGCAGCCACCTCAATGCAAAAATTATTGTTTGTCTCAATCACATTTACAGCAGGCGTGTTGATTCCGGTCTGAATATCGAAAAAATTTTGCATCAAATCCCTTCCGAAGAAGTCGTCGATAAGGCCAGGAAGGTTAGTTCTGCTACTTCTAAGAATTGGTAACATAATTTGGTCCTCCATTTTTTAATGTTAATAATAGTATTTTTTTTCTGTTCCAAACCTTTCAAACCTTGTGCCAGAGCGGAAACGTGCATTTGTGTCAATTGTTTTATGTCATTTTGACGTTTAAAAAAAACAGTCAATGTCTTTTTGACATGTTATAGTTTTTAATAAGATGGATTGAAGTTGCCTCACACAAGTTTGACCCACGATACCTGCCTGTCGAATGTAAAGCCAAGTTTCGCGATCAGGTTTAATGATTTGTTGTTGTGAGGCTCAATATTCACAAATACCGGAAGGTTGCTTTCTCTTTTTTTTAAAATCAGCCCTTTCAGAATACTTTCACCCAGGCCTTTACCTTGCCATGATGGCAGAACATTCAAAAAACCCAGTGATCCGTCATCGTGAGTAAGTCCCCATCCCACAAGCGTGTTATCCTGCCAGATACCTGCCGACACATCGTTACGGAGTCTGTCTTCGATGTAGGCAATTGAAGTGAAGTCCTTGTATGCCGAAAGGTTAAAAATGGTTGGAGACAGCGAAGGGTCCAAAGTGCTGAAAATGGCTTTTGGCGCCTCTATGGGCTGATCATCGGTAAGATAGTAGCGGTGGGTTGTAAGTTTCCACTCAATTCTTCTCGTTTGTGTAATTGCCGGGAGCATCCAGTCTTCGACGTTGGCAAAATAAAGGGAGGTGTTGTTAAACTGGTCTAGAACTTCAAGCAGATCTTCCGGGTTTTCTCCAAATAAATAAGCCCACTGATAATCGCTTGTTCCGCAGAGGAGGACAAAGTCGCCGCTTCGAAACATTAAATCAACGGGATAATTGCGGAAGAATCCTTTTATCGGTAAGCTTTGCAGGGGCAAGGTTTCAAGAAGTTTTTCCAATTGGTTGTCCATGCAGGAATAATTTATTGAAGAAACTCAACGACCGCAATAAAGTTATACAGAAAAATTCCAAAACCAAAACCTACTGGTTAGCAGCGCCCAAAAGGATTTCACAGGCATCTGAAATCTGCCTATGTGTAATTGTGAGCGGTGGGGCAATTCGTATGCAATTTTCATCAAACAGGAACCAATCAGTCAATACGCCTGCTTCGAGACACCTTGCAACTATTCTGCGGGTTTCCTTGGCAGAATTGAGTTCAAGAGCAAGCATCAATCCCAGTCCTCTGATGCTTTTTATAGCCGGATGAACCAGATACTGCCTGAAAAGATTTCCTTTTTCCCGGGCAACCTCCCAGAGTCGGTCTCTCACCAAAACATCAAAATGAGCAA
>DATIKK010000224.1:0-2133 GCA_035477635.1 Bacteroidales bacterium | reverse complement strand
TTATCGCGGACTTAGATTGTTGCATCCAAAAACCTCCCCTCGCGTACTCAGAAAATTGGGAACCTATGTATTCCTGATTGTAGATGTAGCCTTAATCCTGTTCTCCCTGGGCTATGCCATCTACATAAGGGCATCGGGTGTTGAGGATTACATCCAGTATCGCAGGTTCTTTCTGATTATTGGGGCATTTATGCTGCTTCTTATTCCGAAAGCGACTTTTTCGGTGTTTGTGCTTCTGCACGACATCAAGACCTGGAAGTTTCGGATCATGCATAGAATTCCATGGCTATATGCACGCTTCAGCAAAATCATAGGTTGGTCAGAGAGGAGCAGGTTGTTGCTTTTTGTAGGTTTGATAGCAGCGAGTTACATGTTTTTCTTCACCTTGTTCGGTATGACCCATGGCCGGTACAACTTTCAGGTGGTGGAGCAGGAAGTATGGTCCGACGACCTGCCTGCATCCTTCGATGGATTCAGAATCGTACATTTATCCGACACCCATCTGGGAAGTTTCAGGCGAACTGATGCGGTTAAAGAGGGTTTGCTTCTTGCACAATCCCTAAATCCCGATATAGTTGCGCTTACCGGCGATATGGTCAACAATCATGCCCGCGAGGCCAAAAAGTTTATTGACATCTTTCGGGTTCTGAAGCCGCGCTATGGCATGTTTTCAGTTCTTGGCAATCACGACATGGGCGATTACCGCACCTGGGGAACTATTGAAAAGCCCGAACCCGACATAGAAGGACTGGTAATAGTTCAGCAAGAAATGGGGTTTAATGTGTTGCTCAATGAACATGCTTTTATCCAAAAGGATAATGATTCAATAAAAATAGCCGGGGTTAAGAACTGGGGCTTGCCGCCTTTCAACCAGGCTGGCGACCTTGACTTGGCACTGGGCGACCAACCTGAGAGATTTTTTACAATTCTCTTGTCGCACGACCCATCGCACTGGAGTCAAAAGGTTATTCCCGGCCCAAAAGTACACCTGACCTTGAGCGGACATAGTCATGGTTTGCAGTTTGGATTTTCCAACTGGCTTTTCCATTGGAGCCCGATTCAATGGAAGTATCCCGAATGGAATGGGCTGTACAGCCACGAAAACGAAATGCTTCATGTGAACCGCGGTTTTGGGTTCTTAAGCTACCCCGGCAGGGCCGGTATGCCACCGGAAATAACCCTGATCACCCTGCGAAAAGGAACCAAACCTATCCAGTGAGTCTTGACCTACCATAAAGTATTTGTAGGGATGTAATTCAGAATTTCTAGATGAAGTTAGGTGATGTACTTTCGGTAAATCAAACCTTTTTAATGTCGGGTTGTTTCCAAATTTAATCCGGATGGTTTGCCCGGTTTTAATTTTTCTGCAAATGGGATTCACCGTTTTCTGGTTCAGGCGTGATTTGCGGCTTTGCGACAACAAGGGTTTGTTTGAAGCCTTAAGAACCAGCCACCAGGTATTACCCCTGTTTATTTTCGACGAAAAGATTCTTGATGGACTTCCAGCCAATGACCACCGGTTTGAGTTTATACATCAAACACTCTCTGCAATTCATTCGGTTTTAGTTAAGGAAGGGAGCGGCTTGCATGTCAGAAAAGGTAAACCCCTCGAGGTCTTTTTAAAACTGCTGGATCAATATGATGTCAAGAACGTCTATTGCAATCAGGATCATGAACCTTATGGCAGGAAGCGCGATGACGAAATCAAAAACCTGCTTTCATCCAAAGGAATTGGTTTTCATCAATTCCTGGATCATCTTGTCATGGGTTTGCACGACGTTGTGAAACCCGATGGCTTGCCCTATACCGTTTTTACCCCATACAGCCTCCGGTGGAAGAAAAACCTGAGTGAGAGCCTGCTGCAGCACTACCCTTCAGAGAGCCTAATGGAAAGATTTTCGAAGATGTCTCCTTTTGAGTTTCCTGCCCTCGCTTCATTTGGATTCGAATCTTCTGGGTTTGATATGCCGGTGGCAAACATTGATCAGGATTTGATAAGAAATTATCATACCACACGCGATTTCCCGCACCTTGATGGCACTTCCCGGTTGGGTGTGTTCCTAAGATTTGGAACGATCAGCATCCGTTCACTTGTAAAAATGGCCTCCCTGCTCAACGAAACCTTTCTGAATG
>DATIKK010000223.1:0-1785 GCA_035477635.1 Bacteroidales bacterium | reverse complement strand
GTCCGACTTCAGCCTTGCCACCCTTTGGCCATTTTTGTCAATCAGGTTGTGTTCAATCCTTACCCTGGCATTATCGCCTGAAGTGTTGCGCACATGGGTTTTTATTTCGAAGGCTGCACTATCTGTATTGGCCGACAGGTTGGCAAAAAACACACCCCTACCTGCTACCACATTGGCTTCGTTGGCATCGGTGATATGTACCCGGTTTTTGTCAATCAAGTAAGTGTTGCGGTATATTCCGCCGAAAAAGTTAAAATCGAGAATCTCCATGGGCTTGGGGCCGATGATGGGGTTATCACGGTTATCGAGCCTCACCAGGATTTCGTTCGGCTCATCAAACCGGGCAACCGGGGTAATATGCACCAGAAAAGGCAGCCACCCGTTCATATTGGTAAGCATTTTGGTCCCGTTTACCCATACCTCGGCCACTTTCATTGCGGCCTCAAACTTGATAAACAGCTCCTTATCCCGGTGTTTCTCTTCGAGTTCGAAGTTTTTCTTATAAAAACTTATGCCCTGCCATTGTTTTAGAATCACAAGCGGTTCGAGATGGGCGGTATGGGGCAGGTCAACGGCTTCCCATTGCGCATCTGCAGGGGGAAGTTCGGGCGTGCCTTCGGCCCGGTAAAACAACCAGTCGAAGTTGAAATTTTCGGGTTCAAGGACTGTTGGTTCGCCCGGTCGGCACGAAAAAGAGAATCCCGACAAAAGAATTGCAACAAACAAAACAAGTTTTCTGTTTTTCATACCTGTGAATTTAAGTGTTGGGATCGTTTTCAATGCTTAAAGGCTGTCAAATTTAATTCATCACCGTAAGTAATGCAGAATTCTCTCAGCATTTTTTCCATTATACGAGCAAAATTTTTGTTTACCCCCACTGCCCATGCAACGGATGACATGATTTTGCTCAAGATTTCACCTGACCGCAAAATTGCACCTCCGGCTTTGCGATACTATTTTTGTCTATCTGTGGACGACCTATGCCGAAAAACGAAAATTACATAATAAGCACAGATCAACCCACACTGCATACGCTACTCAAGCCAAATTCTCTCCACATCGACAGATACCGCTTCTTCCGTTGCCTCTCTTATGGAAAACTGAATAGTTTGCAGATTTTCCCAATCGAATGCAGCATTGTGTTTGGCTTCGTGGAAAAACGACATAAACACGGGATAAGGCCTGGGAATGATAGCAAATTTGCCTTGCGAAAACTCTCTGAGAGGTATCTTGTATTGTTGCTTGCCCGGCTCTAAGCGGATGTGGGCTGTAAAAATTACACCATTGCGGTCTATCAGGCCTACCACAACAGGTTGTGAATAACCGGTATGCGTGCGGGCATGAAAATAGAGATACTCCTTTGCATTAAATTCGCTCTTACGGCCCTTCAACTCATCGGCAAAATAATATTTAAAAGTGTAATCGCCCAGCGAATCGCCGGCATGAAACGCACGGGATAGCCTGTCAAGATCAATACGAAGTGCAGTGTTTCCTTGGGGAGTGGGCAAAAGCCTAACATTGCGGTACCATCTGCGCATGGTTTCGGGCCAGCTTTTTTGAGCTTCCCATAAAATCAGTGCAGCATCGCGGGGAGCCACCCTGAAGCTGAATGCATCTGTATGGGCAAAATCCCATTGCCCGGGTCTGCCCTTTTGCCCACCCGGAAAGGTTACATATTGCCCTTCTTCTGTAACAATTACCTGATACGAGACAACTCCCGGGATAACAAAATCAGCAGGAACCTCAACCTCCCAGGTAACCCCTCCGCGCAAAACAGCATCAAAA
>DATIKK010000222.1:0-5015 GCA_035477635.1 Bacteroidales bacterium | reverse complement strand
ATGGGAAAAGGAGTTGACTTTATGGAAGGTTCTCATAAATGGCATGGTAGTCCGCCAAACGACGAACAACTTTCACGCGCATTGCAGAGTCTTGAAGAAACTCTGGGGGATTATTAAGCTTTTGAATACTTTGTATCCCTGTAATTGTCCTTGTTGCCCATGATGTACATAAAAATATATGAATTAGAGCAAAAATGAAAGAATACACCTATACAGAAAAGAAAGATACCCGTTCAGGATTTGGAGTTGGACTGCTCGAAGTGGGCAAACGCAATCCCAATGTAGTAGCGCTTTGTGCCGACCTTACTGGTTCGCTCAAAATGAACGACTTTCAGAAAACTTTTCCTGACCGTTTCTTCCAGGTAGGAATTGCCGAGGCCAACATGATGGGAATTGCTGCAGGTATGACCATTGGAGGCAAAATACCATATACAGGTACATTTGCCAATTTCAGCACCGGCAGGGTTTACGATCAGATCAGACAAAGCATTGCCTATTCGGGAAAAAATGTTAAAATTTGCGCTTCGCACGCCGGCCTTACGCTTGGCGAAGATGGCGCCACTCATCAGATGCTCGAGGATATCGGGCTTATGAAAATGCTGCCCCATATGACGGTGATCTTACCATGCGATTTTAATCAGACCAAAGCAGCAACCATAGCCATAGCTGATTATGAAGGGCCCGTATATTTGCGGTTTGGAAGACCTGCTGTGCCTAATTTTACACCTGCCGACGAACCATTCGAAATTGGAAAGGGAATTATTTTGCAATCAGGCGGAGATGTGAGCATTTTTGCCTGCGGATATCTGGTTTGGGAAGCTCTCGAAGCAGCTAAAACATTATACAAAGAGGGAATCATTGCCGAAGTGATAAATATTCACACCATTAAGCCTCTTGATACTGAATGTATTTTACAATCGGTAATCAAAACAGATTGTGCTGTATCGGCCGAAGAGCACCAGATGTTTGGAGGATTGGGCGAGTCAATTGCCGGAGTGCTTGCTTTAAATTACCCAGCTCCTCTCGAAATTATTGGTGTAAAAGACCGCTTTGGCGAAAGCGGAACACCTGCCGGGCTTATGGAAAAATACGGACTAAATGCGGCCAATATTGTGATTGCGGCTAAGAAAGCCATTGGCAGAAAACGGTAGTATAGCCTGAACCTTGATAGTTGCCTGGGGAAACATAATAACTTAAAATCTTCTAAACCATGGGCTTATCTGACGAAGCGCTTTTGCTTAGCTTTAAAAATGCTGAAAACCCGTCAAAAGCCTTCGAGCAGATCGTAAAAAAATACCAAAGGCAGGTTTACTGGCTTGTTCGCCGCATGGTGATCTGCCACGACGATGCCAATGATATTGCCCAGGAAGTATTTATAAAGGCATGGAAAGCTTTACCTGATTTCAGGGGTGATTCAGGCCTTTTCACATGGCTTTACCGTATTGCATCAAACGAAGCCTTGTCATATCTGAAGAAGAAAAAAAACCGCGAATTCCTGGCAATGCCGGATGCCGAAAACATACTGGCCACTAATACGGCAAGCGAATTTTTTTTGAGCGAAACTGAGATAGAAATCAAGATACAAAAGGCCATAGATCATTTGCCCGAAAAGCAACGCCTGGTATTTATCCTGCGTTACTACCAGGAGATGAAATATGAGGAAATGGCCGTTGTACTTGATACTTCAGTTGGGGCACTGAAAACATCATACCATCATGCCGCAAAAAAAATAGAAAAATTTATTACTTCATAATAAACCCTTGCCATCTAAAATCATCTAAACTAACAAACTGATACCATACAGTGAGTAACAAAAAAGAAATATCATCAGAATTGCTTCAGTTAGGGCTGAATAAACTTGCCATGCATGGGAAAAAACACCCCGATGCAGTTCCGGACAAATATTTCGATGCTCAACTTCTTTCAGTAATGAGTCAAATAGAGCAGACTAAACAATTGTCCCCATCGAAAAAAGCTGTTATTATCAGAAGATTGCATCCAATTCTAAATATTGCTGCTTCCCTGCTCCTACTTGCCATTTTGGGATTTGGTTTACTGTTTTTGAGGAATAATGCCAGGCAGACTGCCCTAATGGAAGAAACCTACCTTGAAGATTACCTTTTCCAATATGCAGATCACGACAGAAATTTGTTTTACGAAATGGTAATTGATACCGGCGCCCCTGATCCAAATTTTGCTCAGCTTTCAGAGGATTATTATCTGATCGAGTATTTGCTCGAAACCTCCGAACTTCAGGGATTGGAGCCGGAAGACCTTTTAATTCAACCGCTTGTAACCCACGAACCATAAATAATTGCTATGTTTAAGAACCTTATTGATTTTCCGGAAGCAGGAAAGTATTTAACCCTATGCCTGATTTTATCCTTGTCAATCAGTCCCTTGTTTTCGCAAACCGGGCAACAACGCGATAAGGATGAACAGCGTGAAGCCATAGAGGCAAGGAGGATTGCTTTTTATACCGAAAGAATGTTGCTTACTCCTGAAGAAGCCAGGGTTTTTTGGCCCTTATTCAATGAATACATTCGCGATCGCGACGAGATTAATGCAACCTATAGGGATCGCTGGGAAGGTGTTGAAAAAGTGTCGGAATTAAGCGCCGAAGAGGCAGGAAGGTTTGCCGAAGACCAAATGGTACGACTCGAAAAACTGGTTGCACTAAAAAGGGAATTTCATGATAACATGAAACGTGCCTTAACGCCGGTCAAGGTTGCCCTAATGTACGAAGCTGAAAGAGACTTTAACCGCATGCTGTTAAGGGAAGCCCGCGAAAAAAGGCGCCATAGAAGATAGCTATAAAGGTTTAGGATTTAAATGCCTTTGCAAATTAAAATCGCTCAAGGTTGCTAAATTCTAACAGAGAAATATAGAGGTTTAAATGACTTCGATGGCGGATTTCTGAATCCACCCGACATTTCCATTTGCAAGACGTATTTCGTACCAATCACCGAGCTCTCCGGTGAGTTTGGCCTTGGTCCCCTCATGAATTACAAACACTTCTGGACTTTCATTGCTTGGCGAGCTTTTCACGCTGGCATTGGGAACCAAAACAATTGCTTCATCAATGATGTAGTTTTGAAAATAAACCGCCCTTGCCGCAAAAAATGAAGTGAATGTTGTCATCAGGAAGAAAAGCGATATGCCTAAAGCTATTTTTTTGGTTTTTAAGGCCCGGGAAACAAAAAATACCCCCAGCCCAACCAGCGTAAAAATTACAAAAACAACACCAATCCATGCCCAGGCATCCAGACTAAAGATATTGTAAACACCCTTCCACCAACGTTTATAAAAAATCAAGGGAAGCGGGGTAATCTGGTCAACTGTGCGAGCTGTGGCCACCCGAAGATTGAACATGGCATCTTCATTTCGCGGGTCAATTCTCAATGACCTTTCATAATTCAGTATCGCTTTACCAATGTTTCCATGCCGGAAATATGAGTTTCCAAGGTTGTAATAGAGTTCTGCGGCCTCATAACCCTGAGCAATAATTGATTCGTACAGTTCAATGGCAGTTGCATATTCTTCAGAAATATATGCCTGATTAGCCTTTTGCAGCAATTCGTGCGGAGTTGAGGGAAAACTTTGCGAAATACCTGCAAATAGAAGCAGAAAGACTAAAATAGTTTGCCTTAACATTTGCAAAAAATTAACCATTCTTTAAGTTTTTTTCGAGATTTACCAGCATTTCCATTGACCGTTGGTAAGTTTCATCCAGACGTTTTTCAGGCGCTCCGGGCGCAAATCGCGCAAACTCACATTCATCGAGGGTGGATAGAAACTGATCAGCAAGGCTTGGATTTATGCCCTTATGGCTGAAAACTTCAATCACATTATCTTTATTTAATTTGAAAACCGGAATGTTGAATTTGTCGGATACGTATCCCCAAAGAGCCTTAAATATTTCTTCGTAAAATTCGGTGGCTTTCATTTCCCGCAGATAAATGGAGGCCTTTTTCAGACGTTTTTTGGCAATTTTCTGAGCCTTAAGGTTTTTCATCAAAGCAATATCCTGCCGGAGCTTAACATGTCTTTTCCAAAATAGTATAAACCCGCCAAACAGAACAACCGGAAGCGTAAGAAGGACATAATACCAGATGCTGTTGAAAAAAATCGTTCCAATGGGTTGTAACCTGAACAAATGATTTTGTATAAAACGGATATCGGAGGTCAGATACAGCACGTCTGATTGTGCAATACCGGGTGTTGCAAGAGTTGCGGGTAAAGCATCACCGGCTACTTCAATCGTTAAGCTTTGGCTTGTTCTTGTAACAAATTGTCTGGATAAGGGGTCGAAAAAGCTGAATCGCACCGATGGAATTTCGAACACTCCACGAGTGCGTGGAACGATCAGGTATTCAAATGTGCGGTGGCCTGACATACCGTCAAGCCCTGTTTTTAGCTCGTCGGTGGTATTAGGATCAAACACCTCAAGATGAGGTGATAATTCCATTTCAGGGCTGCTAATCATTTTGAGATTTCCGGTTCCGCTTATGGTTAATGTGAATGAAACAGGTTCATTCACGTTGACGGTAAGAGGATTTGCATCAGTTTTAAGATCAAAATTTCCCACAGCGCCATTGAATCCGGCTGGTCTATTCTGCGCCGGAACCTCTCTTGAATTGATTTGAACGGGGTTTGATCTGAAGCGATGTTCAACCGCTTGGAAGGCCCCAAAACCCGTTCCACTAAAAAAATCATCGAACAAGCTCCCCGTTCTTCTAGGACTGGCTACACGGACCAAGGAAAGCACTTCCAAAGGTTCGATGGTAAGCCGTCCGGCTCTCTGGGGAAAAACCACAACCTGTCTGATCACAGCTACGTTGTACCGTTGGCCATCAATAACTGCTTCACTAACACTTGGATGTCCTTCTGCAGTAATATCTTCAGCCCAGAAGCCCTGAAAGCCGGGAGCTTCTTCAATGCTGTAATGCGCAACTGTCACCCGGGAGTAAAGTTTGTATGTAATTACCACTTCCTGCCCGACAAAAGGATTTGTT
>DATIKK010000221.1:0-6681 GCA_035477635.1 Bacteroidales bacterium | reverse complement strand
CCACAGAAATAAACTTATTATAACCAGAAATACCACTATTACAATATAGCCGATAAGGCTATTGAAAAAATTGTTTATTTCCTTTTTAAAAAGAGCGTACATAACATCTATGTTGGATCGGTAAATTCAATAGAAACCCCGTCATTAAGCCTTAACCCAAGAAGGCTGGAGGCTTTTCCTCTGTTAATAGCAATTTCAAGACATCCCGTCGGACCGAAACGGGCAAGTTTTTCTCCTTCAGGGACATCGTTGTATGCTTCAGAAAGTTCGTCAATCCTATCGTTGTAAAGTCCGAGATTTATTACAAAAGGCCTTCCACCACTAATTTGGCCGAAAGTAGGTTTATCAATATTTACATATGCATTTTCAAACTCATCTACGTAAATAACCTTACCAATTATATGATTTGGGTTAACTACCGGTTTGAATAAAAACCTTTGGGTTGGCCCGTTAAGAACCTTTCCCAGTTGGCTTAGCTTCATTCCCTTTGATATTTGCGAAGCAGTACGGGCAAAAACTTCGCGCGAAGTTACCGGGCTTTCGTTATCACTGGGACCCGGTTCGATTGCCACCACTTCATCCGGATTTTGTTCGAACAAAAGGGAAAATAATCCATTATCTGCCCCGATGAAGTAATGCCCCTGGCAACTGAGAGCAATATGAGGGGCGGTTTCAGTTGCCTCAGTATTAACGCACACCAAGTGTATAGTTCCTTCGGGAAACCAGTGATAGGCATTTCGGAGCACAAAGCTTGTGTGAAGGAGACTAAAAGGTGGGATTTTATGCGAAATATCAATAATTTGCACTCCAGGAATCAGTTTGTGTAATAACCCTTTAATTGTTCCTGTATAATGGCTTTCTAAACCCCAATCGCTTGTAAGGGAAACAACGGTCATTTGTCAGTAGTAAAAGGAGAAAACCCGTATTTTAAATGCACGCCATACAAATAACAGTGCCGTTTTTTCTAAAAAATAATCGTTATTTTGCAACGTCAAAATTAGTAAAATATGAACGCCTGGATATAAAACCATTGCAATTTCGAAGGATTATTCTGATTTAACAACCAACATGCCAAGTATGGGCGAAAAAACTATAAAACTTGAAGGAATATATCCTCCAGATATTTTAGGCCTGAGAGAGGAAAAACTCCAACTGCTTCGCAAACTCTTTCCAAAGTTAAAAATCATTTCACGGGGTGAAGATATCAAGTTACTTGGTGAGGAAGACGAATTAAGACAATTTGAAGAAAAACTTCTAATAATGCTTACGATTTACGAGCGTCAAGGTAAACTCACTGAGGAGAATATCCTGGAAGCAATAACTTCGGGTAAACGATCGGTTGATTTTGCCAACGGGGCGAAAGAAGTAGAGGAAGAACTGATTTTGTATGGCAAAAACGGTATGCTGATTAAGGCGCGCACTCCCAATCAGAAGCGGATGGTTGAAAGTTTCATGCAGCATGATATGCTTTTTGCGATAGGCCCGGCGGGTACGGGCAAAACCTATACGGCAGTGGCTTTGGCAGTTAAAGCATTAAAAAACAAAGAGGTGAAGCGGATTATTCTTGCGAGACCAGCAGTGGAAGCAGGTGAGAATCTTGGGTTTCTTCCAGGTGATCTCAAAGATAAATTAGACCCATACCTTCAACCCCTTTACGATGCTCTCCGGGACATGATACCTCCGGCAAAGCTAACATCATACCTTGAAGACGGAACAATTGAAATAGCGCCCCTTGCTTTCATGCGCGGCCGAACCCTCGATAATGCATTTGCAATTCTCGATGAAGCTCAAAATGCCACCGAAAACCAACTAAAAATGTTCCTAACCAGAATGGGTAAATCAGCCAAGTTTATCATTACAGGCGATATTACTCAAATTGACCTGCCGCGAAATCAAGTTTCGGGTCTAATCTCTGCCACCAAAATTCTCAATAAAGTGCCAGGCATAGATTTCATTTTTCTTAATGAAAAGGATGTAGTACGTCATCCTCTGGTTACAAAAATTATTGACGCTTACGAGAAGTCGGGGTCGGATAGAAAAACCGAAAAGGGTTAAACAGGGCTTTCAAAAACATATCTACAATTAATGCAAATAGCCAGAGAGACAATTACTCAGACAAATTTCAAATTCCCCGGACAAACAGCATTTTACAGGGGTAAAGTCCGCGACATATATTTCATAAATAATAGTATGCTGATAATTGTCGCTACCGACCGTATTTCAGCATTCGATGTAGTGCTTCCAAAAGGAATTCCCTTTAAGGGTCAGGTGTTAAATCAACTGTCATCAGCCTTTCTTGATGCAACATCTGATATTGTTCCAAATTGGAAACTTGCTGTACCTGACCCTATGGTTACTGCAGGCCTACTTTGCAAACCCTTTAAGGTCGAAATGGTTGTAAGAGGCTATTTGGCAGGTCATGCCTGGCGCGAATATAAAAGCGGACGCCGTCTTTTATGTGGAGAAAGATTACCTGAAGGACTCCGTGAAAATGATCCATTACCAAGTCCGATTATTACTCCAACCTCTAAAGCCTCAGAAGGACACGATATGGATATAACTCCCGGCGAAATAATAGCAGCCGGTTTAATGAGTAAAAAAGAATATGAGGCCTTAGAAGAATACAGCTTTAAGCTTTTTGACAGAGGAACTGGAATAGCTGCCAGAATGGGACTGATTCTGGTCGATACCAAGTATGAGTTTGGAAAAAGGGAGGACAAAATATATCTGATCGACGAGGTTCATACCCCTGATTCGTCAAGGTATTTCATATCTGAAGGTTACCAACTACTTCAGGAGAATGGTCTGCCTCAAAAACAGCTTTCGAAAGAATTTGCCAGAAAATGGTTAATGGACAATAATTTTACAGGGAAAGCAGGTCAGAACATACCCGAAATACACGAAGAAATAATCTGTCAGATATCCGATCGTTATATTGAATTGTATGAGCGTTTAAAGGGTAGCAGGCTCAAAAAATCGACCGAAGCCAACATTTTAGAAAGGATTGAAAAAAATTGCCTTAACTTTTTGAGCAAAAATCCGGTGGTTAACCAAATGTAAATTTCGGTTGTATTGTCTTTTTCTTCAAAACGATGAACTTATGTCATATTACACCTAATATTTTGTGGTTTAAAAAAATATTACAACTGTTATATTTACTTTTTCGTCATATTATTATAGAAAATTAAAGCGAAATATACTTCATTTTATCCCTTTTTCCGTTTTTTTTACGTTATACCATAACATAATTCAAAGAAATGCGTAAAACATACTAATTATTAGGTCAATCAATGAAATATTTCCATTCAATTGTAGTTTTTTTAATCTTGTTGGTAGTTATAAGCGAGGCACATTCGCAAACACAATCCTTTTGCAGGATTTCACTTACGGGTGGAAGCAATGTGGTTTGTAAGGGACATCCACTGGTATTAATAGCAAATGAAGAATTTTCTTTTGGTGAGCCTGTATTCAGGATATGGACAGTCAATGGCATAGCCCAGGAAGGTGAGAATAAACCATATATACGCTTCAATACAAATGAAACAGGAATTTTTCAGGTTTCTTTTCAAATGAAAGATAAAGAAGGGCGGCAGTCGGCCTGTGAGATTGAAGTAAATGTTTTACCGTTACCAGAATTTCAGATAGAAAAAAGCTACCCTTTATTTCGAAACATCTTCCGGAAGCAATCCAGGCCAAGGCTCACAATAAATTTTCAGGAAACTTATATTGTACAATGGTTTTTTAATGATTTTGAGCTTCCTGGAGAGACTCAACCTGTACTCAATGTAAAAAATCCCGGAAAATATCGCGTTAGAGTAACCTGTCTTCAGGGCTGCTCAGCTTTTGCGGAAATAATAGTTGCCGAGTAAGTAGCAATATAACAGAGGCTTATGCTTAAAACTAAAACCTTAAGAAAGAGATTACTGGATTACAGGCATGTTTTTCGTCTATTGCTGTTTAGTTGCCTGATTAACAGCGGAATTTCTGCCGCCCAGCCTGTTTCTGTAATAATCCAAACTCCTGATGGACTTAGGGAAGTTTGCCAGGGAGCTTCAACATTTATTTTGACTGCGGTTGCAAGTGGTGGTAGTATGAATTTTGTCAGTTATGTTTGGACCGGCCCCCCCGGCACAATAACCCCAATGGGCGATTATGCAATTTTTAATAACAGCATGGCCGCTACTCCCGGAACTTATGTAATAGGCGTTACGGTTTTAGATGACCAGGGAGGTAGCGGAAGCGATACCATAACCATAACACTTAAGGCAACCCCTCAGACAACAATAAGTGCTGGTGGGCCAACAGCGTTTTGCGTGGGAGGCTCAGTAACCTTATCCTCCAGTTTGACCAGCGGTGTAACTTTTAACTGGACTAACAATTTGTTGGATATTCCCGGAGCAACACAGTCAACCTTTACTGCAACCCAAAGTGGCATTTACCGTGTGCGCGTTACTTCAGCGCTTGGGTGTTCGAGTTTATCAAATGGCATTGCGGTTACTGCGCATGCTCTGCCTGTTGCTACGGCTACCTCTAACGCCCCTCTGTGCGAAGGTGAAACTCTTGAATTGTTTGGAGGTCCACCAGGCATGAGTTCATACTTGTGGAGCAGCCCTGATAACCCTATGTTTACTTCTACCCAACAGAATCCGGTGATTGCCGGTGTAACACCGGCCATGGCAGGTGAATACATTTTGGTAGTAACCGATGCAAACAATTGCCAGGGCACTGCCTCTGTCCAGGTTCAGGTTGATGAAATTCCTGTACCCCCTATATCAGCATCTTCAAGTATAGGTCAAATATGTTCGGGGAGCACAGGTAATATTACACTTTCGGCTACCGGTGGCAGCGGTCAAGTACTCAGGTGGTATTCTGGTAGCTGCGGAGGAACCTATGTGGGTTCAGGCAACAATCTGGTTATACCAGTTCCTGCTATCACTACAACCTATTATGCCCTTTGGGAATCGGGTACCTGTGGCCAGTCAACATGCGCTTCAGTTACGGTTTTGGTAGCCGACCCACCGTTAATACAGCTAGTTCCTTCCCCCATAAGTTGTACCGGTTTAAGCGATGGCCAGATAACAGCCAACATTTCAGGTGGGTTTCCACCATATACCATATTATGGAATACCGGAGCAACCACCCCAAGCATAACAAACTTGCCTGCTGGAACCTACACTGTGGAGGTTACAGATATTGCCGGGTGTCGCAGCACAGCAGGAATAACGCTTACCGACCCCAGCACATTAGTGGTTGATTTTATAAACCTGGTCAATCCGATTTGTTTTGGAGGATCGACCGGTAGTGCTACTGCACAGGTTTCAGGTGGCACCCCACCCTATTCGTTTCTTTGGCAAAACGGTCAAACAACTGCCGTTGCTACAGGCTTGCCTGCCGGAACACACCAGGTATTAGTAACCGATCAAAATGGTTGCCAAACAACTGCTGCTGTTACATTAGTAAATCCAGATCCCATAGTAATTAATGCATTGGTGCTGGTTCACGTTACATCATATGGCCTTAGCGATGGTCAGCTTACTGTTGAGGCGGTTAATGGAACACCTCCATACACATATGTTTGGGCACATGGCCCTACAGGACCTGCGCTAACTGGAATCCCCGCAGGGTTTTATACGGTTACAGTTACAGACTTCAATGGATGTTCAGCCGTTGCCACATTTGAAATTTTACAACCGTCTCCTGTTCAACTATTTCTTGACGCTGGGACAGGTCGCATTTGTTATCCGGCCAACCGGGTACCCGGTAATGATTTTACCCAGATAAGCACAACGGTTTTAGGCGGTTCGGGTAGTTTCACATATTTATGGTCTTCAGTGCCTGCAGACCCAAGCCTTGCCGGACAAACTACTATTCCTAACCCAAGAGTAAGCCCCCTTGTTACAACAAATTATACATTGATAGTAGAAGATGTCGCTGCTCCCGGTATTCAATATTCGGCCAGTATAACAATTACAGTATCGCCCGCAGTAAATGCATTTCCAGGTAATGATACAACCATTTGCCACCCGACTAATGGAGGTAGTCGTGTTCTTGGTGGAAGTCCTCCTGGAACTGGTGGAACAGGAACTTTATCTTACTTCTGGAGTTCAAGCCCTTTAGACCCTTCATTGACCGGACAGGAGTCAAGTCCCAACCCGATAGTTGTCCCAACTCTAACATCTGTTTACACCCTGACAGTAACTGATAGCGATGGCTGTGTTCAAACCGGCCAGGTTACTATAACGGTTCGTTCGTTATTAGACGTGTCAGTATCTCCCTCAAGTCCTGCAATGTGTAATCCGCTGAATAATGGCGAGGTACAATTACAGGCATCGGTTTCGGGCGGAACTGCCCCATTCGCATTTTCATGGACCCCAACCTCGGGTCTGAGTGACCCTAATATAGCTAATCCGATAGCCAGGCCGGGAAGTACAACCACATATACAGTAATGGTTACAGATGCAAACGGTTGTTTCGACTTTGATGTAACCACCATTACAGTTTTGGCTCCGTTATATGCTCATGCCGGTACCGATAGGATAGTTTGTGATGGGCAATTGGTAACACTGGGAGACTCCCCTGCGGCATCAGGCGGGTCAGGTTTAGGCTACACATATTTGTGGTCGCCTGCTACAGGACTGAATGATCCGACTCTGCCTAATCCTACACTTGTTGCAACCCAAA
>DATIKK010000220.1:0-16974 GCA_035477635.1 Bacteroidales bacterium | reverse complement strand
TTTCAGGAGGTTTTTTTGTGACTCCGGAGGGACTCGAACCCCCAACCAACAGAACCGGAATCTGTCATTCTATCCATTGAACTACGGAGCCTGTTTTTGCACTGCAAAGATAATCATATCCCAAAAGATAATTTAGTTTTTAAAACCGCTTCATCCCGCAGTTGGCAGAAGTGCAACAACAAAAGCCCATAACACCATAAAAGCACAAAGTAATTCTGGGTAAAAAGCAGGATGAGTTTATTAAACATCTAATAGCCAAAAACTTACAGCTATTTTCCATTAGCTAACTCTCTAAACTATAATTATTTAGAAGATATTTTGGCCGGCTTTATCTATTATTTCATCTGTGAAGTTAAGCAAATCCAATAATTTTTTCTGTTATAAGATTCTCTTCCATGTATCAATTGTTAAAATATTTTCTCTGTGTTTCTCTGCCTTCTCTGTGGTTTAATGTTTTCCACCACAGAGGGCACGGAGGGGCGCAGAGGTTTTATTTTTCATTGCCTTCATAATGCCTATTTCCGGTATGTCATTCTTCATCTTCTCCAGATTAACCCTTGCCGGATGTCCTCTATCATTCAACCGGTCAAGCACCTTTTTGCAAATCTTCATTTTTTGCTCATCGCGCATTTCATTTGTAAATACGCTTGTCGGCACCGATTTATAAACTAAGACTTACATTTTGAACCATACTGGTTCGTTTGCCCAAATTCCTGAAATGTTTTTATTACGGAAGCAGGCTGCGTAGATAATTCAGTTATAATCTATCAATCCTCCCAAAATATATTAATACGCGACAACTTATTTGCTATCTGTGTATTTAATATTATTATTTTTGCCTTCCAAAAGGATTGTGGAAGAACATCTGAATCAGTTTCCAGGGTATTGCTAACGATTTTTGTTTTGTTAGAATTGGCACAGGCTATGACAAAAACTTTGGTGTTTTCAGCCTGCAGGTAAGTTTTCACAGGGGAAACAGGTAAAAAACAAATTGTTACTGTTTGGATGGTAGTTGAAAAAGGAATTTACCGTTTTTAAATCATAATTATTATTTGCTTTCCGGTCAATTGAATGGCCGGTATAAATAAACATTCCGGAGGAAAAAATAATGGAAAACAATGAAATGTTGGCGTTAGGAATGATTGAAACAAGAGGTTTCACAGCCATGGTCGAAGCTTCTGACGCAATGGTAAAAGCTGCGAAAGTGGAGTTGATAGGCTATGAGCAAATAGGCGGCGGTTATGTTACCGCTATTGTAAGGGGGGATGTGGCCTCGGTAAGGGCTGCGGTAGATGCAGGAGTGCGGGCTGCAGAAAAAGTTGGCGAGATTGTATCTTCTCATGTAATCCCAAGGCCTCATTCAAATGTTGACACTGCGCTGCCACTTGGAAAATTAAAAGTTTAATACAAATCAATTGAAATGTCATGGATTCAAAACTCCATATTGACCTAAGAACTTATATTTTCCTGGATTCACTCCAGTTGCAAATGGCATCGTATCTTGCCACTGTATCGAGAGGGTACCTTCCGGTTGCCGGGCAGGCTTGCTGCATAATTGAAATAGCGCCGGGTATAGAAATAAACACCCTTACAGATGTAGCCTTAAAGGCCACAAATGTTACGCCCGGCATGCAGATTGTAGAGCGGGCTTTTGGCATGCTCGAAGTTCATTCCTCAAGCCAGGGCGACACCCGTATGGCCGGAGAGGCCGTATTGGGTTCCATTGGAAAAACTGAAAAAGACCGCCTGAAGCCTAGGATTTTAACAAGCCAATTGATCAAAAATGTTGAAGACCATCATGCCCAGCTTATCAACCGCACCCGCATGGGAATGATGCTTCTCAGGGGCGACACTCTTTTTGTTCTGGAGGTGGAACCGGCAGGATATGCTTACTACGCTGCCAATGAGGCCGAAAAGTCGGCCAAAATCAACATTATTGATGTGATTGGATTTGGGAAATTCGGCCGGGTATATATAGGCGGCAACGAAGCAGATGTCCTCGAGTGCAAGGCCAATGTAGAAAAGCGCCTTGCAGAAATTTCGGGGCGATCAGGTAAAGATGATTATAAATAACCACAATTAAATATTATAAAAATGTCAGAATTTACAAACGAAGCTGTTGGAATGATCGAAACCAGGGGCTTTGTGGCAATGGTTGAGGCTTCCGATGCAATGGTAAAAGCCGCTAAGGTTCAATTAATAGGTTTTGAGAAAATAGGTGGAGGTTTTGTTACAGCCATAGTAAGGGGAGATGTTGCCTCAGTACGGGCTGCAGTTGAAGCAGGTGTTCGTGCCGCAGAAAAGGTCGGCGAAATTGTTTCAACCCATGTTATTCCCCGTCCTCATGCAAATGTTGACTCTGCGCTTCCTTTAGGCAAAGGAAGCAAAATGTAGTTTTCCACAGTTTTTAAAACAGTACGCCATGATTCTGGCCAAAGTTGTTGGAACCGTAGTAGCATCGCACAAAGAACCCAAAATGGAGGGCATGAAGCTACTGTTGCTTGAAAAGATTGACGCAGTTTCACTGAACGGCAAAAACGATTTTGTGGTTGCAGTTGATTGTATTGGCGCAGGAGCAGGCGAAATTGTATTTTATGCCTCGGGCAGCAGCGCAAGGTTTACTAAGCAAACCGAGGGCTTGCCGGCCGACTCGGCTGTAATTGCAATTGTGGATGCAATTGAAAAAGATGGTGTTTTTACTTTTAAAAAAAGTTAACAGGCACATTTTATGGTAATGGGCATTGTTGTTGGTACGGTTATTTGCTCGCAATACAATGTGGGTATCTCCGGCGCAAGGTTCTTGCTGGTTGAGAAATGCAATCAACGGGCTTCGCTGCTTGGCGATTACCTTGTGGCATTAGACCTGTTAGGTGCCGGCAATGGAGAAATGGTAATGCTTTCTGAAAGTACATCGGCCCGCGAAACACCCCTTACCAAGGGAAAACCTATTGATACCCTTATTGTTGGAATTATTGACTTAATTGACCAGGAAGACCAGGTAGTTTACAGAAAATGACCATCGAAAAGAACATAACCGTACTCGGAGCAATTGAATTAAACAGTATTGCTGCAGGCATCCAGGCCCTGGATGGCATGGTTAAGGCTGCGTCAATAAAGATTATTGATGCCCGGACTATTTGTCCCGGAAAATATCTGATTGTTTTTTGCGGTGATGTGGCTTCGGCAGAATACTCCTTCCAGGAAGGCCTTGACCTTGCAGGTGAATTTCTGGTTGACAGCTTGCTTCTGAAACAAGTCCATCCTGAGTGCCTTGGAGCTATTGGCAATTTGAAGCTGGTTACCCATCTTGAATCTGTTGGGATTATTGAAACCCTTAACGTTGTATCAGCAATTGCTGCAGCCGATGTTGCTGCCAAGGAAAGCGGTGTAAGAATTCTTGAAGTCAGGCTGGCAATTGGATATGGAGGAAAATCGTATGTTAAGATGTCGGGCAAACTGTCTGATGTTCAAGCCTCAATGGAAGCCGGCGTGCGGCTCGTAAAACAGAAAAAGTCGCTATGCGCGCAGTCGCTTATTTCACAACCCCATAGCGAAATAGCTCCTTTCCTTTTGAAATAGCTAAATAAGGCGATGGAAAATTTAGAACATAATATACGTGATTTAGTAACCCAGGTGCTCAAGGAAATGAACCTGACTCAGGCTTCAGACCCCGCTTTGAGCCAAATGGGTGTTTTTGGCAATATTGAAGATGCGATACAAGCTGCTGATAATGCTTTTAAAATTTTTATTGCCCTGCCTCTCGACCAAAGGGCTGATATTATTGACAATATCAGGCGCGTTTGCATTGCGCACAACGAAGCAATTGCTAAAATGGCCCATGAAGAAACAGGGTTGGGTCGCTACGAGGATAAGATTTCCAAAAATCTGTTGGGAATCAACAAAACCCCCGGCATAGAGGATGTTGTGCCACAGGCATTTACAAACGAGCACGGCCTAACGCTTGTTGAGCGGGCACCGTATGGTGTAATTGGTTCCATAACTCCAACCACAAACCCAACAGTTACTATTATCAGCAATGCCATTGGCATGTTGGCCGCAGGCAATACGGTTGTGTTCAACCCCCACCCTGGAGCCAAAAAAGTTTCGGCCTTTGTGATAACTCTCCTGAATAAAGCTATAGTTGAGAAGGGTGGCCCGCCAAATGTGGTTACATGCATTGAGAGCCCTACCATCGAATCGGCCAAAACGCTGATGACACATCCCAGGGTTGCTCTCATGGTAGTAACCGGAGGTCCCGCTGTGGTTAAGGCCGCTATGAATAGCGGGAAAAAAGTTATTGCTGCTGGGCCGGGCAACCCGCCTGTGGTGGTAGATGAAACCGCAAATATTGCTAAGGCAGCCAAAGATATTGTTGACGGGGCAAGTTTTGATAATAACATCATTTGTATTTGCGAAAAGGAAATCATTGTAGTAAGCTCTGTAGCCGACCGCTTGAAGGAAGAAATGAAAAAACATGGAGCTTTTGAACTGAATGCCGAACAAACAAAACACATCACCTCGCTGGTAATATCTGATCCCGGATACCCCGGGCATGAAGGGGCTGCCAATAAAAAGTTTGTTGGCAAAGATGCTGCGTGGATTGCCCGCGAAGCAGGAATCAATGTTTCTACTGCAACCCGGTTGCTGTTTTGCGAGGTTGAAGCCAGCCATCCCCTGGTATGGACCGAACAGCTCATGCCTGTTATCCCCCTGGTGAGGGTAAACGATGCGGATACCGCAATAAATCTTGCTGTTGCTGTAGAACATGGCTTTCGGCATACTGCAGTAATGCATTCAATGAATATTGAGAATTTGAGCAAAATGGCAAAAGCGATGAATTGCTCTCTGTTCGTTAAAAACGGGCCCAGCTTTGCAGGACTCGGATACGGAGGAGCGGGTTTTACCTCATTTACCATTGCCAGCCCCACGGGAGAAGGAATTACCAAGGCAAGCACTTTTACACGGGAGCGCAGGTGTACACTTGTTGACCATTTCAGAATCATTTAACTCTGTTTCGTTATGAAGTTGGGTAAAGTAATCGGCAGGGTCGTCAGCACCAAAAAGGTTGAAATGTTTGAAGGCCTCAAGCTGGCTTTGATACAGCCTATCGATGAAAACCTGGCAGAATATGGTTACCCTTTCGTGGCAGTAGATACCATCCAGTCAAATGTTGGTCAGGTGATATATTACGAAACCAGCAAAGAAGCCGGCATGGTGCTTGAATCAATCATGAACCCATGTGATGCTGCAATAGTAGGCCATGTTGATTGCTTAAATATGGAGGGCTTGAAATGATCCTGGGAAAAGTTGTGGGCAATGTTGTATCCACCATTTGCGAGAAAGGCTACACCGGGAAAAAAATATTGATTATCCAGCCTATCGAACCTTCGGGAAAGCCGAGGGGAAGGACATTTCTGGCGGTAGATACCATTCAGGCCGGGCCGGGAGATATTGTTTTGGCGCTTGATGAGGGGGGATCGGCCAAAATAGCCATCAAAGAGCCTCAAACCCACACAATCAAACTTGTTGTTGTAGGAATTGTTGACCGAATAGATGCGTAACCTTTTGCCTTTTTTGTAAAAAGCATGAGTAAAGAAATTGTAAAGAATATAGCCATCGGGGCCGATCATGGAGCCTGGGCCACAAAAGAGGCCATTAAAAAGGTATTGGAAATATCCGGCTACAAAGTGATAGATATTGGCACCTACGAAGGCACCACCAAAGTAGATTATCCCGATTATGCTGTGCAGGTTGCCAAAAAGGTTGCCGGAGGCGAATGCGAGCGGGGAATTATGCTTGATGCCGCCGGAATCGGATCATCCATGGTGTGCAACAAGGTAAAAGGGATAAGGGCTGCATTGTGCTGGAGCCACAAAACCATTGTGAATAGCAGGGCACACAACAATGCCAATGTTTTGACCCTGGGTACCGACCAGCATACCGTGGTCGAAATCTGTGAAATGGTAAAACTATGGCTCGAAACCTCATTCGAAGGCGGAAGACATTGGCCGAGAATAAACAAAATGATGGCTGTTGAAAGAAGCAACTCCATCTAATACAGACAGAAGTATCAGAATTTTGACTAAGATAAAATATGGTAATGGATCAGAACGAATTGGTTGACAAGATTGTAAAAGAAGTACTCGCGCGCCTGAAGGTACACGGTGAAACAGGGTTTTCATCAGCAACAGATGCGAACACTTCAAAACCCGTATTTGAAATCAGCCCGCAGGAAATGGCCAGATTTATTGACCATACACTGCTAAAGCCCGATTCCTTGATTACCCAGTTTGACCAGCTTTGCGATGATGCAAAAAAGTATAATTTTTATTCGGTTTGCGTAAATTCCAGCAAAGTTGCCTATGTTGCCCAAAAGTTAAGGGGCTCAAATGTGAAAGTTTGTTCGGTTATCGGGTTTCCTCTTGGGGATATGGAGAAGCGTAGCAAGGCATTTGAGGCAAGGACAGCTATTAATCATGGAGCACATGAACTTGATATGGTATTAAATATTGGAGCACTGAAATCCGGCAACCTTAAGCTGGTTGAGGAAGACATAAGGGCTGTAAAAAGGGCCATGAGAAGCACAATACTTTTAAAAGTAATCCTTGAGACCTCCATGCTCACAGATGAGGAAAAAATTCTGGCCTGCGAAATATGCAAAAAGGTTGAGGTTGATTTCGTAAAAACCAGCACCGGTTTTGGGGGCGGAGGCGCTACTGTGGCCGATATTCAACTGATGCGGCGCGTTGTGGGTCCCGATATCGGGGTGAAAGCAAGTGGTGGCATACGAGATTTTGCCACGGCTGTTGCTATGATAAAAGCCGGCGCCAACCGTATAGGCTCTGCCTCAAGTGTTGCAATTATAACAGGTGCAAACGCACAGGGAGGCTATTAGAACGACCGTTTTTATCAGGAAATTAACCTTTCATAAGGAATGCCTGAATGCACTGTTCTTCAAAACCATCAAATTTTTCATTAGCCCAATAGCTGCAATTATTTCGAAGGAAGTTGTTTTACCCGCAATGCAAGTGCTTGATAACCAGCTTCATGGCTTCATCGCTATTCCCTGAGATTTGCTCTCTGAGGTTTTCGTCGCCGTGGGCTTCCAGTTTTTTAGCCAGATTTTCAATAATATGGTTACTGAACACACCGTATTTGGTATAGACTTCTGCCTGGTGCCTGAGGTATTGTGCAGCTTTAACGCAGGAGTATGGCAATTTGGCCAGTGAAACTTTTCTCGATTTGTTTTTTTCATCAAAGATATTAACATCCACATAGGAATTTTCGGCAAATTCCAGAGCGTTGGGCATTTCAAGCCCATGTCTTGCCCCCACGCAAATACCCGCAAGAGTGAGATAAATGTCGGCTGAACCATCGGGCGATCGGAACTCAAAAGTTTGTTTGTGGCTAAAATCAACGGTATGGTCTTCTTCAAGAGGGTTTTCTTTTTTTATCATATCGGCGGCACCTACCCAACCCAGGGGCACCCTGATTAGGGCCGAACGGTTGCGATCGCCCCAGCATACATTGGTAGGCGCCTCCTGGTGGGGCACCAGCCGGAGATACGAAGTAGGTATGGTGTTTCCAAAGGCCGAAAGGGAGGGAGCAATGTCGAGTATGCCCGCTATTACCTTACGGGCGGTTTGACTAAGCCTTCCATTTTCAAGAGTTACATTCCGTCCGTTTTTAATGGTACGCATGTGAATATGCATCCCACTTCCGGCTTTTCCTTCGGTAATTTTCGGGGCAAAGCTGATGGTAACCCCGCTGCGGAATGCATACTCCCTTAATATCCATTTGGCGGTAATTAGTTGATCGGCAGCGTCCTGAATTGATGTTGGAAGAAACTCTATCTCGTTTTGCTCATAATCGAAAACCTCATCGGAAAAATTGCCCACTTCTGAGTGGCCATATTTTATAGAAGCTCCTGTTTGAGCCACTGCCAAAAGAGCTTTATTTCGGAGCAGCTCCCATTTTACGAAAGGTGGTGACTCATGGTATCCTTTCTGATCCGTGCCTGGATATAGATGATTTTTGGGGCTAATGACATAGTATTCAATCTCTCCCATTACTTCAAGGTCGAAACCTGTTACTGAAACCAGTGTTTGATGGGCTTTACGCATAATGGTTTCGGGGGCGCTTTCTACAAGATTACCGTCTTTGTCGTAAAACGAACAAAGAATATCAATAGCTGGAATTTCGGAAAAAGGGTTCAGGAAGGCTGTCTTGAACCGGGGAACAACATACAGGTCGCTCGAACCGGCTTCAAGAAACGAAAATAGGCTGCTTCCGTCAACCCGCTCGCCTGAAGAAAGTACCCCTTCGAGCTGCTCACGGCTTTGAATAACAAAATTCAAGGTTTTAAGCCTTCCATCTCCACCCACATAACGAAAATTAACTATTTGTATTCCGTTCTCTTCAATGTACCTTATAATGTCTTCCATTGTAAACTCCTGCGGCAGTTTACGCAAATGCTTTACTAATGGATTTGGATTGAGTATATACTGGTTTTCTTTCATAATGATTATTTAAAACTTTTATTTATTTGGCAAATAAAGCAATTTTCCTTGAGCAAAGCTTAAGAGACTTTGGTTTTTCTTTGAAAACCCTCAACAATTTTTACTTTTGCAATTATAACAATTATTGACATACTTCTTAACATGGTTTGCACAGGACTCAGGAAAATTAAAGTATTTGTGTTTTTTCTGGCAATAATAATTACCTATACCGGTTGCCGCCCTATGAAGGAAGTGGAAGAGAGCCCTGGCCGGTTAGCCGACAGGCGTTTCTATGCTGACTTTTCGCAAAAGCTTGGTTATAAACTTAACGGAACCGAGAATCCGGGGCTTCTGCGCGAGGTGGCCGGCTGGCTGGGGACGCCTCACCGGTTGGGCGGAACAACCCGACAGGGGGTTGACTGTTCAGGATTTGTGGGGGAGGTGTTCAGGGTGGTTTTTAAAATTACATTACCCCGTACAAGTGCCGATATGGCTATAATTAGCCAAAAGATAGAAACGGACCAGCTTCGCGAAGGCGATCTGGTGTTTTTCAATACGGGCGATGGAACCAAAATTACTCACGTTGGTATATATCTGAGCAATCACCGGTTTGTTCACGCATCTTCAACACTTGGGGTAATAGTAAGCAGTCTTAACGAAAGTTTTTACCGTCGAACCTTTTCGCATGCCGGAAGAATTAACTAAGTGTTATGTCATTTAAAACATATGCCTGAACGGAACAAGCAGCCACTCGAAAAAGCGTTGCACCATAGGACGGTTTTCCCAGAAAGTGAAATTAAAAGGCTCCGAATCGCGCAATGTTTCATTAAAATGGTTGATCAACTGACGGGTTAAACCCTTATGGCTACCCACCAGGCAAATCTCATGCATATACCTGAAACTCCGGTAGTCAAAATTTGACGACCCCACCATAAAGGTTGTGCGGTCAACCAGGAAAAGTTTTGAGTGAAGATTCTGTGGCAGGTAAAAAAAGAACCGGATGCCTTGTTGGAAGAGCTCTCCCAGGTACTTTGAAGTAAGCAGATCGAGCAAACCAACATCAGATTTCTTTGGAATAATCACCGTAACCTTTACTCCACGGTTTGCTGCATCCATAAGCGCTTTGCGCAACCCGAAATCGGGAAGGAAGTATGGAGTTTCGATGGTTATTTCGCGTTTGGCATCATATATAAGCTCAAGGAATTTCTTTTTGACCGGCTGGTATGCAATTGACGGTACATCGCGCAATATTTCAAAACCATCATAGAAAACCGGTCGGGTATATGTTTGCTTTTCGTAAAAGTATTTATTGTAAATACGAAAATTTTGCTGGATTATCCTTCTGAACTTTTTGGCTATCGGGCCATTTAACCTGAACATCGACTCGCGCCAGTTTAACGAATACCCCGAAATATTTGCCGATCCGATATAGGAAATATGATCGTCGATAACGAGTATTTTCCGATGGTTGCGCCTGTGACCACGAGTAAATCCATCCCAATTGAATCTGATTTTTCTGAAAAACCTTACTTCTCCACCGGCCTCAATCAACTCCTGAAAAAATGCATGATTGGAACTTGCTCCCCAGGAGTCGATCAGCAGTCTCACCCTAACACCTTCTTTGCACTTTTTAACCAAATTGTCGCGAAATCGCACCCCAATTGGATCGTTGCGAAAGCGATAGATTTCGAGATAAATAAATTGCGTGGCGCTTTTAATGTCGTCGAGCATTGCTATGTGAAAAAGCAATGGGTCGGAAAACATTTTTACCAGGATATCTGAACCCGGAGCAGTCATCGCAAAAATCTTATTACTAATGTAGGGTTCAAATATAAAAAGTTTAATGCAATATCCCTTGTCAGATTTTAAGCACCCTGCAAAAACGGTGTCTTTTCTATTTTAATTATTATCGGAAGTTAAAGCCCAATATTTTGAATTTAAAACAAAAACACGTGTCATTTTGGCTGTTATTAGTTATAAACCTTTACGGTTCGCTGTCATTTTGGCTGTTATTGAAAGGGTTTTGGGTTGAAATCCTAATGGAACACCTTTTGATAAATCGAAAATCAAAAAAAAACTATAAAATTCAGGAGGAAAAACAATGACAATAATTAAATTTCGCAATCGTCCGGTGTTTACGGGCATGTTCGACGAGATGGCCCAAAGGGCTTTTTCTACGGGGTTTGAAAGATCTTCAGGATACATTCCTGCTTCCAATATTCTGGAAAAAGAAAATGAATTTCTCATAGAGCTATTTGTGCCAGGGTTACAAAAAATGGATTTTAATCTGCAACTCGAAAACAGGTTGCTTTCGGTATCGTGCGAAAAGAAAGAAAACGACAGTCAAAAAGAGGAGAGTTATCTTTTGCGCGAATTTGAGATTGGAGGCTTTATCCGTTCGTTTTCAGTTCCCGAAACCATCGAAAAGGAAAAGATCAGTGCAAGCTACGAAAATGGGGTTCTGAAAATAATCGTGCCCAAAAGGACAACAGGCGATACCCGCGTAAGCCGCAATATAGAAATTGCCTGATAACTGATCATTTGGTAAGAAGAGGCCTGTTGGCCTCTTTTTTTTTAAAATCAGGTTAATGAAATTTTGAAAGAGATTTGCTATTTTTGGCCAATCATGATTAAGTGCTTATCAAATATTTATTACGATGTTAAAAAAAATTAGTGAACTCCATGAAAAAGCCCGTTCGCATTCTAAAAAACGCCTAGTTCTTGCGGCTGCCAACGATGAAAATGCACTTGAGGCTGTTTTTAATGCCAGCAAGGAAGAAATTGTAAGCGGAATTCTGGTAGGCGATCAGAAAAAAATCAACACTTTAGCCGAAAAACTCTCCATAGATTTAAGTGTTTTTAGGATAGTTAACGAGCCGGATGTTGACCAGGCGGCTGCAATTGCAGTAAAAATGATAAAAGGCGGAGAGGCCGACATTTTAATGAAAGGCAACCTTGGAACATCAAACCTTTTAAGGGCGGTTTTAAATAAAGAGTGGGGATTGAGAACAGGTGAACTAATCTCGCACTTAGCTCTGTTTGAACTGCCAACATACCATAAGGTGATCGGCTTAACTGATGCTGCTATGAATATTGCGCCGGATTTAAACGGTAAGGTCTCGATGATAAAGAGCGCTACGGCTTATTTGCGGCAGCTTGGAATCATTACGCCAAAGGTGGCTGTGCTTAGCGCTGTAGAAACAGTAAATCCTGACATGAAAAGCACCCTTGACGCAAGCGCCCTGGCAAAAATGGCCGACCGGGGACAAATAAAAAACTGCATCATCGATGGCCCCCTGGCCTTTGATAATGCGGTTAGCAAAAAAAGCGCCGAATACAAGGGCATTGTAAGCCCTGTGGCAGGAGATGCCGACTTGCTGGTGGCGGATGATATTGATGCTGCAAACGGGCTTTACAAGGCATTTATTTACTTTGCCGGAGCAAAATGTGCTGCGGTAATTTTGGGTGCATCTGCACCAATAGTTCTTACTTCAAGGGCAGACTCCGATGAAACCAAATTAAACAGTATTGCAATGGCTGCTGCGGTTTAACCCAAAACAACCTAGTAAATAAATTTTATGCAGTGCGAACTAATATTAGCCATCAACCCGGGTTCAACATCCACGAAAATTGCTGTTTTTCAGGGAGCTAAAGAACTTTTCCTGAAAAACATTAAACACACCATTGAAGAACTTTCATGCTTCAAAATGATATCAGAGCAGTACGAGTTCCGCAAAAATATTATTCTGCAGGAACTTGAAAATGCCGGATTCAAATTAAAGCAGTTTGCTATTGTTGTGGGTTGTGGAGGACTTGTAAAGCCAATAATTTCGGGAGTTTACGAGATTAATGAAGCTTTGCTCAACGATTTGCGCATTGGTGTTCAGGGTCAACATGCCTCCAACCTTGGAGGACTTATTGCGCATGATATTGCCCAATCACTTCCATTGGCCAGGGCATTTATTTCCGATCCGGTAGTGGTTGACGAACTCCAGCCATTGGCCCGTGTTTCGGGTCATCCCTTGTTTGAACGCACCTCCATCTTTCATGCCTTAAACCAAAAAGCCATTGCCCGTCAATATGCCAAATCCATTTCAAAACAATATTCTGAGCTTAACCTAATTATTGCTCATCTTGGCGGGGGAATCAGCATTGGCGCACATTGCAAAGGAAGGGTAATAGACGTAAACCAGGCGTTAAATGGCGAAGGCCCTTTTTCGCCTGAAAGAAGCGGCACTTTGCCTGCTGGGGCATTAGTAAGGCTCTGCTTTAGTGGCGAATATACCGAAGATCAAATAAAAAAGATGATCACAGGGAAGGGCGGCTATGTAGCTTACCTGGGAACTAATGATGCATATGAGGTAGAAAAAAGAGCAAGTTCGGGCGACGAGAAGGCAGCTTTTATTCAGGAAGCAATGGCATATCAGGTTTCCAAAGAAATTGGAGCTTTATCAACTGTCTTGAAGGGGGAGGTGGATGCAATTCTGCTTACAGGTGGGATAGCTTATGGAAAGCCTTTTGTGGAGGCTGTGTCGGAAAGAGCAAGACATATTGCACCTATCTTTGTATATCCTGGGGAGGATGAAATGCGGGCACTTGCAATGAATGGCCTGATGGTGCTTAAAGGGGAAATAGAGCCGAAGGTATATGAGTAATGGCTAAAAACAAATAGGACTGCTCGCCTTGAGCAGTTTATTTATTGAAGATCCTTGCTGATTGGCAAAGTTGGCGACCCTGTGTTTGTGAATTGCGAATGATGCACGTTTCATAGTGAAGATCAATCCTCATCAATGTCTGTTTTCTCTTCGCAGACAGGCAATGTGAAAGTAAAGGTGGTGCCTTCGTTTTCCTTTGATTGGAAGGAAATTGCGCCCCCCATGCTTTCTACGATTGTTTTTACCATTGACAAGCCTAAGCCCATTCCGCCAGATTTTGTTGTAAAATTTGGACTAAAAATGTTGGGTTTCAATTTTTCTGAAATTCCGCAACCAAAATCCCGAACATGACACTTTACAAAATCAAGGTTTTTTTCGTAAATAACCTGGATAACAGCAGTCTGGTCTTTTGGATAAGCTTGTACTGAGTTGCGAATCAGGTTATTAAACACCCTGTGCAGTTGGTTTTTATCGGCAATTACCAAAAGGGGTGCGTTTCCCCGAGGCATTTTCAGTTCAATTACAACATTATCAAGATTGTCGTAAAGATTCAAAAGCTCAGGAGTAAATTCGCGAAGGTTTATCAATCCATTATTTCCCGAAGGCAATTTTGCAAAATCTGAGAATTCGCCGGCAATCAATGACAGGTGGTCAATTTGCTCTACCATAGTTTTTGAAAAGCGTTTTAGGCGTTTTTCCCAGTCCGGCACGTTTTCGTGCCAGGCTTTTTCCAGATGCTGAATGCTCAGGCGCATTGGCGTCAGGGGGTTCTTAATTTCGTGTGCCACCTGCTTTGCCATCTCCCGCCAGGCGAATTCACGTTCGCTTCGCGCAAGCCTTTCGGCGCTAATTCCCAACTCGTCAATCATACGATTATACTCATTTATCATTTGTCCGATTTCATCCTGACGGGCCCAGCTAATTTTTGGGCCTGTCTTTCCGAATTGCAACCTGGATAGGTTATCGCGAATCAATTGTAATGGCCGCGTTACGTGGTTTGAAATTATCAAGGCCATAATGACTGCAAAAAATAAGAGGAGCAGGTTTATATTAACGAACGCCAGAACAAAATGCGAAATTTCATTGCGCAATTCGCTTTGCTTGGCAAAATATGGAAGATTAATATATCCCAGCAAGTCGTGTTGGTTGTTTCGAAGGGGCACATATGAAGAATAGAACTCAAGGTTTCCAATTCGTTCTTTATGAATAAATTGGCTCTTTTGTTCGGCACGTAAAGCGGCAAACGCGATAGGGTTCATTTTCTGACTCACAATTTCTTCTTCAAATATTCTTGGGCGACTCGAAGCCACGAGAAATCCGTCGGTTCCGAAAAGGTTTATGTCAGTAAACAAAACCGAGTTAAGGTCTATGAGAAGATCGCTCAGAAAATAGTCATAGTCGTCGGGGAGGATTTCTTCAGATGCCAGGTAGCTCTCCAAATCAACCAATACGCTGGTAGATTTTTCATTAAGGATTGACTGATTTTTATTGTTGTGAAAGTTTACTATAAACCATGTGGATACACCTCCGATTGCTAATACTGATACAATTACCAGGCCAACCATAAAAGCCTGCACACGTCTTTTAAAAGTAATCTGCAACCAGTTTCCCAGTTCTTTTTGTCCGGTGGCAATGAGAAGCAAAATTATGAGAGTTAAAAACAAAATGAAAAGAAAGGATAATGGGGCAATTCCTTCGAGGAAGGTTTTAACCGGTTTGCTGATAATAATTTGGGTTTCATTGTTTTTAGTATAAACCAGATGTTCATTTTCGTCGAAAATAAAAAACTCAAATTGATTTTGAAATGTGCCATAAGTTGAAAGGTAAATGCTATAAATATACGGGCCGAATTTGTTAATTAATTCTCCTTCAAAATAAGTTGCATAGGAATAATTAAGCAAGTCGCGATTTATGTTTATACGATCATCTATAAGTAATTCGGGAAGACCCATATCCCTGATAACATGCTTGGCGTCGAATTCCAGGATAAGGTGATAATTCACTGTATTGCCGCCAGGTGAAGGAACCTCGAAATTAAGGCGGGCGATATAACTGTTTCGCCCAGTGTAGTTTTCGAGATAAATGAAGCTTGGGCTTATAGTTGGTTTGCCAAAAGCGGAAATATATGCGTCAAAATATTCAGAACAAGTCATTTCAAAATTTTGAGGTCTTATAAGAAGCATTTCTTCTGGCCTGCAAACCATAACCTGAAAGAGGTAGTTGCCCCAAAAATCATAAAAATAATGGTGAACAAGATATTGACGAATGGCATTAGTATTATAAGGATTTTTAATTATAAGGTTCCTAAGCTGATTATCACTTTTGAGCGCTGCCTCCAGATCATAAAACAGGTATTCAGCAATATGATCCTGTTCGGTTGCAAGCCCAAGGGCAAGTGTTTTTCTTCTCTCCTGCTCTCTGATGGTGTTAAAGCGGTATAAGGCAAACGTGGATATAATGCTGAAAAGAAAAAGGGCTATAATTACCGGGGTGAATGCAGCCTTATGAGCTGGGGCGCGATTGAAAACTTCAAATACCACCAATGCTACAGTATATAAAAGCCAAATCAAAATATTCAAACCTCCGGCAATAACATCAACAGCAAGCAAAACCAGGGTGGCAATAAACAAAAAAAGATAATATCCTTTATTGTTGCTAAACAACAAACGGGCAATTTTAAATAATAAATGAACCGCAAAATAGAATGAGAAAAGAATGCCAGCAATAATAAAAAATCCAATTACGCTGAAGATATCGAGATCAAAAAGAATTGATACGTTGAGATTAAGTTGTGAGTCAATTACCAGGCTACGTATGAGGTTAATTGTAACCCAGCAAAAAACAACAACTAACACCAGAAGGAAAAATCCGGCAATGAAGGCCTTTGGCAAACCTAACTTTGCAATTTGTACCTTTTTTAATTGAGAATACGAAAAAAAGATGAAGATGCCAGAAAAGACAATGTACAGAAACAGGTCTCCGAGAGAAGGCACCACAATGGATTTGGCGTAAAGTGTAGGTGAAAACAGTTCGCCCTGGTAAAAAACAGAAGGAACTTGGATAATCAGCAGCAAAAAGCGAAAGGCGAGAAGTGACACTGCAAATCCCAAAAGATTAACCAGAGGATTACCGTGCGCAATTCTAAAGGAAAAAAACTGGAATGTTCCAAGCAGAAAAAGAAAAATGGAAGTAACAGCAAATAACATAGATAGAATCCAAATCCCTCGCTGTAAAGTAATTAAGGCCATTTCGCTCCGAAGTTCAACCGAGAATGCATATTCCGATTCTGAATCAAGTATTTCGAAGCTATCATTTCTTTTATGTGACAAAAAGAAAATATTTTCTGCCTGGGCAAGGTTCTGATGAAAATCATTTACTAAGAACCTGTTTTGATATTTAAAGTTTGTTTTTACTGTATATAAACCCACTATGGTAAAGTTCTGGTGCGGCATAGCCCGGTAAAAATACCAGCCATTTCCAAGCTCTAATAAACCCTTGTCGGCAGATGGAACCCACTGCTTGTAAACAGGAATATTATTATTCGACCAAAAAACCAACTCCTCGTTTTCAAAAACAAAAAAAGAAAGCCCGTAGTCATTATGTTTTGCTTCAAGCTCTTTAATAAAATCCGGAGAGGATAAATTGCCCACACCTTTGTCCTTGAATTCGTCCGAAATCCATTTGAGCCCCATCTTTAGGTTGATATCACTCTGAACAAATGCCTGATTGAATTCGGCAGCAAGGGTCTGAGGGTTCAACCTCTTGTGTCGAACCATGAAACTCCCCTCCGAAAGGATTAAAAAGACAATGGAAAGTATGAA
>DATIKK010000219.1:0-4338 GCA_035477635.1 Bacteroidales bacterium | reverse complement strand
CAATCTAAAAAAGTTCACTCTCCGCAATACATTAAAAAATATTGAAAAGCAAATGGAAGATTATCCTTTGCTGCGTTGCCACCGTTCGTTTATGGTTAATATTGACCAGGTTAAGATGTTGAAACGCGACCATAGCCAGTTTAACCTTTGGTTGGACGAAGCCGGTACAGTTTCCATTCCTGTGTCCAGGTCGTTTGTTCGGCCGGTTTCCGAAGTAATGTCAAAGCTCCGGCCGTGGAGATGAAATAAAAGTCGTTCCTGATATTGGGGCTAAACTATGTCATGAAACGGGAATGATTCCTAAAACACTAACACGGAATTTTTATTTTTTCCGGCTTTTTTGGGTGTTTTTAGATTTACCGTTGCGGAAATGCGCCCGGTTTGCGATAATCTTTTACACTTTTCAAAAGCGATTGGGCCACAGCTTCCGGTATTGTTACGGTATGCAGGCTACGGACAAAATCCCTGTGCAGCCTGAAGTCCTTAGCCGACCTGTCAACGAACACCTGTGCGGAATGAGCATCGAGGAAACTGCAATTGGGCGAAAATTCCGGATGAAGCTCGTGTAATGCCTTCACTGTATTCAGTTGTGCCTGGCATATCTCGTTTTGATGCGGACTCCAGAGAATTAAAGGATAATCGCGTGGGGTATTCTGATGGATAAAAACATTGTTGTCCATAGCATTCAGCTGCGGTTCAGGAAGCCTTTGGCAAAGTTCTGTTACCTGCCAAACAAACAGCATAGGTCTTTGGGTTTGCTTATCCATATATAGGATATTGTTCATAAATGTGTGCCCGTACCTTTTTTCCACAATGGGACCGGTAGTAATATGCCAGCCAAATCGGTCAGTAACATCACCTCTCGTATCACGTGCTATAACTACCGGGCTATTGACAAAAGTGTTGTTGTAAATATCTACCCCGGCAGCATTAAGTACAAGGATTCCCTGGTCGTTATTCACAAACACATTGCCAGCACAAATGGCGTTGCTGGAAATTTCAAAGAAAAACCCGTTCATGCTTGGCCAAATGGTTTCTTTGCTGAAAGGCTTGTCAAATTTTCCAACGCCTTCAATCCAGTTGTTTACGAAAATACCATCCACATTTCCAACATCATACCAAATGCCATTGGAGTAGGGATGGTCTATTACGAGATTTTCGCGGCAAACAACACGGTGCGACTGGTTAAAAATTTTTACCGCTGCGGGAAAAAACCCTGTCCAACGCTCAATATTGTTAAATTTAAAAATATTGCGCTCGAGCAAAACATCAGAGGATGCAACAATATAAACTCCTTCGGTGTTGGTGTTATACACTTTATTGTTTCGCATTATGAGGCTGTCGCCTATGGCAAAAACTCCAATACGAAAACAGTTTGAAAATACATTATTTTCCAGAACAGTTCCCACCACATCTTTGCCGTGTTTGCGGGCATCTGAAATGCCTTGGGGATAATACCCGGCAATATGTACCATGGTGTCAGGGTAATGGGTAATGGTAAGTCCTCTTATAACAGGGCCCCGCCCATCGGAAATTTTTCCGTGAACCTCCCCAATAGTCCTGTAAATAGCCTTGCGAAACGCCGTAATCTCAATGTTGCGCCCTTCAGGGTTCAAACCAATATAAATTTTGCCTTCCCCGTAATCCACAAAAAAAGTCCCTGGGTTCACCTCATTTGTGTTTCCGGCCGATTGCAAATACTGGCCATCAATAAAAACGCCGTCATTGTTGAAGCGGTGCATGGGTGTGAACCTCTCCTCGCGTTCGCGGCGCCACCAGGGTTCTGTCCCTGCCGGAAAAAGGTAGTCCCAGTTTGTGTACCACAGGCTGTCATTCACCTTATTCCATTCTGAGGCCACTTTGCTGCCGTTTAATACCGGCTTTTCGTCAAGATAGGGCTGAATTATGATTCCCTGGTTGAAAGTGAGATTGCCTGTGCGATACACGCCCCCGCGCATCACTATTGCGTCGCCGGTTACAACTCTTTTAACGGCTGTTTCGATGGTGGTGGGATTTTCTATTGACAGCCCATCGGCTTGAGGGTCTCCGTCAGTGGCCACAAAGAAAACTGTACCTGAAATTTGGGGTACTTCATATACCATTTCTACAGGCCCATAATGCCATTCGTGCCTCATGATTTCTTCGACAGGGGCAGGGGTGCAAGATTTGACTGCAACACTCATAACTGCCATAATAATCAGGAAATTCAACTTGCCTGGTACTTTCATTTTTTTTGGTTTTTTGAAAATTATATGCAACTGTTTGGGTTTGATACTTCAGAGATAAATCCAATTTTTGTACGGATTAAATTCCGGTTGTGAAATTAAATTTAACCAAACTATTTTTGCCAAATTTAAAACAGTTTTGCAGTAATTAAGGTTAATTAAAGGGAAATCCCATTTTTTACACGATATGTTTTTATGCAAGAAACGCAATCTTCCTTCAAATTGATCATTTCTACCGCATACCTTCCCCCGGTTGCTTATTTGGCCTGGCTATCGGTAGCTGATGAAATCCACATCGAAATTAACGAAACCTATCCGAAACAAACCTGGCGCAACCGTTGTACCATAGCAAGCGCCAACGGTCCATTGAATCTCGTTATTCCCGTGGAGAAACCCTTGGGTAACCGTACCCCGACCCGCCTTGTTGAAGTTAGCAGCCATAAAGACTGGCAAAAGCAGCACTGGAAAAGCATTGTTTCATCTTATCGCAAATCGGCGTTCTTTACCCATTACGGCGATATTCTGGAACCATTTTTTGCAAAAAAATTTGTTGAAACCTTAATCGATTGGAATGATATGTTGCTCAACGCTATTTGCCGGGAATTAGGTTTTAAAATCCAGCCAATGCCAACACAATCTTTTGAAAGAAATCCTGAAGGCTATTTGGACCTTCGGTTTTCCTTAAGCCCAAAAAAATTACAAAAGGCTTCGACAGAGACAACGTTTATACCTTACTTTCAGGGTTTTTCTGAAAAGTATGGCTTTTTGCCAAACCTGAGTATCATTGACGTACTTTTCAACATGGGGCCCAACACAACTGCGTACCTTAGGCAATGCGGCAAAAATTTGCTGGCACAAAAATTTTCTATTTCGGATGAATTACTGAGTTGAACTTCAAGTTTCTTATTATGCAAGGCTTAAACTTTTAAATTTGTGCTGCCTTTCCACAATTTTAAATTCATATGACATGAATCAGGGTATTTGTCTGCTGAGTGTTGCCTGCATGAAAGCTGAACCTAATTACCAAAGCGAGTTGGTAAACCAGATGATTTTCGGAGATTTGTATGAAGTTGTACGAACAAGCAAGGAATGGACATTGGTTCGATTGGTGCATGACGACTACCAGGGCTGGATAAACATGAACCAGGTAACCTGGGTCCCGGATGAAAATTTTTTGCAACTGAAAACTGCCCCGGTAGCAATTGCAGCCGACCTTATACAGGTAGTTGAAGACATCACCCTGAAAACCAGTTATCCCATTGGCGCCGGGAGTTATTTATACAATTATGGAAAGGGGGAGTTTGCCATTGCCGGAAAAACCTTCAGGTATTTTGGCAAAGTCGTTGAAAATTTCCTGACCCACCCTCAAAGGTTATGTGATTATGCCTTGATGTTTTTGAATTCGCCCTATTTATGGGGAGGCCGGTCACCTTTCGGAATTGATTGTTCGGGGTTTATGCAGTTGGTGCTAAAGATGGGCGGTATTTTTATTCCGCGCGACACCAACATGCAGGTAAACATTGGCGAAACGATCGAACTCATAAACGAGGCCATACCCGGCGACTTGTTGTTTTTTGGCGAGCACGACAAACCTATTACCCATGTAGGTATGTTACTGGCCGACGGACTCATAATACATGCTTTTGGAAAGGTACGGGTTGACCTTGTTGATCATAACGGAATTTTTAATCGCGAACAAAAAAGATACACCCATAGCCTTCGCACGATTAAACGATTAGCACCACCTAAATAATCAGCATAAACCAAAGTAAATTTGGAGTTTTTAACGAAAGCTGGCTATTTTAGGCTAATTTTTACTATTTTTGCGCCCTGAAATTTTACGGCTTTCATCCGTAAATAATTTTAAGATTAAGGGAGGATGAACCCCGAAGGGCTCGCTGAAAGCAAACTCGTTTGATGAATTTTGCTTCGCTGGGCTTCGTTTCATCCATGTTTTTGCATAACGAATCATGCTCGTTTCATGATAAAAATTACTTTTCCTGACAAAGTTGTACGCAATTACCAATCCGGGGTAACAGGACTGGAAATTGCAAAAAGCATTAGCGAGGGATTGGCACGCAAGGTGCTTTCTATAAGCATTAATGGTAACCTG
>DATIKK010000218.1:0-3761 GCA_035477635.1 Bacteroidales bacterium | reverse complement strand
CAATAAGCCTGGAACCCGAAGAGGCGCTGCCTGATGATTTTTTCACAAAGGCTGCAGAAGTCAGGGAATTTACTCCATTTGTCGAAACTATACCCGGCACCTCGGTCTCTTTCAAAATGTTGCCAATTCCAGGCGGAACTTTTTACATGGGAAGCCCTGAAGGAGAACCTGGCAGGGATGAATCAGAAGGACCTCAGCGGAATATTGAAATTAGCCCGTTTTTTATGGCAGAGGTTGAAGTAACCTGGGAAATGTACCTGGCCTTTTTTCGGGAAACAGTTTCTGAAGGACGAAGTATTGCAAGTGCAGGTGTTGTAGCGGACCGAGCTTTGGGAGTTGATGCTATTTCAGGCCCCACTCCACCATGGGGAGCACCTGACCAGGGATGGGGCTGGGGAAACAGGCCGGCTATCACAATGACATTTCATGCTGCTCAGGTTTTTTGCCAGTGGCTAAGCCAAAAAACAGGCAAAACCTATCGTTTGCCAACCGAAGCCGAATGGGAATTTGCAGCCAGGGGAGGAACTGTTACACCGTATTTCTTTGAAGGAAACCCACGTAGATTCACCCACCGGAGTTTTTGGAACCAGGTTTTTGGACCAGACACAACCCTCATAAACAGTTATGTGATATTTGGAGGCAACAGCCGTGGCAAAACACAGCCACCTGAAGATGTACGACCCAATCCTTTTGGATTAAAAAATATGGTTGGCAATGTTTGGGAGTTTGTTTCCGACTATTTTGCAAGCAACATTCTCAAGCAATACCCTGAAGGTGAAACCGTAATTAACCCAACAGGACCGATAACCGGGCAAGAAAGAGTTATAAGAGGCGGGTCTTTCAGGAGCGATGCATTTGAGGTGAGAAGCGCAACAAGAAGCCATACCAGGCACGATCAATGGTTGCGAACTGATCCACAGATTCCCAAAAGCACCTGGTGGTACTCAGATGTGGTGGATGTTGGATTTAGGGTAGTAATGGAATGGACACCACCAAATCAATCGAATAATTAAAGTATTGTTTAATGGCTAAACCAAAAGAAATATGGACTTAATGAATTCAAACCGACGTGATTTTATTAGGGGAATTGGCGTGGTTACAGCAGCCACAACCTTAGGCGCTGGATTTTTGTTTAAAGCATGCCGCCCCGTAAAAAGGAGGGTTTCTGAACCCCATTTCCTCGATGAGGCTCCTGCAGGCCAAACCCTTAGGGCGGGGCTAATAGGCTGTGGAAGCAGAGGCACAGGCGCAGCAATAAATTTTTTGGATGCCGGCCCCGGACTCGAAATAACTGCATTGGGTGATATAGTTGCTGATAGGCTTAATCAGAGCCGTACTGAACTCTGGGAAAAAAGAAATGTGCAGGTTGCAGACGAAAAGTGTTTCCTGGGGTTTGATGCATATAATCAGGTTATTGAAAGTGGTGTTGATGTTGTCCTTCTTGCAACGCCACCGTTCTTCCGGCCATCCCATTTTGAGGCTGCCGTTAGGGCAAGAAAACATGTCTTTATGGAAAAACCAGTGGCAGTTGACCCTTTTGGGGTTCGTATCGTTAGAGCCGCCTCTTCCATGGCCGATGGACTGGGATTGAAGGTCGTTGCAGGCACCCAACGCAGGCACCAGAGAGATTACCTAACCACCTACGAACACATAAAAAATGGTGAAATAGGTGATATTGTTGCAGCTAATTGCTATTGGAACCAACCGCAGCTTTGGTTTGTAAACCGTCAACCAGGCTGGACAGACATGGAAGCAATGCTTCGCGACTGGGTCAACTGGACATGGCTTTCGGGCGACCATATCGTGGAGCAGCATATACATAATTACGATGTGATAAGCTGGTTTAAGGGAAAACATCCGGTTAAAGCGTTGAGCTTTGGAGCCAGGTTGCGAAGGCCAACGGGCGACCAATATGACTTTTTCAGCACCGATTTTGTTTACGATGATGGAACACATCTTCACAGCATGTGCCGACAAATCAACAATTGTTCAAATCTTATTGCTGAACATATCGTCGGAACCAAAGGAACCTCCAACTGTCAGAATACAATCAGAAACCATAATGGGGAAACAGTGTGGGAGTACGTGTATCCGCCTGATGAAGCCGGTAATCCTTCCATGAATTTTATGAAAAGCCCGTTTGAACAGGAAATGGTGCATCTGGTTGCAGCAATCCGTAACAATACCCCCCTTAATCAGGCCGAAGATTGCGCCATGTCTTCACTCGTCGGCATTATGGGCCGGATTTCGGCATACACAGGCAAAGAAGTTACAATGGAAGAAATGATTAACTCCAATATGCGTATCGGACCAGAAAAGCTTGCCTTTGGAGATTTACCCATTCAAAAAATAATTCCAATTCCGGGAGGTTAATTTCATTTTATTTTAGTTTGTGGCGATTCATTCACTGAAAACATTCAATAATCAAAAGTCAAAATCATGGCAAGACAAGTAACGCTTTTTACAGGTCAATGGGCCGATCTGCCATTTGAAACTATCTGCCAGAAAGCCAAAGAGTTTGGATTCGACGGCATTGAAGTTTGCACATGGGGCGATCACATTGAAATTAAAAAGGCAACCCCACAGTATTGTGCTGAAAAGAAAGAAATGCTTAACAAATATGGCCTCAAGCTGTTTGCCATTTCGGCACACTTAGTCGGGCAGTGTGTTTGCGATCCAATTGATGTCAGGCATCAATCAATCGTGCCTCCATATGTTTGGGGCGATGGCAATCCGGAAGGCGTTCGCCAACGGGCAGCATTAGAGGTGATTGAAACTGCCAAAGTGGCAAAAAGGCTGGGAGTAAACACCGTTACCGGGTTTACAGGTAGTCCTGTGTGGCACATGCTTTATGCTTTTCCTCCAACTCCCCAGTCGATAATTGAAGATGGTTTTTCTGACTTTGCAAGGCGTTGGAAACCAATACTCGACGAATACAAGCAAATAGGGGTACGGTTTGCACTCGAGGTTCATCCTACCGAAATAGCTTTTGATATTGCAACGGCCAAAAGAGCGCTAAAGGCAGTTGATTTTCACCCCTCCTTTGGTTTTAATTTTGATCCCAGTCACCTTGCTTACCAGGGTGTTGACTATGTGAAATTTATTTACGAGTTTTCCGACAGGATTTTTCATGTGCACATGAAGGATGTTTACTGGAAACCTGTGCCAGGGGATATCGGCGTGTTCGGTGGGCATACCGACTTTGGCGACAACCGTCGTTTTTGGGATTTTCGCAGCCTGGGTCGTGGAAGAATTGATTTTGAAAGTATAATCAGGGCTTTGAACGACATTGGTTACCAGGGGCCACTCTCTGTAGAGTGGGAAGATAGTGGTATGGACAGGGAGGTTGGAGCGAGGGAATCGTGCGAATTTGTTAGAAAAATTGACTTTGAGCCTTCAAAAATTGCCTTTGATGATGCAATGCGCAAGGAGCTGGATTCCTGATTACCTTAATTCAAAGCCAAAATATGCTTACAGTACGATAAGAGATGATTTTTAAAATCGGTTATTGTTGTTGATTTTTTTCATATTTATAATTTTTATCTACAACTAAGTAAGACCATCTATGAGGGCAACAATTTTGTTATTAATTGCTATTCACCTGGCAACAGTAATTTTCCTTTCCTCATGCGGGATAAAAAATGATACTGATTTTTTTGTCCAAACGGCAAAAACACCCGAGGGCTACACGCATGAGCAAAAAGTTGAACTTTCGGCCAGGGTATTGCCTCACCCCCGTCAAATGTTGTGGTTCGAGGATG
>DATIKK010000217.1:0-7372 GCA_035477635.1 Bacteroidales bacterium | reverse complement strand
TCCGACTGGAATGCTCCAGGGGGCCGTTTAAGCCCCCCGTTTTCAGAGATCATTCCAAGAGAAAATGCCTCCGAAAACGCATGGCCAAAATAGACAAAAAATACCCCACTGTCAGATCAAGTCTTGTTTATCACAGATTAGTTGATTAGCTGATTAGTTGATTAGCTGATTATCATCACATCCTCACATCCTCACATCCTCACATCCTCACATCCTCTCATCCTCTCATCCTCTCATCAGCTAATCATCACATTCTCACATCCTCTCATCCTCACATCCTCTCATCCTCTCATCCTCACATCCTCACATCCTCACATTCTCCCATCCTCCCATCCTCCCATCCTCTCATCAGCTAATCATCACATTATCACATCATCACTCCGCGGTGCAGTATGTTTTCGCCATGCTTGCGGCGCATACGGTCTATTGCCTGATAAAGACTGACCAGTTCCGGTGTTTCTTCGAACATATTGAGCTGCTGTACCCCATGCACCAGTCTGCTCAATTGTATGCCCACCAGGCGTATGAGCATACGGCGGGTATATAGCCTTTGGAACAGGTCTTTGCATACGGGTATGAGTACATGGTCGAACGAAGTGTAGGGCACGGTTTGCTGCAGGGTGTGGGTGTCGTAGTTGGCGTAGCGCAGTTTCACCGTAACGCAGCCTGTGAGTTGCCCCTTTTTGCGCAACCTGAATGCCAGTTTTTCGCATTTGCGCACCAGCAGGTCGTTGATGGCGGCAATATCTATGGTGTCGGTTTCGAAGGTGGTTTCGCTGCCTATGGATTTGCGTTCGCTCCAGTTCTGCACTGGTGCATTATCGATGCCATTGGCGCGCCTCCATATCTCCCGGCCGTTTTTGCCCAGCATATTTTCCATTACTTCAGGCGGGATGCGGCTTAGGGTTCCTATGGTGGCAATACCCATAGTGCGCAGGGTGTAGTAGGTTTTGGAGCCAATCATTGGTATTTTCCTGATAGAAAGCGGATCGAGAAAAGGACGAAACGAAGATTGCTCCACCTGTATCTGACCATTGGGTTTTGCCTCGCCTGTGGCAATTTTCGCCACCGTTTTGTTGAGAGATAGCCCCATGGAAATAGGTAGCCCTGTTTCTTTGATGATGTACTGCCGCAGTTCCGAAGCCCATTTGTAGCATCCAAAAAAGCGGTCCATTCCTGTAATATCGAGGTAATGCTCATCAATGGATGCCTTCTCAAACACCGGGGCCCGCCCGGCAATGATCTGCGTTACCATGTTGGAGTATTTGGTGTACGACTGCATGTCGCCGCGAATAAACACAGCATCGGAACAGAGATTGCGGGCCAACTTCATGGGCATGGCCGAGTGTACGCCGTATTGCCTGGCTTCGTAGCTGCAGCCCGCCACAACGCCGCGGTCGCCCATGCCGCCGATTATCACAGGCTTGCCGATGAGCTTGCTGTTGTGCAGGCGTTCTACCGAAACAAAAAACGCATCCTGGTCTAAGTGAACGATGTTGCGTACCGACGAATCCATAAAAAAATTGTTGTTCTACTGCATAGGTATTTGAAAAAACAGTAATTTTGATTAGAATTTAATCAAAACTCTGATTACAATATAATCAACAATTCGACGCAATGCATTTGGAGGCTTAATATTTTTTATTATGAACTTTTTTGCATCTAACATCAAGCTTTTGCGAAAGCGACGTGGACGTACCCAGGACGATGTGGCTTTTTCGCTTAGCATGAAAAGGCCTACCCTGAGCGGTTATGAGAATGGTTTTGCCCAGCCGGGTCTGGAAGCCCTGGTTGCTTTTTCGAAATATTACAACATATCGATTGATACTTTGGTGAAGATTGATCTGCAAGGCTTATCGGAGTACCAACTTGCTCAACTTGAGCGCGGTTTCGATGTTTTTGTTACCGGCAGCAAGTTGCGTGTACTTGCAACCACCGTCGATCATCGTAATGAAGAAAATATTGAGTTGGTTTCTGAAAAAGCCAAGGCCGGATACCGTACGGGATTTGCCGACCCCGAATTTATCAGGGAGTTGCCCACATTTCACATTCCCTTTCTGTCGAAACAGAAGAAGTATCGCACCTTCGAGATTTCGGGCGACAGCATGCTGCCCATACCCGAAGGTTCGTGGGTAATCTGCGAATTTGTGCAAAACTGGAACCTGATACATGACCGCCATGCCTATATCATTCATACCCTCAACGATGGCGTGGTTTTTAAAGTAGTTGAAAACCTCATAGAGAGTGAAGGGACGCTTAGGTTACATTCACTCAATCCGGCCTACAAACCCTACGATGTGCACGTGAATGATATTCGCGAGGTATGGAAATTTGTTAACCACATCAGCAACAGCATGCCCGAAGCCAATTTGTCGCTAGAGTATCTTTCAAACCAGTTTAACCGTTTGAAACAGGAGGTTGATACCATCAAAAGCCGCATGCAAACGGGGTGAGTTTTTAGCTAACACCGGAATGCTTCTTAAGGGGTGAACAAGAAAACCAGGTTACCGTATTTGTTTTCACAAAGGTAACCTGGTTAAAAAGGATGTTTCTCACAACTGATTAAAGGCTTTTAATCAGTTCAGTAAAAATAAGCGTCATGTTTCGTTCGGCAATTTGTGCCACGTTTTGCACTTCTTCATGCGTGGTGGGCTTATCGGTTTCAGCAGGCCTGGCGAGGTTGGTTATCACCGAAATGCCGAAGCATTCCATTCCTGCATGGCGCGCCACAATCACTTCGGGAACAGTTGACATTCCGGTGGCGTCGGCGCCAAGTATCCTGAACATATTGTACTCAGCAGGAGTTTCGAGGGTGGGGCCGGGGCTACCGATATAAACCCCCGTCTGAAACCTTATTTTGTGTTCGCGGGCTATTTCTTTTGCACGGCTAATTAGCTGCGGATTATACGTCTTACTCATTTCGGGGAACCGGGTGCCCAACTCATCCAGATTCTTTCCGCGCAATGGGTTGTCCGGAAAGAAATTGATATGGTCGCGGATAATCATCAGATCGCCTACCTCGTAGGAAGGATTCAATCCTCCGGCAGCATTCGACAGAAACACTGTCTTTACTCCCAATTGCTTCATTACCCGCACGGGAAAGGTAACTTCCTGAAGAGGATAACCCTCGTAATAGTGGAAGCGGCCCTGCATAGCCATCAAGTTTTTTCCTCCAAGTATTCCAAAAATCAATTTGCCGGCGTGGCCTTCGACCGTTGAAACGTGAAAATTGGGTATTTCGCCATACTCAAACTTATGCTTTACATTTATGGCCTTTACCAGACCACCCAGACCTGATCCCAGAATGATGCCCACATCGGGCGTAAATTTGGTCTTTTCTGCCAGATAAGCAGCGGTTTCTTTTATTTTCTCAATCATGCAAAGTGTGTTTTTTTACATTGGCTAAAATAGCAAAAAGTTCGGTAATGTCGAAAACCATTAAATTTGTGAAATTTTTCCATTTAATCCGGCAAACCTCATGTTCTTTTTTTGTCTGAAAATACTTTACCGGAGCGAATGTGATGCTTCTCATTTTATTGATTAATTTTTTCATAAGCTATATGGCAAAACCAGTTGTCAATTCCCCGGGTAATGAAAAAGGTTTTGGAGTAAATGCCGACTACCTCATTATTAATGCTCTGGTAGTTACTATGGATAGCAATTTCAGGATTATTGAAAACGGTGCCATAGCAGTAAACGATGGCGAGATCATAGAACTTGGTCATACCCCCGACCTGATGGAAATTTTTAAGGCAAGACACCTGATCGATGCCAAAGGCAAACTTGTGCTTCCCGGTTTTATCAACACCCATACGCACTCGCCGATGACTATTTTCAGAGGTTATGCCGACGATCTTCACCTTCGTGAGTGGTTGTTCGACCATATTTTTCCGGTCGAAGCCGAGTTTGTCAACCCTGAGAATGTACGAACAGGAACCCGTCTGGCCATTGCCGAAATGTTGCTTGGTGGAACCACCACGTTTAATGATATGTACTTTTATGCCGAGGAGATGGCCCGCGTGGTTGACCAGGTAGGTATTAGAGCAGTACTTACCGAGAGTCTTATTGATTTTGCCGTTCCCAATAATCCATCGCCCGGACATGCCCTTCGTACGAGCGAAAAACTTCTTGCCAGATGGGCAGGCCACCCTCTTATCACTATTGGGGTTTCGGCCCACGCGCCTTACACAACGTCGGCCGGTGTTATTAAAAAAGGGAAAGACCTCTCAGATAAATACCGGGTTCCTTTCAATATTCATGTTGCCGAAACAAGGGGTGAGGTTGAATTTACACAAAAAGAGTATGGGATGAGCCCTGTAGGATATCTCGACAGTATCGGGGCGCTGGGCTCAAACGTGGTTGCTGCCCATTGCGTGCACCTAAACGCAGACGACATTAAGATATTTGCCAGGCGTGGGGTAGGGGTGGCGCATAATCCGCAATGCAATATGAAACTGGCCAGCGGCGTTGCGCCGGTGCCTGCCTTTTTGAAGGCAGGAGTAAAGGTAGGGATTGGAACCGATGGGGTAGCCAGCAACAACGACCTTGACTTGTTCGACGAAATACGCTCAGCCGCTTTTATTCATAAACTATTTAACGACGATCCCACCATCCTTAATGCCAGGACTGCCCTCGAAATGGCAACTATTGGCGGGGCCAGGGTGCTTGGAATGGACCACCTCATTGGTTCGATCGAGACAGGAAAGCGTGCCGACATTATCATTCTTGATATGGACCAACCCCATGCCCACCCGGTATTCAATATTTATTCGCTTATCGTGTATTCGATGCGCGGCTCCGATGTCGAAACCGTTTTGGTTGACGGACGACTTATGGTCTTTAAAAGAAAACTGGTTACCCTCGATTTGGGTCGCCTGTACCAAAAAATTGATCAGCTTGCTAAAAAAATTAGCGAAGCCAGTAAAACGCTTGCTCAGGTCAACAATCGTATCAAAAAACTTTAGGCCATCCTTTTGTTAAGGGTTAAGCCTGCGTATCATTGCCGAATCTATTATCTGATACAACTGATTCGGAGTATAACTGCGCCAGTTTACTTCATCGAAGTGCTTTCCAAATGCTATGTAGTAATCTATATTTGCATTCCCAAACTCGCGTATGATAAAGTCGCGGAAATTCAAAGCTACGATCCATCCATCCTCAATTTCCTCAAACCATTCCTGGTAGTAACTGTCGTCGGAAAAATGAAAATTCAGTACGTTTTCACCAATTAACAGGAATTTTCTTATTCTATGGGCAATCAAGATTTCGACAACATTTCTTTTGAGGTACATGATATCGTTGTAAAGACAGTCGTTCCATTCGCCCATCATTTCTATTATGCAAAATCCTTCTTCGTAATCGGCATAAAGTATTTTTATGAACAGGGTTGATGATCCGAACTCATCCCACTGCGGGTGGATTAGGTAGTTATATATGGCGTGTGTAAACTCAAATTCTGAATACTGCCTGCCGAAAAAGGGCGAATGTACGTCTTCAGAAGCTATGTAGTAATTTCGCCAGTTATAAAATGGCTCGATGTGGTGCATTAAAAATTTCCGGACTTAGTATTCTACCCTTGATTCGAGATTTTGCCAGCGTTGGAAAGGTTCTGACGACTCTTTTAAGATGATGCTTTTCGACGGTATTGACCGTTCCAGTGGCCCGAGGGCAAATTGTTCGTAGATAAAGGAATCATCGAAACCTGCCCTGGCTGCATCGGCCTTGCCCGCTGCAAAAACAATCTTACTGATATGCGACCAGTAAATAGCCCCAAGGCACATTGGACATGGCTCGCAACTGGTATAAAGCACACATCCATCGAGCCTGAAATGGCCAGTGTTTTGACACGCATTTCTTATTGCTATGATCTCTGCATGGGCAGTGGGGTCGTTGGTGGGCGTAACCTGATTTGCTCCGCTACCTATGATTGTGCCATCCTTTACGATAACAGCTCCAAAAGGGCCACCGCCAGCCAAAACATTAGCTGATGCCATTTCTATGGCTTTCTTTAAAAAGAATTCGTCATTCATGTGTTGTGTAGTTGTAAAAACGATGTTAGAGTGGTACACAAATCTACAAAAATATTTCCTGAATATGTTGCAACAATTGGAGTCGCGTTTTTTTGATCAATTTTTTCGCAGTTAATTTTACTACTTTTAGGAAAATTTCTAAGGTGGTTTTTATTCACTTCTGTTTTTTCGCATGCATCGTTCTTGCTATTAAGGTTTTATGATTTTTCCAGACCGCAATGTGGCTCCTGGCCAATTCCAACAATGGATTGACCAAAAGGTTTATTATTACAACCAACCTTCTTTTATCGAATCGGATCCTGTGTCCGTGCCCCATCTGTTTTCAGATAAGGCTGATATAGAAATTGCTGCTTTCCTTGTTTGCACTATCGCATGGGGCAATCGCAAATCTATTATTGATAACGGAATGAAACTAATGCGATTGATGGGAATGCGGCCCCACGATTTTGTGATGCACTTTTCCACAACCGACCTGAAACCTTTTGCACGGTTTGTGCATCGCACCTTCAATGCTACCGATTTGGAGTTTTTTCTTTTTTCTTTAAAAAATCTGTATCAGCAATATGGAGGTTTGGAAAATGTGTTCGCTGAGCATTATGTTCCAAACTGCAGCATAAAAGATTCCATTTGCGGGTTTCGCAAAGTGTTCTTCGAAATTCCCCATCCTGCCCGCACTGCCAAACACATAAGCAATCCCGCAGCAGGTGCTTCAGCCAAAAGGTTGAATATGTTTCTCCGGTGGATGGTTCGTAGCGATAACTCAGGTGTGGATTTTGGTATCTGGAGAAGAATATCTGCTGCTCACCTTATGTGCCCTCTTGATGTTCACTCAGGCAGGGTTGCCCGAATGCTGGGGCTGCTGCAACGCAAACAGGATGACTGGAGAGCTGTGGAGGAACTTACCTGCAATCTCAGGAAACTAAATCCAAACGACCCGGTGGTTTATGACTACGCCTTGTTTGGGATGGGAGTATTCGAAAAATATTCCAACAGTTTCAGACCGGAATAAAGTATTTGCAACCTGTCGGGTAGTTTATCCGACATGGTTTCTGAAATAATCCGTGAAAATAGGTCTTGTTATTCGATACCTTCAAGGTGTTTGATTAATCTGAGGATATTGGAGGGTTCATTGAAGTCCATGTCATTCAAACCCGGAAAATTCCTGAATGCTTCTCTTCTATCGGGATAAACCCGGCGCAGATGGGCTATATTTCTAATCTCGTGATATTCGCCATCCTTTTTTAGCCAATAATGTGTATATGGAATTGGAATCAAATCGGGCGGCAATTGCAGGTTATACACCACTGTGGGAAGTGTAAGCCTCAAATAGCGCGAGCTTACTG
>DATIKK010000216.1:0-7466 GCA_035477635.1 Bacteroidales bacterium | reverse complement strand
CAATTCAGCTATTATTCAAAAGCCTGAGTTCCTTCAGTGTCGAACTCTGTTTGGTTTTTTCAAATAATGTTACTATACTAAAAAATTCATATGCTAAGCACTTAACCGGGGTCAAATCCATCTAAGTACTTGGTCGCTATGCTGTCAATAACTAATCTGGGTTACAAAAATATCCTGCAAACGTATAGGCGCTAAACAAAAAACTTTTTTACCGGGGGAGGAGTCCTGGCAGGCAAGCACCCGTAAAACTTCCTGTTTCGTTTTAGAAATTTGAGTGTTACATTTTTTGATAGGCTTTTCCAAGACCTTCCAAAACAACATGAAATGAATTAAGCACCCGATTGAATAATTGTGGCTTTAATAACCTTAAGTGAACCAGTCTTAAAGCCGAAATAAACTTCTCTATCCAAATCAGGTAAATTTTTGAAAAAACCACACCAATCGGAATACTGAGCAAATAAACAAGAGCCCACAAGGCATTTCCGGACAATACCCAAACCAGGGCTGCCTGTGCCACAAAAAATAACGGTGCCACCACCATTCCCCAAACATACTTGATGGAACTGTGAAACTGGCGATCCTTGAATTTTTTTAGCAGCAGTTGCAAAAAAAACGATTTTGGAATACCATTTAATGCTCCATATAAATAAACCGGTACAAACAAAACAAGAAATATCTTAAACCAGGTTAATCTGATTACTCCCGGCTTGATTCCCATACCCAGCGAGCCAACTTTAAATTTGGTAAGAAGGGTTACAAACTCTTCCGTTTTTCCGAATAATGAACTTTCTTGGCCTATGCTGGTTAGTTTATCCTGCTCAAGTATTCTGGTAATGGCACGTTGAGATTTGAACTTTTTTTCCTGATTTACCCTCTTTTCTCCGGTTGCAAGCAACAATGGCTTGGCAAGTAACTCTGATGCCCTGAAAATGGTATCGTAGCTGTGAGTATCCTTAATGTTTATGGCAAGGTCTGAAATCCTGCTGCCAATTTCGTCACGCAGGAGCAGCATTGCCTTTTGCTGATTTTGCAACCAGGCATCACGGAATGTTGCTACCTCTATAGCCTCTCCAAATCTGATATGCACGGTGCTGTGCATTTTTTCATAGTTGCTGTAATGTATTCCAACAGGTATCACTTTGATGCCCAACGAAAAGTTATTTTTCGATTCGGCAAGGAAAGCCAGCCTGGGAACTCCCTTTTTGAGCGGGAGCAGGCGGCGCAAATTGGTATGGGTAGCCTCCGGGAAAATGCCCACCGACCGTCCATGTTCCAGAACCTCAACAGCTATATTAAAAGACTCGTCGTTATTCTGAAGATTTTCAATTCCATCGCGTATGCGGAACACCGGCAAGATTTTTAACCAAAAGAAAAAATCTCTCAGCACGGGAATTTTGAAAATATCAGCGCGAGCAAGGAAAACAGTTTGCATGCGAGCCCCAAAATGCAATATGAGAGGATCCATAAGTGCATTCTGGTGGTTTGGGGCAAAAATTACAGGACAACCCTTTGGTATCAGCTCTTTTCCCTCAACAACAATTTGCTTGTAGAAAAGACGCAAATAGAAGTGAATAACTTTTGAGAAAATATACCAGCCCCTGGTTTTCCGGAAAAGCTTGTCCTTGTTCTTGAGCATCATACAGCATCTGCTTTGGATCTATATCTCCAGAAAAATGCAAGTCCCATACCCGCAACAATATGCCAGATACCCCACCAGGCGGCTACAATGGCCATGCCCCCGGTTGGCAGGTTGGCCGGGAAAATTGCAGGGTTGAATATGAGTACCAGGCCCAAGGCACTGTTTTGTATTCCGGTTTCAATTGAAATAGTTTTCCGGTTGGCAAGGTTTTGCCTGAAAAGGCTCGCAACACTATAACCAGTGGTTAATGCAAGGCCATTATGCAGCAGTACGATAATAAAAATCCAATAGATATGCTTAATGAAATGGTCATAGTTGTTGATAAACAGAACCACCAGCATTCCTACAAAAAAGACTATTGAAAAGGCCCAGATGGGCTTTTTGATTTTTTCTGTTAGCTTCGGAAAAAAACCGTTTGTAAGCATGCCGATTAAAATTGGCACACCGAGCAGGATAAGAACGATACGAAACATAGCCACAGGGTCGATATACAACTCTTTAAGCAAACTGTTCTCGGCATGGGGTCCAAAACTGCTGTAAACACTACCCCAAATGAAAAAGTTGAGCGGGGTCATAACAATTGCAGCGATGGTTGCTATTGCCGTAAGGCTTACTGATAAGGCGGCATTACCTCTTGCAAATGTTGAAATAAAATTGGAAACATTTCCACCAGGGCAGGAAGCTACCAATATCATACCCATAGCTACGCCTACCGTAAGATTGTTCCAAAAAGCAAAAACCAGGGCTGTGGTGATAAATGGAAGCAGTACAAATTGCGAAACAACCCCAAGCAAAACCGGTTTAGGGTTTTTGATCAGCTCAAGAAAATGGTCGACTTTGATTTCGAGTGCCACGCCGAACATGATAAAGGCAATGGCAATATTTAAAATAAAAAGGCCACCTTCGGAGAAATTCAACCTGGTGGCATCAATTAATTGCAGCGCTTCAAACATAAAATTAAATTTTGAAGCAAAAATACAAATAGTTTATTATGTTAATAAAAATGGTTAAATATCTGCATAGGTGCTGATTATTTCGTTTAGAATAAAAAGTCGCATAATTGCTACCACGAGCCTCCGGCTCCTCCTCCGCCAAAACTGCCCCCTCCGAAGCCTCCAAAACTGCCGCCGCCAAACCCGCCTCCGAAGGACCCTCTGCCACTACTGAAACTGCCCCATGATGAACCGCGGCTTCCTCCACCTGCGCTTCCCATCATCATAAGCAGGGTCCACAACGGTATTTGTCGGCCCATGCTGTGATGCGACCTACGTTTGCCGGCAAACAATAGCAGGAAAACTATCGTGAATAACGCAAAAAAGACAAACCCTGCAACATCAGGGACATCGGGCCTCATATATTCACTGGCCGGAAATTCGCCTGCGGCCAATTGCATCAGCACAGTGGAGCCATGATCTAACCCTTCAAAAAACCTGTTCTCGCGAAAATTGGGCAAAAGTTCCCTTTCAACTATCCTTTTTGCAGTAATATCAGGAATAACTGCCTCTAAGCCATAACCAACCGAAATATGAACATTCCCCCTGGCATTGCCGTCTGCCGGATTTACAAGAATGAGGACGCCGTTCTCCTTTCCGGCCTGCCCGATGCCCCATTTCTCTGCAAGCTGGTCGGCAAACTCAGCTACTGCCATTCCCCCAAGATCACGAATGGTTACTATAGCTATTTGGGTTCCATGCAATTGATGGTACTCAGTGAGTTTTGCCTCAAGGCTGTGTCGTTGGTCTGTTGCCAGCAGTCCTGCTAAATCGGTAACAAGGGTAGGAGGGTTGGGGGCTTCCGGAATCGCAGCTACTAACTGTTTGGGCGGCAGAAAAAAACACACCATGATCGAAAACAGAAAAATGTTTCGAAAAAAGGCAGGAAGTAGGCCTTTAGGCATTTCATTATCAGGAGCTTGATATTTCATCTGTAAGTTCATTTAAATTATTCTTTTCGGCAGGAAAATGTTTTTTCAGCTCATTGCCTGCTGTTTCGATGCCTTCAATTAGACCCTCTGCAAAATTGCCTTGCCTGAAATGATCGCCCATATTGCTTTTTATGGCTTCCCAGAAATGCTCGCTTACCTTTTGGTTTATGCCCTTATCGCCAATCACCGCAAATTTCCTCGATTTAACAGCCAGATAAAACAAAATACCATTGCGGTATTTGGTTTTTACCATTCCGAGGTTTTTAAAAATTGAAGCTGCCCTGTCGAGCACCTCTCCCTTGAATTCGCTATCAATATGTACGCGAATTTCGCCCGAAATCTCTGCCTCGGCTCGGGCTATTGCATTTAAAATCTTACTCTCGTCGGTTTTTGAAAAAAACCTTTTTGCGTTTGTTGCCATGGCTAAAATTCTACTACTGGGACAATTTCGGCTCCTTCAACTGCCTCGAACTGGGCTTTTCTCTCAAAACCAAACATGGAGGCAAAGATCATCCTTGGAAACTGCCTTATGTTAGTGTTGTAATCCCTTATTATTTCAGCATATTTCCGCCGTTCATTAGAAATGCGGTTTTCGGTGCCTTCTAATTGGGTTTGCAAATCCAGGAAGTTTTGATTGGCTTTTAGATCGGGATATGCCTCAACAACCACCATAAGCCTGCTTAAGGCAGAAGAAAGACCATCCTGGGCGGTTTGAAACTGTGCTATTGCTTCCGGGGTAAGGTTTGCCGGGTCGAGTTGAACCTGCATTGCCTGGTTTCGGGCCTCAACAACCGCCTCCAGTGTTTCGCGCTCATGGGCTGCATACCCCTTTACCACATTTACCAGGTTGGGTATCAGGTCAGCCCTGCGCTGATAAACATTCTCAACCTGAGCCCACTGGCCGGCCACTCCTTCATCGAGCCGTACCATGCTGTTGTATGCGCCACGAATGTATAAATAGCCAATTATTACAACCACTATTATCACTCCGATGGTGATCCACTTTTGTGGAATAACAGGTGTTTTCATTCGTAAATAATTTTAAGGTTAAAGTCAAATGAACCCCGTAGGGCTCGCTGAAAGAAAACTCGCATGATGAATTTTAGCTTCGCTGAACTTCGTTTCATCCGTGTTAAATTTGACGAATCATGCTCGTGTTTTGGATGTTATTATTTTTAATTCAAAGGTAACAGGCTTATTTAGTCTTTGTTAAATTAAAAAGGCAAAAAATGTTAAAATTAACCGGTTGTTTTGTATCCGGTGGGAGTAACCGATTTTTTTAAATAAGATCCACGCTTCGTTTAATAAATTCGGTCAACCTTTCACCTTTCAAAAGATTGCGCGAAAGCATAGCAAGGTCAATTGCCTGCAGGATTAACCTGTCGCGGACTTCTTCATCCTTTTCAAAGATAATTTTGTAAACCAACGGATGGTTGGAGTTAACAACCAGCATAAAATTATCGGGGAGTTGACTCATGTAGTTCATTCCGCCGAGTAGCGACATATCCTTCATACGCCTCATGAATTCAGGCTGAGTAATAATCATTGGAGGCTCTGTTTCGCTCAGGTTTTCAAAAATTACCTGGAAACTTTCCTTATCAACCATTTTTTCTATCACTGGTTTTAAGGATTGCTTTTCGCTATCCGATAGTTTGGAGGGAAGTTCGTCTTCCTTTCTGATCAACTTGTCGATTACATCAGAGTCAACCCTGACAAAAGTTGATTTTTTAAGGTCAGATTCAAGCATGTTTACAAAATGGCTATCAATGGGCGTTTCCAATAAAAGCACATCATAGCCCCTTTCCCTGGCCAATTCTACAAAACTATGCTGGTCTTCAGGATGGTTAGCATAGAGATGCACAACATTTTTATCCTTGTCGGTCTGGTTTGTTTTTATGTGGTTCTGATACTCTTCAATAGTAAAATATTTTGACTCAACATTTTTGAGCAAGCAGAATTTTTTGGCGCGTTCCTTGAATTTCTCGTCGGACACCATGCCGTATTCAATGAAAATCTTAATGTCGTCCCATTTCGACTCAAAATCTGAGCGGTTGTTTTTGAACAGGTCTTCGAGCTTGTCGGCAACCTTTTTGGTAATATGACTGCTGATTTTTTTCACATTGTTGTCGCTTTGCAGATAACTGCGCGACACATTCAACGGAATATCTGGCGAATCAAGCACTCCATGGAGGAGTGTGAGAAAATCCGGCACAATGCCCTCGACCGAATCGGTAACGAAAACCTGGTTGCTGTACAATTGAATTTTGTTGCGCTGCACCTCAAAATTCTGCTTCACTTTTGGGAAATACAAAATACCTGTGAGGTTGAACGGGTAGTCCACATTAAGGTGGATGTTGAACAAGGGTTCGTCGAAGGTCATCGGGTATAGCTCCCTGTAAAACTTCAGGTATTCGTCGTTATTCAAGTTGGAGGGCTTTTGGGTCCAGGCAGGTTTGGTGTTGTTGATCACACGGGGTTCTTCGATAGTAACTTCCTTTTCCTCGCCCGTTTCATCCTTCGCTTTTTCGTATTTCTTCTGTGTGCCAAAAACTATTTCGACCGGCAAAAACTTGCAGTATTTTTTCAGCAGACCAAAAATGCGACCTTCTTCAAGGAATTCTTCCGAATCGTCGGCCAAATGCAATACTACATCGGTGCCATGTTGGGCTTTTGAGTTTGATTCGATTAAATATTCGGGCGTACCATCACATTCCCATCTTACTCCCTCTGAACCATCTTTGTATGATTTGGTGAAAATTTCAACCTTTTTCGAAACCATGAAGGACGAGTAAAAACCCAATCCAAAATGTCCGATTATAGATCCTTTCCCCTCCTGGTTCTTGTATTTTGCCACCCACTCCTCGGCGCTGCTAAAAGCAATCTGGTTGATGTATTTTTCTACCTCCTCGCCGGTCATGCCAATGCCTGTATCGCTTACGGTAATGGTTTTGGCATTGGTATCGATCTTTACTTCTATTCGCATGTCGCCCAATTCGCCCCTGAATTCCCCCACCGAGGATAATGTTTTTAACTTTTGGGTAGCATCAACAGCATTTGAAACCAATTCCCTAATAAAAATCTCGTGGTCGGAGTAAAGGAATTTTTTTATGATCGGAAAAATATTTTCAGTCTGTACTTTAATATTGCCTTTTTGCATAAATCATTTTTTTTTATAACTCTGGTTTTCCCCAAACTGTGTGCCATCAAAAGTTTTCTGCCAATTTGTCGTAATATTGCGACCGTTATGCCAAAAACCGTCAGGCAAATATAACCTATTATTTTTCAACAGAATAAAAAAAAATTCAAAAATTTAATACCTTGCATTGCATAGTACTAAAATTTAATTTATCTTTGCTGCGATTAATTTCATAGAAAATGAACCTTGAAAATACAAAAGCACAAATGCGAAAAGGAGTCCTGGAGTTTTGCATACTTTCTTTGCTGTCTTCGCGCGAAGCCTATGCAAACGATATTCTTCAGACAATGAAAGAATCCAGGCTCCTGGTGGTGGAGGGCACCATATACCCCTTGCTGACCCGGCTGAAAAACGATGGATTGCTCACCTACCGTTGGGTAGAATCAACAGGTGGGCCGCCACGAAAATACTACTCTACTACCCCTGAAGGGATTTCCACACTGAAGGAACTCAAACAATCATGGGAGGAACTTGTATCGGCTGTTGCTATTGCAACATCGTCAAATGCCCAACCCAACGATTAGGGAGATGACAAACAATTAAAACAGGATTCAATTAAACATCAATAAAAAATGAAACGAGCATGATTCGCAAAACACAAACACGGATGAAAATTCATCATGCGAGTTCCATCCGACCTTAATCATAAAATAATTTCCGGATGAATCCTAACAAAATCACGTTACTGGTGTTGCTCGCAATGCTTG
>DATIKK010000215.1:0-43503 GCA_035477635.1 Bacteroidales bacterium | reverse complement strand
GATGAAATATTTGAAAAAATAGGTCTTTATAAAAACACAAAAAATTTCCAAAACCATATAAAACCTCTGATTGATTTTGGTTGGTTATACTTCACGATACCCAACAAGCTAACGAGTAGAGATCAAAAATACTACACCACTGATTTAGGGAAAAAATTACTCACAATAATTTCGGCAGACAGTAATTCAGGAACTAAAAGAATTCCTGTAGCATCTTCAACCATTGCGGCAGTTGGCTATGACAAAGAAGCACATATTTTAGAAATTGAATTTCATCACGGTGCGATTTATCAGTATGTTGATGTGCCAGAAAAAGTGTATGAAGAGTTAATGAGTTCGCCCTCTCAAGGTGCTTATTTTATGAATGAAATAAAAAGCAAATTTAAATTTCAACAAAAATAAAACTTGCGGATAGTACCTGGAAGTAGCTTTGGGCAAGGAGTTTAAATAGATAGAAAACCTAAAAACTAAGAATTTGCAATTCACTCAAGCCAATGCACAGACCAAAAATTAAAAAAGAACTTTCACCTTTGCCACCCAAAGGAAAAATTATTTTTTGAAATCCCTTTCCTCTAAAATTTTTATAACAGCCAACAAACTAGCCTGACAGAAAAAACAGACCAACTAAAAATGACAGCAAAAGTGCGGGAATACAACGACTTGACAATGACCGTGGAAAGAAGGCCAGCTTAAAACTGCGTGTATGTGGCAGAAGCGGGCGAAATAGCTCATTAAACCTTCCACCTCGCATCAACTTTTGAGGTGTTTTGACACTTTAGTGCTTCGAAATCCGGCACTGCGCCAAGCACCAAAATGTTATCAAAAAGGTCGTGCATATAAAACATCTTGCTGCTTCGCATTTTTCATGTTCGATTTTGCTTTGCGCTATTTTGGAATACTTGCCAAATGTCTGATTTTTGGGAGTCTGTTAAACAAAACCCTGTAAAATGGGTTTATTTGCCAATATCTGAAAACACACAATACCATCAACAAAAGGAGGGAAAATGACTGATATCGAAATTGCACAGGCAGCAACTATGCAGCCGATTTCCAAAATTGCATCTCAGCTTGGTGTAGATGCCGACCAATTGCATTTGTACGGCAAATACATTGCCAAATTGCCTTTGAAACTTATTGACGAAAAGAAGGCAAGAGGCAAAAAACTTATTTTGGTAACGGCCATCACTCCAACGCCTGCAGGTGAAGGAAAAACAACCACTTCCATTGGCCTCACCGAGGGGTTGAACCGGATTGGAGTAAAAACAACAGTGGTTTTGCGGGAGCCTTCATTAGGCCCTGTGTTTGGCATCAAAGGTGGTGCAGCCGGTGGCGGATATGCACAGGTACTACCCATGGAAGACATAAACCTGCACTTTACAGGCGACCTGGCTGCAGTCGAAAAAGCCCACAACCTGCTGAGCGCTTTAATCGATAATCATTTACAGGAAAAAAACAATGCCCTGAACCTTGACCCCCGGAAAATCATCTGGAAAAGGGTTATAGATATGAATGAAAGAGCCCTGCGCGATATTATAATCGGGTTGGGCGGCCCAAAGCAGGGAGTTCCCCGGCAAACCGGTTTCGATATTACAGCAGCTTCTGAAATAATGGCTGCACTGTGCCTGGCAAAAGATTTGCAAGACCTGAAAAACAAATTCGGAAACATTATGGTGGGATTTACCTACGACAACAACCCTGTTTATGCTCGCGATTTCAATGCTCAGGGCGCAATGGCAGCCCTTATGAAATACGCAATTATGCCAAACCTGGTGCAGACCATTGAAGGTAACCCTGCAATTATTCACGGCGGGCCATTTGCAAACATTGCTCAGGGAACCAATTCCATTATTGCTACTAAAACAGGGCTATCCCTATCTGATTACGTAGTTACCGAAGCTGGCTTTGCCTCCGAACTGGGTGCCGAAAAATTCCTAAATATCAAATGCCAGTACGGCGGGCTGAACCCCAATGCCTCAGTTATTGTTGCTACTATCAGGGCACTGAAATACCACGGAGGGGTTAAACTGGCAAAACTTTCTGAACCAGATGTAAATGCAGTTAAAAATGGTCTTCCCAATCTTGAAAAACATATTGAGAACATCAAACATTTTAATCTTAGTCCGATTGTTGCCATCAACAAGTTTTTATCCGACAGCTATGAAGAAATAGAAGCAGTAAAGATTCGCTGCAACGAACTTGGGGTTAAGGTGGCCATTTGCGAGGCCTGGGAAAAAGGCGGGGAGGGAGCTATTGAACTTGCCCAAATGGTAAAAGAAGAAGCCGAAAAATGCGTATCCTGTTTTAAACCCTTATACAATTTTTCGGATTCAATTGAAGATAAGCTACATACAATAGCGACTAAATTATATGGCGCATCCAAAGTTGAGTACACCATTCAGGCTAAAGCACAGATTGACCAGTTTGTAAAACTTGGTCTTGACAAACTTCCTGTTTGCGTAGCAAAAACCCAGAAGTCGCTTTCCGACGACCAGTACAAGTTAGGCCGGCCAACCGGCTTCACAGTGAAAATCAGGGAGTTCGAAACTGCTGCCGGAGCAGGATTTATTATCCCAATTGCAGGCACCATTATGCGCATGCCTGGACTGCCTTCACAACCTTCGGCCGAAAAAATTGACATCGACAACGAGGGCAACATTTCAGGGCTTTTTTAGGCGAATAAAATTTATTTAGTTGCAGGCCTCTCCAAATAGGTGAAGGCCTGTTTTTTTGCAGGTTGTTTTTCCGGTTTTAACCAGGTAATTTTATGCAAAAAACCAAAACCAGGATCACATTATTAAGTTGATTTTGAAAAATATTCTCTACCTGGTTTACCGGATGCCAATTCTTCTGGTGTTCTTTATTTTTGCGGGCAATAGTGTGCTCTCGCAAACGGTCATTGCCTTTCGCCAAAAAAAAATATTTGCCGGGCAGTCCATCCATGTTCTTGATACATTAAGTATTGATGCGAGGCATTTTCAAATTTTAGGACCGGATAGCCTTCCGCTTGATTCAGCATTCTTCCATCTCGATCCTGCAAGTGCAAAATTGCGCCTCCGGATCCCTGATTTTTGGCAAACCGACAGCCTTGTGGTAAGCTACCGCGTTTTGCCTTTTATGCTTTCTATTCCATTTTTTCACAGGGATACAGTTCTGGCCTACGAGAGGGATATTTTAGCCAGGCCTGCTTTCCTGCGCAATCCGCCAGTTTTACCAACGCATGGGTTGCTAAATGTTGGCGGGATTACAAGCAGCGGGAGTATCGCACGGGGAATTACTATCGGAAACAGACAAGACCTTTCGGTACAGTCAGAAATGAACCTTCAGCTAACAGGTAGCCTGAGTCACGAAATACAAATTAATGCTGCTTTGTCTGACCAGGATATTCCTTTTCAGCCAGACGGTACAACAAGGCAACTGCATGAGTTCGACAGGGTTTACATTCAGCTTTCGGGTCACGGGGGTCAGTTTACAGCGGGCGATTTTGATTTCGACCGGCCCGAAAGCCACTTTATGACCTTCTCCCGAAGAGCGCAGGGTGGAAAGGGATTGTACAACACAAAGGCTCATGACGCAGGATTGATGCCAAATGCCGATGTTCAGATATCGGCATCTGCTGCCATAGCCAAAGGTAATTTTGTAAGAAACCATATTTCGGTTGTAGAAGGAAACCAGGGTCCTTACCGGCTGTCAGGAAACAACAACGAAGGGTTTGTTATTGTCCTTTCCGGTACAGAGCGGGTTTATCTGAACGGGGTTTTGTTGACCAGGGGAATGGACCAGGACTATATCATTGATTATAACCAGGCCGAGATAACCTTTACCTCGCGGCGGATTATAACCCGTGAATGCAGAATCGTGGTGGAATTTGAATACGCCAAAAGGAATTATGCCCGTTCTGTTGTGTTTACCGGAGCACGTGCAACCACAGACAGGTCAAGCCTGAGGATTAATTTTTTCTCTGAGCAGGACCACAAAAATCAACACCTTTTTCAGGAATTAACCGAAGACCAGATTTCTAAACTAAGCCGTATTGGCGACAATCTTGACCAGGCCTACGACTGGAACGTTCAGAATATTGGTTTTCAAAGTGACCGGGTTATGTACATGATGATCGATTCACTTGGATTTGATTCTGTTTTTGTAGCTTCCCAGGACCCTTTACGAGCTGTTTTTCAGGTCGGATTTTCCTTTGTTGGAGAAGGTAATGGATCATACCGCCAGGTGTTGACTGCTGCCAACGGAAGGGCGTTTCAATGGATTGCCCCAATAAACGGTCAGAAACAAGGAACCCATGACCCTACAATACAACTGGTAACCCCAAAACGGAAGCAAATGCTAACTATTGGAAGCGATTTCAGGGTTGGAAGCAGATCCTCTGCCGGGTTTGAGTTAGCAATGAGCAACAACAATCTTAATCTGTTTTCCGACCTTGACAGGAACAATGACTCAGGGCAGGGAATACTTTTTAAATTAAATCATGAAATCCCAATTAGATCAAAAGGATTAGAGCAATGGACATTACAGTTTGCCGGCTCGCATGAGTGGGTTTCAAGAAATTTTTCACAAATCGAACCTTTCAGGCCTCTCGAATTCCAGCGTGATTGGAACCTTGATGCGCTGCAATCAACTGCACCTGAAAACAACACAAATATCAGCCTGAAGTTAACCGGGGACCGTATTGGAAGCATCAACTACTCACTCAGATCGTTTCAAGGCGGGCCTGCTTTCCGCGGTATTATGAACCTCGCCGAAACCAGACTCGCCCTTGGAAAAACCCGGGTAAACTTTTCAGGAAGTCTGCTGAACTCTTACGGGCAAAAAGAAACAGATTTTTACAGGCACCTGGCCGGTATTTCCAGGCCTATACTTTTTTTTAAAGCCGGCTTTGAGCATCAGATGGAGCACAACCGCCGCAGGAACGCCGGAGAACAGAGTTTGTCCCTTATAAGCTCCTTTTTCGACGAATGGTTGTTTTTTTTAACAAATCAGGAGGATTCCCGTAACCGGTTCAGACTCTATTATAAAGTGCGCAACCGGAGGCTGCCTGCTGGCACCAGGTTTATTGACGAATCAATAGCAAGAGAATACGGCCTCAGCTACGAACTCATGAGAAATCCTGAACAACGATTGTCGGTTCTGGTTAATTCGCGTTCGCTCTCTTTTCAGGGAGACCCCCAGAACAGCCAGGAAAACACCATGGGAGGACGCATTAGCTATTTTTCGCGATGGTTCGATGGCACAGTAGTTTCAAACCTGTTTTACGAAACTGGTAGCGGTATGGAGCGAAAACGCGAATATATTTTTATGAAAGTTCCTGCGGGACAGGGCGTGTTTTCGTGGATCGATTATAATGGTAATGGAATTTTGGAGCTCGACGAGTTTGAACTTGCAAAATTTCCCGACCAGGCTAATTTTATCAGAGTTTTTATCCCGACAGATCAATTCACAAGAGTGTTTTCAACAACATTAAGCCAAACGATTAGCCTTGAGCCAGGCATTGCCTGGAGCGAACGCAAAGGCATTAAGGGATTTCTATCAAGGTTCAGCAATCAGGCTTCAATACGCATTGACCAAAAAAATCTCGGCGGCATTTCACTGCGAAATATTAATCCGTTTGGATATAATCTGGCCGATACCATGTTGGTAGCGCTAAATTCTGCATTCAGAAACACCATTTTTTATAACAGGTCTGCAGGTGTATTCTCATTTGACATGACATGGTCCGATAACCAGACAAAAATGCTGCTGAGTAATGGATTTGAGAACAGGGCGCTTAGAAGAATCATGTTGAGGGCTCGCTATAATTTTAACCGCGAAATATCACTATCTGCTCAGGCTGAATTGGAAGAAACATATAACCGTTCGGAGTTTTTCCTTCAACGGAACTTTCTTGTCCGGGCCAATCAGGCAGGACCCGAATTAAGCTTCCAGTTCGAAAACAGGTTGAGAATCAGTTGTTCTTTTATGTTTTCGGAAAAAGTGAATAAATCTGGAATAACAGGCGAAAGGGCTCAAATAAAAAGCCTGGGTGGCGAACTAAGTTACAGCTTTCCTGCTCGGGGCAGGTTCACAGGCCGGTTTCAAATTGCAGAGATTGATTTCCCCTTCAATCGAAACACCCCTGTAGCATTTGAAATGCTCGAAGGTCTGAATCCCGGCTCCAACAACCTATGGACTGTAACCTGGCAGCAAAACCTTAACGCATGGCTTCAGATCGACCTGACATATCATGGCCGGAAATCAGCAGGAGCAAGAGCTGTTCATACAGGCTCCATGCTTGTTAGGGCAATGTTTTAATCTCATTGCCAGTAAAAATCTTTGGCTACTTCTAATGCAAGTCTAAACCATGGCGCATATAGATCAAATGTTCCATGGTTTTTAATATCTCAGGCATATAATCGTTAACTGCCTTTACACTGCCGGGAAGAGTATAAATGAGAGTATTGTCTATTAGCCCTGCCACACTGCAACTTAAAAGCGCCAATGGATTTTTTTCACCGTACTGAATCCTGATTTTTTCCATAATGCCCGGTATTTCAAGATCGAGCATTGGTTTGACAGTGCGTATAGTAATATCGCGCATTCCAACCCCTGTTCCACCGGTGGTAAAAACCACATCGGCATGCCATCTGACGGCTTCCTCCATAAGGTTGCGAAGTTTTGAAGGTTCGTCAGGGATAATTACTTGTTCGATGATGGATTTTCGCCCCTCTTTTTCAAAATGGTCTTCAAGAAATGCTCTTATTCGGGGGCCGCTTCGGTCGTCATAATCGCCGGTACTTGCTCTGTCGCTTAGTGTTATAACGTGAATCCTGAAAACTTTCGGATGGTATTCCAGTTCATCGCCGGGTCGCAAAACACCTCCTTTTATCACCCGGGCAAATATACCATCAGTGGGCATGATGCAATTGCCTACTTCTGAAAATATCGTACAGGATGTTCCATGGCACTGCTTGCCAATCTGGGTTATTTCAAGCTCTGCCTCCTTGCCTGTTAGCCGGTCAAGGGGCAGTGTTTTGACCAGTTCAAGTCCTGTGGTTGTTATGTTTTCGGCAAATTCTCCAAATGCAATTTTCCTGCCTGCCACCTGAGCAAACCGATCTATACTTTCTTTATCCAGCAGACTCACCTGCCGGGTCCAGTTTCCAGAATGTGCATCGTTTTTTACCCCAAAATTTCCAAGCATTATTTCGGAAACGGGTTTTTTGATGGTGCCTTTCTTTTCAGAGATGTTTACCGATAAAATTTTCATTTACTCTTATTCATAAATAAAGAAACGATACTCCAAGAAAAAAATTCATCCTGATTCTGCCCTCGAAAGGGGTGAGTTCCAAAAAGTCAGTTTCTATTGATAACTGCTTCCAGGAGGGTCATTTATCCGGCATTTTTTTATTCCTTCTTTTTTTCTATCAGCCTTATTTCTTGTATCACCATTTTTTTGTCAACACCTTTGCACATATCGTAAATAGTGAGCAAACCAACGCTTACTGCAGTGAGCGCTTCCATTTCTACACCGGTTTGCCCGTGGCATCGGGCCAACGCTTCGATTTCAACACCATCGGATTGTAACCGGGAAGTAACCTGAATGTTAGTAATTTGCAACGGGTGGCAAAGGGGGATCAGTCCGGCTGTGTTTTTTGCTGCCTGTATCGCTGCTATTTCGGCAACAGCCAAAACCTCGCCTTTTTTGATCTGGTTTTCCTGAATAAGCTCCAGCGTTTGCCGGCTCATAGTTATTTTTCCCCGGGCAACAGCCTGCCTGTTTTGAAATGGTTTTGCGCCTACATCAACCATGCGTGCTTTGCCTGAATCGTCGGTATGTGAAAGTTTTGCCATTAAAAAAATTATTAACCTCCTATGTTGTGAAAACAGTTGTTCAGATTTTTAGCCCCTTTGGCAGGTTTGATGGCCAAAGCCATTTCAATGGCCTGCCTCACGCCCAGATGCCTTATGTTGAATTCAGAATTGCTGAAAAGGCATGGTTTTATCATGCCATTGCTTGTAAGGCGGAGCCGGTTGCAACTTGCACAATCCCCGCCTGAGCCGCCTTCTACCCTTTCAAAATGACCATTTTGCAGATCCATTTGTTTAATAAATCTGGCAACCAGCCCATTGTGGTTGCAGAAATTCTTTACCGCAACAGCATCAGGCTCAAGGTGATTGGATTTTATCACACAATTAACTTTGATTGGATTCAGGCCAGCGCTTTTGGCTGCTTCTATTCCGGCAAGAACCAGATCCAGGTTGCCGCCTCTGGTCAGGGCCGAAAATTTGATAGGGTCGAGAGTGTCAAGGCTCACATTAATTCGGGTCAGACCCGCATCGGCCAGAGGTAAGGCAAAACCATTTAAAAGAAGCCCATTAGTTGTCAGGGATAGATCCTTAATCCCTTCAACAGATGCAATCATTCTAACAAGGTCAACAATATCTTTCCTTACCAAAGGCTCTCCTCCCGTCAGCCTGATCTTGTCTATTCCAAGGCTCACTGCCACTTTTATGGCCTCCCTGATCTCTTCAAAGCTTAGTATTTCGCCAGGCTTAAAAAATCTGACATTACCCTCGGGCATGCAATACCTGCATTTCAGGTTGCATCGATCTGTAACCGAAATTCGCAGGTAGTTGATTCTACGGTTAAAGCGGTCGAACATTAACTAATTCTCCTTTTTTTATACCTGTTTTTCCAACAGGAATTGTCATCAGGGCGTTGGCCTGGCAAAGTGAATGAATATGCGCCGAGCCGTGGTATGATACAAGATCTACTTTTCCGCTGGAATTTATTTTTACCGGAAGAAACTCCAGCCTGTCAGCTTTTTTCCGCAGGAAGTCAGTTTCCAATGGCAATTCACACTCAAGATACTGCCATGCAAGTCCCATCATACCAAATATCAAAGGTTTTACAAAGACCTCAAAATTTATAAAAGTGGAAACCGGATTTCCCGGCAGGCCAAAAATACTGCAATTGCCTGCTCTTCCAAAAACAGTTGGGCGGCCTGGTTTAACGGCCACCTTTTCGAATAAGATCTCCACCTTGTTCCTTCTCATTATTTCAGGTACAATGTCATAATCGCCCATCGAAACGCCTCCTGTTATTACAACCAGGTTGTTTTGCTCCAACGCCATTCCAACAGCCTTATTCATTGCATGCTCCTCATCAGGTACAATCCCCATATAGTTAGGAATGGCTCCCGCAGCCAGTACCTGGGCAACAAGTTGCCAGGCATTGCTGTTCCTGATTTTTCCGTCCTCCGGTGTCTTATTGGGTTCAACAAGTTCGTCGCCGGTCGAAAGGATTCCAACACGGGGCTTTTTCGAAACCAGGGGATTGACCTGGCCTACCGAGGCCATGACGGCAACCTGCTGGGGCATAATCCTTACGCCTTTTTTTACGACCAGGTCGCCAATTTTTACATCTTCGGCCTTATAGGCAATATTCGCCGGGGATTCGCCTCCGGCAAACCTGATATATCCCGGCTGAGTTTTTTCGGTAAGTTCTACCATAATCACCATATCGGCTCCAGGGGGTACAGGCGCGCCTGTCATAAGTTTTGTACATTGACCTTTTTCAATCCTATGACTGGGAACTTGTCCTGCAGCTATTACCTCCAAGATATGCAACACCATTCCCAGATCGCTGCGCCGGCACGCATAACCATCTACGGCTGCCTTATCGAAAGGAGGCATATCAACATCAGAGTAAACATCCTCGGCAAGAGCTCGTCCATATGATTCTTCCAGCTTAATCCGTTCATGTCCAACGGTATTGACTGAACCAAGAATTATATCCAAAGCCTGCTGATATGTTGTCATGGTGGATTATGTTTTTACCTGGAGGTTTTGAAAAAAACCGAAAACCGGTTTCAGATATCGAAAAGTTGATATTCATGAGTGAGCAGGTTTACCGAAAGAATTTTGTTGCGAAGAATGCCTTCTTTGTTAAGCAACACTTTGACTGCCTCGGCAACCTGAATAGATGCGGCAAGAGCCGGAGTAAATGAGGGGTTTCCTAAATGAGTTTCCTCGCCCCTGTGTAATTCTTCCGGGTAAAGTTTAGAAATTGTACGATCGCCCGGCATAATTGTGCTCACCTGGGCATACCAGCCTGCAATAGCGCCAAATATGAGGGGTATATTGAATTTTTCGGCAAAACCTTCAAGCATACGACGTGCCGTAGCATTATCAAGGGCATCGCAAATTAAATCATGACCAGGCAGGATCACTTCTGCGTTTATTTCCGAAAGAAACTCCATTACCGGTTTCACCGAAACGTCGGGATTGATCTCCTTTGCTCTTTTCACTGCCTCACGGGCTTTTGACAAGCCGATTGTGTCGGGGGTTGAAAGCAACTGCCTGTTGAGGTTTGAAGTTTGAAAAACATCTCCGTCAATCACAGTAAGATGGGCTATTCCTAACCGGGTAAGCATTTCGATAATATAACCACCCAGACCTCCGCAACCAACCACTGCCACTTTAAACGTTCGCAATCGCTGGTTCTCGGCAGGACTCAACATTTTTTCGTTACGGATATATCTCTCCATACTCTGGTTATTTATCTTACGAATTTAGTCAATTTAGGGTCGGATGGAATTCGCATTATGAATTTTAGCTTCCCTGACCTTCGTTTTGTCTGTGTTAGTGTTTTAGGAATCATGCTCGCTTCATGTAAAAATCATAGTACCGGGTTTTTACCCTCTTAGTCGCATGGCCTGGTATATTTCATGATACATTTCCACACCTGACTCAAGGTTGAACCGGCTTTTTGCAAAATTCCTTATTGATTCCCTATTCCTGCCGAGCATCTCCGGAATTTTGGCAATAGCGCTGTCGAAAGCATCGAATGAAAATCCATCAACTAAAATTCCGGCTTGACTCTCGTCCACAATCTCATCAATGTCGCCTATGCCGGAGTTGGTTATAAACGGAATGCCCATGCTCATTATTTCGCCTTGCTTGGTAGGACTCGAAGCTGTTTTCGAAAACACCGGTTTAATAAAAAAAATACTGATGTCAGAAAGACTAAGGTAAAGTGGTACTTTTTCCCTTTCTGAATGTATGATTATTATATCAGAAGGGTCCAAATCCAATGAATATGCCATATGCAGAATTTTGCCGGGCTCATCACCTGTAATAAATAAAAACAGTGTATCAGGGAGTAGTTTGAGCAATCGCTTGTAAAACAGCAACATCTCTCTGGTTTTATACCAGGTTCCTGTACTCCCAAGATATGACAGCACAAAATGATATGGTGCAATACCTAATTTCTGCCGGGCTTCTTCTTTTTCTTCCGGAGAAATATTTTTAGCAGCGAAAAGAGAAGAATCGACACAACACGGTATGACCCTGGTTCTAATTGAAGCAATGTCGCCAAATTCATCCCCGATAAATTCGCGCCCTTTGTTGGTAAGACTGACAATGGCATCGGCTTTCCTGAAAAATTTATTTTCCAGTTTTCTGAAATACCTGACTGCAAGCCAGTGTAAAGGGTTGTTGTAATTCCAGATGTTGCCCTCAATCCGCTCATCAACCCAAAAGCCCCTCATATCGAAAACAAAGCGTACACCATAGCGTCGCTGCAAATACAGACCAGTAAATGCTGCCACATAACTTCGGCAATGAACCACCTTGAAGGCAGATTTACGGTATTGTTCAATAGCTGACCTGCGCATTTTAAACAAATCGTACAACTTGGAGATAAAGGGGGGGGATGTGCTAAATTTCAGTGGAGTCCACTCTATGTTTGAAACATTTAGGATTTGAGAGATTTTATTATAGTTTTTCCGGAAGGGGCCTTTTTTTTCGAAGCTGATTACATGAAGCCGGTGCCCTTTATTTGAAAGGCCCTGAAGGTAAGGAATCACCTGCGACCTTCCGAGGTCATCGCACATTCCGTCGTAGGAAAGATATAGCACCTTCATAATAATATTTGCCTTTTGGTGTAATTCCAGGTTAAGAAAGAAATTTGACCATCATGGCGTATTTTAGTCTGGAACAGCCCTTTTTTTAGAACAAAGTTTAACCGGTTTTTTGCACCGCAAAAATAATAATTATAGAACTTGGACTTTGTTTTCTGTCGTCTCAGGTCTATGTCCTGCCGTTTTATCAGGCCGGCATTGATTATTATAGGATTTCAAAATTAAGCATGGAAATATATTTATTAGTTCGTCAGCTAATTTTAAATTTTCTTTAAAATTATCTGATATCCAAACAAAATATTAAATTTGATGATCATACTGGTTGTGTTATGAAGGGGGTTACCTGCAAAAAGAGCCGTGATAACCGTCGTAAACGGACTCGTCAGTTAGCCGGGAAAGAGTTTGACTATATGCATGAAAAGTTGTTTAAACATGAAAATTATCCCGCTAGTTTCCGTGAAATGTGGGATGCTTTTCTTTCTTTCTCGCGGTTTGGTTTCTGAAATGATGTTTCGACAGTTAACAAAGCTTACGGCATAGCCGTTTTCGTTGCCTTGAAAACCTGTCCTGGAAGGTTAGTTCTGTAACCTTAGTCAGGATAGGATGTGTTTTGCTATTTTTATTGCGATTTATATTTCCTTTTTTCAACCTTGTTACCTTTCTAAAATATGAACCTTTTATTTTACAAACGGGTAAATCTCGTTTATCTTCTTTTTGCTGTTTTGCTTGGTATTACTTCCTGTGGACATCCGAGGCAAATGAGCAGGGATCGGGATTTTGTACCCCGTCCAAAAAACATAATTTTTTTTGTTGGCGACGGAATGGGTTTTAACCACGTTTTAGCGACCAATTATTTCGAATCCGGCAAGGCTTATGCACAACCTTTTGAACAGGAAGGCTGGACCCAGCTTGGCCTGTCAACCTATCCGGCTGTGGTTAGCCAGGATGACGGTCAGATTCTTTTCACTAACGGTTATAGCCCCAGGCTTGCCTGGACTGACCCTTTGTATGTTGCCAGTGATGCAACCGACAGCGGAGCTGGCGGAACGGCGCTTGCAACCGGTAAAAAAACGTTCAATAATGCCATTGCCATAAGTGTGCGAGGAGATACCCTTACACAGATTACTCAGGCAGCCAAAGCCATTGGAAAGGCCGTTGGCGTAGTTTCCAGCGTCCATATGAGCCATGCTACTCCGGCAAGTTTTGCAGCTCATAATGTTTACCGCGGAAATTACGAAGAAATTGCCCGGTATATGCTTTTCAACACCAGAATCGATCTTATTATGGCTGCAGGCAACCCCGGGTTTAACGATGATGGCCAGCCTTCGGAAGGAAACGACCGCTTCGTAGGGGGGCGCATGTTATGGAACCAACTTGCAAATGGTTACCCAAAACTGGAATTTTCTGTTGATAATAAAACATACAGGGTGCTTGATTCTGATGGCGACGGGACCCCCGACCCATGGACCGTTATCCAAACGCGGGAGCAATTTCAAAACTTAGCCTCAGGCGATACTCCTTCAAGGGTATTAGGCATTGCTCAGGTAAACTCAACCCTGCAGCAAGGACGTTCAAAACCTAAAACGGAAAATTTACCATTTTACCAGCCCCTTAATAAAAATATTCCAACTTTAGCCGAAATGACACTGGCTGCATTGAACATTCTTAACCAGGATCGCGATGGTTTTTTTGTGATGATCGAAGGAGGAGCGATTGACTGGGCGGGGCATGACATGGACCTGGTGCGAACTGTTGAGGAACAAATTGATTTAAACCGGGCAATTCAGGCTGCAATTCATTGGGTTGAGAGTTACAGCAGTTGGGATGAAACTCTGATTATTATTACAGCCGACCACGAAACAGGGTACCTTACCGGAATAGGGCACCCTGAAATCATTAATGCACCGCCGGGCAATTTTGGGAAAGGAATTTTACCAGGTGCCAGATTCAATTCAGACGACCATACCAACAGCTTAGTTCCGTTTTATGCCAAAGGACCTGGTCAGCACTTGTTCGGACTTGCTGCAGGTGGCTTTGATCCGGTTCGGGGCTATTACATGCAAAATGTTCAGGTGCCGCAGATAATTTTTATGATGTGGGGAAAACCTGATGTTGCAATACACAGGCAAACGCGATAAAAAATCAGGCAATTCTTTTGGTGGGGTTTATAAAAAAAACGGGGGTGGAAAACCACCCCCGAATCACCAATCAACTAACCAAAACAACAACATGAAGAAACATATAATTTTTTCAACCTGCCTTTTTTATTGCTTTAACCATTATATTTAATTAACTGCAAAATTGCAAATTTGTTTTGTATGAAATATAAATTTTATGTTAAAAAAACAAAAATTTCTCCCTGAATATCAAATAGTTTTAAAAAATCCACCCGGGCCCTGCCTTGCTCTTCCTTAACCCATTTGAGCCCGGGTGTTAAAACCAACAGAACAGATATAAGGAAACACTATATCAAATTAACTTTTTCGAAACAGTATTTCATTTTTTGCCATGTACGCTCAATGTCGTGATCAAGGCCAACCGAAAAGCGTATCAACCCTTCGGAGAGTCCCATGCGTTTTTGAACTTCTTCCGGAACCTCACTTGAGGTGCTTTTCCCGGAATTGCTAAACAAGGTCTTAAAATAGCCCAAACTTACGGCCAGGTAACCAACACCTTCCTTTTGCATTAATTCCATGAGTTGCGATGCCTTATTGCTTGTTTCAAGATCAATGGCAATCATTCCCCCGAAGCCAAAGTCGGGGTTCATAAGTTTTTTCATTAGCTCATGCTGGGGATGTTCGGGCAATCCGGGATAAATAAGTTTTATTCCAGCCTCCCTTAGCTTCATGGCCAGAAACATGGCGTTATGGCTATGTTGCTTCATTCGTATGTGGAGGGTGTGCAGGTTTTTTTGAATGCTTGAGGAGCGGAGAGGATCGAGCACAGGGCCAAGCAGCATGGCCGTACCAGAATTGACATCGGCCAATTGCGCGATAAATTCATCGCTTGCACAAATTGCCCCGGCCAAACAATCGTTTTTTCCATTTATAAACTTGGTCATACTGTAAACCACCACGTCGGCGCCCAGCTTATAAGGAGCAATTTGCATGGGAGTAAAAGTATTGTCAACAACCAGGGCAATGCCATGTTTTCGGCAAATAGCCGAAAGCGCCGGCAGGTCAGATATCTGCAGTAAAGGATTGGTCATCGACTCGGTATAGACCATTGTAGTATTTGGCCGTATGGCTTTTTCTACCTGGTCATGGTCGGTTATATCGACAAAAGAAACCTCAATGTTAAATTTTTTCAGGTAGTTGGCAAAGAAAGCAAAAGTGCCACCGTAGGTTGTAATACTTGAAACAATGTGTGAACCGGAGTTGCATAGTTGCAAAACAGTGCAGGTTATTGCAGCCATTCCCGAACTGGTTACCCAGGCAGAGGGCGTTCCTTCCATTGCAGCGAGCGCATCGGCCAGATATTTGTTTGATGGGTTCCAGTGCCGTGAGTATAAAAAACAACCCTCCTGCTCGCCATAAAAAGTATCGGTCATGGTTTTGGCCTCCATGAAGGTATAGGTGGCCGAGTCAGTGATTGATGGGTTAACATCGCCAAATTCACCAAAATGGAGCAAATCCTGAATCCGGCTTGCAGGATCATTTTTTTTTTCTTGCGCCATGATTGATTTTTTTCAGGAATTAGTGAGGTTAAATTTTTTGCAAAAGTATTGATTTTTCTATAATCGGACATAAATAATTTTAAAAGAAATAAAAAAAACCCATTAGCCTTACAAATTGTAAGCAAAATGCAGTAAATTTGTAACAATTCGTTTAAATTTTGGGATAATTATGGATAAAGGATTTGTAATTGACAGTACTGACAAAAAAATCCTTGAGATTCTGTCAGTTAACGCACGAATACCATTCCTCGAAGTTGCAAGAATGTGCGGGATCAGCGGAGCTGCAGTTCATCAGCGGGTTCAAAAACTTTTGGACGCAGGCGTGGTTGATGGATCGAAGTTTTGCCTCAAACCTAAAGGATTGGGGTTTTTTACCTGTGCCTTTATTGGCATCCAGATAAACCTTATGAGTACATCGACTCATGAGCAGGTCTTTATGGCTATAAGGAAAATACCCGAAATTGTCGAGTGCCATCATGTATCCGGCAAATATTCATTGCTTGTAAAAGTATTTACCAAAAACAACGAGCATCTGAAAAAAGTTATCGTCGAAAAAATCCATACTATACCCGAAGTTGCAGCAACCGAGACTTTTATCTCGCTTGAAGAGGGATTTTACAGGCAATTGCCCATTAATGAAGGTAATATTTACGCATTTGATAAATAACTTTTAACAAAAAAATGTCATGTTTACAGGTATAGTTGAGGCAACCGCCAAAGTGGTTAAGATAGAAAAGGACCGCTCAAATATTCATTTTACCATGAAGACCCCCATTGCCCGGGAACTTAAGGTTGACCAGAGTGTGTCGCACGATGGTGTTTGCCTTACAACCGTGAATGTTGACAAGGAGCAACTGCAATATACCGTTACGGCAATACAGGAAACCCTCGACAAAACAAACATGCGAACCTGGCAGATAGGATATCGGGTAAATCTTGAGCGTTGCATGAAAATCGACGGGCGACTCGATGGCCATATTGTTCAGGGGCATGTTGACCAGACCGCAGTTTGTACTAAGGTAGAAGAATTTGACGGCAGTTGGAAGTTTTATTTCAAATACGATCGCGGCCCAAATAACATTACCGTCGAAAAAGGCTCCATTTCAGTTAACGGCGTTAGCCTCACGGTGGTCGATTCTGAACCGGGCATGTTCTCTGTTGCAATTATTCCTTACACATTTGATAACACCAACTTTGGCGATTTCGGTGTTGGCTCTGTTGTAAACCTTGAGTTCGACATTATCGGAAAATATGTGGCCCGCCTGTTAGAGCAGCATTTCGAAGCGAGGAAGTAAATAAAAAGGGTTGTCAGGGTTGAGATTTCAACCCTGACAACCCTGACAACCAATTACCACTTATTTTATTTCCACCTCAATCCAGCGGGATCGGTCCGGATCTACGGGGGTTTTCCACCTTACCGGCGGATTTTCTTCAAGTTTTTTTAGCAATACCTCCACGGCTTTTTCTAGGGCGGGGTCGTTTCCGCGGGCTACTAAGTGTGGTTTGTCAACCACTTCAATATCAGGATAAACGCCTACGCCTTCAATAATCCATTCGCCTAGCTTGTTGTAAATGCCAAATCGCGGAACTCCAATATAACCGCCGTCGGCCAGACGAGCATTAGCGGTCATGCCAACCAGGCCTCCCCAGGTACGCGTTCCAATTAGCGTGCCCAATCCTTCCTGCCTGAAGAAATGCGGGAAAGCATCACCACCTGAAGATGAGTATTGATTAATAAGCATAACCTTCGGACCGTCGTGAGCCACACGCGGCGTGCGCATTGGCTGCAATCCGGCCACATGCCAAAGGGCATGGGTTTGCCTGGTAAGCAACTCGGTCATCCGGTCAGGAATAAATCCACCACCATTGAACCTTACATCAAAAATCATGGCATCTATGTGGTGATAAGCGTACATCCCGCGATGGAGTTCGCGGTTACCATCCTGAGCAGTGTTTGGCACATGAATGTATCCTATCCTGCCGTTCGACAGCCGGTGTACCATTTCGCGCCTGCTGTTAACCCAGTCAAGATATTTCAGCTCCAGTTCGCTGGCTATGGGCCGGATGGTAAAAGTGCGAGCCCCTTCGGCAACTGGTCTGCTGTTTACGGTTATCCTCGTGGCTTTGTCAACCCTGTTCTGGAGGAAAAAGTAAGGGTTGTTAGCCAGGGTAACATCAAATCCTTCAATGCTTATGATATAGTCGCCTTCACGAATGTCCATCCCCTGTTCTGTCATTGGTGAGCGTCGGTCAGGGTTCCAGTTTTCTCCCCTATAAATTTTAGTTATCTGGTAGCGGTTTGCCTGCCTGTCGGGAGTCAGCCTGGCGCCCAGCAGCCCGCCCTGAATACGTTCTGGTCGATCCCAGTAGCCATAATCAACATATGCATGGCTTGTATTCGACTCGGCAATCATTTCGCCAAAAAGATAATCAAGGTCGAAGCGGTGATTCAGATATGGAAGCAACTGTGCATATTGGCGGCGAATTCCTTCCCAGTCAACATTATGGATATTCGAAACATAAAAGAAATCCCTGAAAATGCGCCAACCGTCGTTAAACAGTTGATTCCATTCTTTTCTGGGATCAATAAGCATTGTAAGATCGTCAAGGTCGAGTTTGCCGTCGCCGGGTCTTTGATTTGGGGCAAGATTCACTACCCCGTATTCGTCGCGGTGTTCATAAAGAACTTTTTTCTCATCATTCGACACGATCCCAAAACGCACACCAGGCAATATGGTTTCATTTTTTTGCTCCTTAATGTTGTAACGCTGCATTCCCTCATTGTTGAAATACACCAATCCATCTTTCACGGCCCGTAAACCCCAGTAGCTTCCTGAAGGGAGTGGGAATGCCATAATACGATTGTTGGCGCCCATGGCATCAATTTCGACGCGAACCGGTGTCGGAGAATCAGTTTGAGTACCGGAGGCATTTCCCTCAACGGTTTCTTTTGGTTCGAAAAGCCTTGGGCTTTTTGCCGTAAGAGCCAGGGCATATATCCGGGCTGCGTTGGTGTACAGGTAGTTGAACTCAAAGCTGCTGAAAGTAAGGTTGAAATCTCGGTTTGAGGTAAAAAAGATATAATAGCCGCATTCAGAGAAAACAGGGTTGCTGTCGCTGAATGTGTGGTCGGTCAGTTGCATTCTCTGCCCGGTTTCAATATTGAACACCCAGATAGCTCCCTGTGCATTAGGGCCACTTTTTACATAGGTGATCCAGCGCGAATCAGGCGAAAAGTTGAAACTGCGTATTTCCTCAAAGGTTGGGGTATCAACCACTGTAATAGCTCCGCTGGTTACATTGAGCAGTTGAAGGCGCATGCTGCGGTCGAAGAACAACAAATGCCTGCTGTCGGGCGACCACTCAGGCCTGTATTTCCAACCCTGAGAGTTTCTGGTTACCTGACGGGGTTTGCCGCCCTCAACGTTCTCCAAAAGAAAAACTTCATATTCGCCCGTTTGGTCCGAAAAATAGGCAATCCATCTGCCATCGGGCGACCACATTGGAAAAACCTCCCTTACGCCTTGGGTATTGGTAAGATTATGTATGGTGCCAGGACCGGCAGGAACCGAAAAAATATCCCCGCGGACATCCATAATAACGCGGTTTCCGGCAGGGGATATGGCTACGCTATGAATATGCTCTCTAACGTTTTTGAAGTAGGGAAGCGTGTTGCTTTGATCGAATTGAATGTTAACGATCACCCTTTCTTTCGCTCCGGTGTCAAGGTCAAGTCTGAAAAGATGGCCGCCCGATTCATAAACCAATTGGTTGTTGGTACCCGAAGGCCACATTACATCAAAATCTTCGTGAAAAGTTAGCTGTAGAGTTTCTCTTGTTTTGAGATTGAAGCTGTAAATGTTCAATCGCAGGTTACGGTCAGAAGCAAAGAAAATTTTATCTCCGTGCCAATGTGGGATCTGGTCGGTGCCTAACCAGTCGGTTATTTGCTCCGAATGATTTTTCTCGAGGTCGTATATCCAAATGTTTGAGGCGCGGCCACCTTTATAGCGTTTCCAGGTGCGGAACTCGCGGTCGGGGAAAGTAAAGGCCATTTTATTGTTGTCGGGCGACAAAACACCAAACCCTCCAAAAGGGATGGGCAATTCTTCTTCAAACCCTCCCTCGGCATTTATCAAAAAGTACCGGCTCATGCGGTCACCATACTCGGTACGATTGGCCCGAAAAAGGATACGCTTGCTGTCGGAAGTCCAGCCAAGTACAACATGGTCGAATCCGCCTCTTTGAGGCATAGGGCCTACATCGTTGTAAAAGGTTAGTTGCCGGGGCGTACCTCCATTAACCGGCATTACGTGTATCTGGCGGGAACCGCTGTATTCTGCCGAAAAAGCTATCCACTTGCCATCGGGCGAAATTTTTGGAAAAAGCTCCAGCCCGTTGTGTGAGGTAAGACGCCTGGCATCGCCCCCTTTCGAAGGCACTGTCCAGATATCGCCGGCATATACAAATGCTACCATGTTGCCGCTAATATGCGGGAAACGTATCAGGCGAGCGTCGTTCATAGCGGCTGCACCCTGAAATAACATTCCTAAGAAGAACAATAAAACCACTTTTTTCATCCGAAAATAATTTTAATATGAAAATGAAAAGCCAATTTACCCATAATGTCAGGTCCCTTGCCTGTAGGGGTTGCCTTTGCTATGTTAAAGGTAATTTGTTTATTCGAAAAACTTTGTCAAAATATTTTAGGTTAGAAAACCATCGTATAATCGACGAATACACTTTTAACAAAAAAACCGCCTGCTGGTTTTATCCAGAGGCGGTTACCTAACAAACCAAAACAAATGAAGAGAATTATATTCTTAGAGTCTTCGCACTAATGTTTATCAAACTTTGTGCCAAAGGGGTTTTGGTTTTAAAAAAACCAACGGTAAGAAATATGGAAATTTCTTCCGGGCATTAAAAGGTTGCGGTTCTCGATTCGCGACAGGTGATCCAGATATCTGGTGTTCAGCAAGTTATCAGCTCTTAGAATAATAACGTGCCTGCCTGCTGCATTGAGCCGGTAGCCTGCAGTTGCTCCCAATAAGTTGTAGCCTTGTGTTATAACTTCTTCAGGGGCCACAAAGTTTTGAGTGGATGCAGCATAAAAAGATGCGCCCAACCAGGCCCAACCAAAATCGTACTCAATATTAGCACGATAACGAAACGGGGGTATGAAAGGAAGATTTTCCCTTCCATTTCCAATCCGTTGTCCTCTTACATAGTCGGCTCCCAGTCCAAGTGTTAGGCCATCAATTATTGTCCAGTCAAGCGATACTTCACCGCCGGCAAGGCGAGCTTCATCTCCCGTATAGCGGAAAACTGGAAACCCTGAAGGTGTGTCAACCAACCCTGTAGGAGAAAAAATAATGAAGTTCTGAAAATGATTTACAAAAGCCGCTATTTCTGCTTGTAATCCATTCCGGCTGTAACGAATGAACAGGTCACCCCCATGTCCAATTTCGTCGCGTAGTTGAGGGCTTCCTATTTCGAATACTCCGGCTCCCATATGAGGTCCATTAGCGAAAAGTTCATTTATGGTCGGGTTACGGTGCGACCTGGCAAACTGTGCACCTGCCTCCCATCCTGGGAATGGACGATAATTTAAACCTACCGACCCTGAAAAATTTACCACGTTTCTTGACTCATTGGCCAGCGGGAACAAATCGCCGGGGATCGCTCCAATATGTTGGAAGTCAATGCGTAATCCGCCCTGCAAGCGGAAAATATGTGTAAGGGGAATCTCCTGAAAGGTAAACATCCCGAGTGAAAAACGGTGCTCCCCAGGCGTGAAGGCTTCAATTCCTCCTACTTCCTTTTGGTGGGCATAGAGATTGAGGCCAACGGCACCACGGTCGAAAATACCTGTAGGCCTGTGCTGTAGAATTGTAGTGCCACTAAGGGTGTATTTGGCAAAATTCAGTGGTATGATTGTTTCGGTAATTCCACCTTCGGTTTCGGATTCTACCTCATCCTGAAGCATTCGCGCGGCATTGAACCGGATTAGGCCACGGTCAAAGAACCCTTCGCCCCGGTAAGCCCACCTGCCATGAACCGCCTGCCGTTCAAGCTGAATTTCCTTTTGTTTTCCAGGTTCGTCAATAGCTACAGGCAGCCCAAAGGTCTGGCCGGTTAAGGAAACACTAACACCTCCAAGGCTATTGTCAAGGTTAAACCCAAATCCAATAGCCCCATCGTAGTTTCTCATGCTGGTTCCGGGAAGAATGCCTGCCGGAGTCATTATCTCGCCAGATTGCCGGTACGAAAACCTGGCAGAGGTTGCCCACTGGTCGCTTGCATGGGTTATGCGTCCGAAGCCAGCGCCCATGTCGTTCATCGAGGCTCCTTGCAAGGAGAGTACACCAGTGGTTCCTGAAGTTACATCGTCGGGTATGTCGGTAGTCATTAAATTAATTACCCCACCAAGTGCGCTTGAACCATAAAGCAGGCTGGCCGGGCCACGCACCACTTCAATTCGGCTTGCTGCAAGAGGGTCAAGGGTTATTGAATGGTCGGCCGATGTTTCGGAAATGTCGCCCAAACGCTCGCCATTTTGCAATACCAGAATCCGGTCTCCGTCAAGACCTCTGATTACCGGGCGGGCAGGAGCAGAACCAAGGCTTCGCATGGCTACACCAGGCTCACCGTCAAGCATTTCGCCAAAGCTTGCCTCGCCCCGGCGCTGCAATTTCTCACCAATGAAAACCTTGGTGGGTTGATAATGAAATCCACTGGCCGTAGGAGAAGAAGTAATTATGATTTCTTCCAACGGAATTGGAGTTGGTGCAACGCTTATGTCAACCTGAATAGTCCGGCGTGCTTCTACAGTTACTGATTTGCGGGTAGTTTCAAACCCCATGCCTGTTACAACCAGAGTGTGCTGCCCCACAGGCAGGTTGGTTAGTATATAGTGCCCTGTAACGTCGGTAAGTGCTCCAATACGCGTGCCTTCAACAAGAATGTTGATAAACGGAATGTGCTCTCCGGTAGTTGCATCAAGAATATGACCAAAAATATTGGCATCTGTGGCCGGGCGCATTTCTTCGGTTTCGGCTGTTAGATGCAACGGAAGTAGGAGGATGGCTAATATCAAAAGAAAAAATGGTTTCATTTTATTTTAAAAAAGTTTGCAAAATATTTAATTTTATTGAATGCAATAGTCAAAAATCCTTCATTACTTAGCAGGATTTATTCATTGCTTTTAATCGAAAAAGTACGGCTTGGAAATCCGTTATCCGGACAGAGGGGGAGCGCGCAACAGACGTCCTGACATGTCGGGCGCCTGAATAAGAATCAGAGAATAATGAAATAACCAGTTTATGAAGCCATTGCTGATTATCAGCAATAAACAAAGGACGAAAACCAGTGATACAAGCAGATTGAATAGTTGTGCCAGGAAAATGTACTCAAGGTCAGTGTGGGTATGATCCTGAAAAGGTGTTTCAGGTCTCTTGGTATCATTGAATGGGTGCGCATGCTCAATCATAGTGCCGTTTTCCAACAAGTGGAAGTGCCAGTTTGCTGCCTGGTTGTAGAACAAACCAAGCACCATAAAAATGATTAAGAAAATGCTGAATCTCAACAGATTTCTGCGCTGCATAGAAAAAGATAGAAGTCTTTTGGCCTGCTAAATTAACAAAAATAATAATGGTTTGTTTTGAAAAGGTTATGATTTACTTTTGTTCTTTACAATTTATTAAAATTCTTAATTTTCTTGGTCATGAACCGTTTAGTTTCATTGTTATTATTTCTCTTTTTTGGCATTGTGGTTAAGGTATCGTTAGCCTGTACCAGCTATCTGGTTACTCCCGGCGCCTCTATAGACGGCTCGGCAATGATCAGCTATGCTGCTGATTCGCACATACGTTTCGGCGAATTGTATTTTTTCCAGGGCGGCGAGCAGAAACCAGGCGCTTATTTTCAAACTTACTATCGCGGTAGTCACAAGCCGCTTGCAAAGGTTCCCCAGCCTGAGCGTACATTCACTGTTGTAGGTTATATGAACGAAAAACAGGTAGCCATTGGAGAAAGCACTTTTGGCGGTCGTCCTGAACTTTTCGACACAACGGGGATGATCGATTACAAATCGCTGATGTTTGTTGCCTTGCAATGGGCACCAACTGCCCGTGATGCCATCAGGGTATTTTCAGAACTTGTAGATAAGTATGGTTATTACAGCCACGGTCAATCATTTTCGATTGCCGACCCCTACGAAGTTTGGATACTCGAAATGATAGGAAAGGGAACCAATATGCGCTTCGACCGCCGTACGCGGCAATATTATAATTCAAATAAAGGTGCGGTTTGGGTAGCAATTCGCATACCTGACGGGTATATTTCGGCGCATGCCAACCATGCACGTATTACGACCTTCCCATTGCCCGACGGCCGTACCTCAATTACCAACAAAGAGTTCGACAAGTTGCACAATCCCGATGTACGGGTCATTTATTCGCACGATGTGATAAGTTTTGCCAGGCAGTCGGGTTTTTTTAATGGCAATGACTCCGAATTCAGCTTTTCAGATGTTTACGCACCCATCGATTTCGAAGCAGCCCGTTTCTGCGAAGCAAGGGTTTGGAGCATGTTCAACAAAGTAAACACTGAAATGATCCAATACAGGCACCACGCTTTTGGATATGACTTGTCACAAAGATTACCACTTTACATTAAGCCCGACAGGAAACTATCGGTTCAGGACCTTATTAGCTTTAAACGTGACTACCTGCAGGGGACAGAATATGATATGACGATCGATATTGGCGGAGGCCCCTTTGGCAAACCAATACGGTGGCGCCCGTTAACCTGGGAAGTGGATGGCAAACAATATTTTCACGAAAGGACTACCTCCACTCAGCAGACAGGATTTTCGTGGATTTCGCAATCAAGGAGAAACCTTCCTGATCCGATAGGAGGGATTCTATGGTTTGGAGTTGACGATACAAACCTTACAGTATATGTGCCTATGTATGCCGGAATGCGCAGGGTTCCTGAATCATATGCTGTGGGTAACGGCCATATTCTGGAGTATTCTGACGATGCCGCTTTCTGGGTGTTTAACAAATTGTCCCATTTTGCTTACCTGCGCTACAGTCTGAAAATTAACGACATCAGGCGGGTACAGAACGAACTTGAAAGCAAATTTATGAAGTATGTACCGGCAGTTGATAATGCTGCATTAGAGCTATACAAGCAAAATCCCGAACTTGCCCAAGAATTTCTTACCGATTTTTCGGTTAAAATGGGAAATTATACCGTGCAGCGCTGGCAGGAACTTTTCCGCTTTCTTATGGTAAAATATATTGATGGCAATATAAAGAAGGAAGAGAACGGGCGCTTTCTGACCAATCAATGGGGAAAATATCCCATTGTGATACATCCGGGTTATCCTGACTGGTGGCTTCGCCTGATTCGGGATGTTCATGGAGACAGATTTCTGGTTCCCGGTCAAAATTAGCACCTGGTAGCTTTTCTTATTGAACCGGATTATTTGGTGCCATTGAAAAATAATTTGTTTCCCGAATTTTTACGGGCGCAATTCATTTTTATGCATAAAAAAACCCGGGGTTATGCCCCGGGGGAAGTCATTTGGAGATGCGCGCCTGGAATGTTTAAAAAATAATTTTTCTAAAATCCTTCCCTCTTATCTCTCTAAGCAGCATAAATAAAAAAATTTAGTAAGATTTGCGGTTCCCGCCCTGGTAACCGCCGCGGCCTTGTCCGCCGCCAAATCCACCCCTGCGCTCTCCACGGTCTTTTCTCTCCTCCGACTTGTTTACCACGATGGTGCGACCCTTTAGGTCAGTGCCATTAAGACCTTCAATAGCCTGTTGGGCCTCTTCATCATCGGGCATCTCTACAAAACCAAAGCCCTTGCTGCGACCGGTAAGTTTGTCTGTAATAATTTTTGCGGAGTTTACTTCTCCAAACTCCTCAAATAATTCCTTCAGTTCCGATTCTTCCAAACGAAAAGGAAGGCTTCCTACGAAAATGTTCATTGTAATTGGTTTGATTAAAAAAATGAATGCCGCGTAAAAGTACTGCTATTTTCAATAAGTTGACATACATGATAACCATAGTTATAAATTTTTTTGTAAAAAAGTTGTTTCAAAAAGTTTCAAAGGGGTGATGTGCGCGCAGAACCTTCGTATTGGGGTTGTAGGATGATGCGATTTCCAAATCAATTCAATTGTTACTTTTGTGGCTGTTTTTAGTACTGGGTGTTATGGAACGAAGAAAGTGGGTGTTGTACCTGCACGAAATATTAAACAGCATAACGCACGGAATCGGAGTCCTTTTGAGTATTGCCGCCCTTGTGCTGCTGGTGGTTTTTGCAAGCATAAGGCAACCCGATGCCTGGCGAATAGTAAGTTTCTCAATTTATGGATTCAGTCTTATCCTTATGTTTACTGCCTCAACTTTGTATCATAGCATACAAAACAAGAGGATAAAGGAGTACCTGAATGTTTTCGATCATTGCTCCATTTTTATTCTGATTGCAGGAACTTATACTCCATTTGCTCTTGTTTTACTTAGAGGCCCATGGGGATGGTCTATTTTTGGCATAATCTGGGGGCTGGCTGTTGCCGGGGTTGTTTTTAAACTCTTTTTTTACACCCACCGCATGCGTTTCGTAGGCTCAATGATATATCTGGCAATGGGGTGGTTAATTCTGATAGCGATCAAACCCCTGGTTCAGAACGTCCCTGCCGGGGGGCTTTGGCTGCTTTTAACCGGCGGATTGTGCTACAGCCTGGGAATTATTTTTTACCTGCACCGTAAAAACAGGTTCAACCATGTAATCTGGCATCTTTTTGTTTTGGCCGGAGCAATAAGCCACTTTTTTTCAATATTCCTTTTTGTTCTGCCCGGTTGACATTGCCTTTATCAGTATTATGCAATCCAATTTAGTAACGCTTAATGCGCTCCAAAGCTCCTCTGTGTTCAGGGTTAATGGTAAGTGCCCTGGCATAGGCCTGAATGGCCAAATATTTTTTGCCCGCAGCATGATATCGGTCGCCCAGGGCAAGCCAGGCAGGTACTGATTCAGGATATTTCTCTGTGGCCAGCCTCATAAAAGTGATCGCTTCTTCATTTCTTCCAACCCTTATCAAATCATTTCCAACCTGGAGAATGTCCGCCACCCGGGTTTCGAAACGCAACCCTCCTAAGGGTGCTAATTGCTCTTCGCCTTCCTCGTTTTGCTGGTCAGGGTTTCCCGTTACCGCCGTGGTTCTCAGGAAGTTAATAGCGGCTTCTTTCCCCTGGCTTTCGAGCAACCGTGCAGCCTTAATTGCCGATGATGGCCTGAATTGAGGCTCATGGCCGTATAAAATACGGATTATGTCGCGTTCAACAGGGCGTATCTCCCCGGGTCGCGTATTGCAAAATACCAGAATGTAATAACCATCGGGCAGCAGGCGGGTACCAATACTTGTAAAGCCATTTGTGCCGCCCGTATGCCGCTGAAAAAACACACTGTCGTTTTCAGTTATGCTATGATAGCCCATCACCCAGCCATACCCGAAACCCGATTTAACTGTGTCGAACTTGCGATCTTGCAACTCCTTGTCAAGCAGGGTGTACTGGCGCAGCGCCCTGTCCCATTTTACCATATCCAAAGGCGAGGTGTACATGTCGCCGGTAGCCAATGCAGTAGAAAGGTCGCGAAACTCAGCCATTTGAAAGCCATTGAGTATCAGGTCATAACCACTTGCTTTGTTAGGCAGGATCTCCTCGTGGTCAACAATTCCGGTTGCATTCATGCCAAGCGGGGCGAGTATCTTCTCCCTGAGCAGTTGAGGGAATTGTTTATCAGTAACCCTTTCAAGGATGTACCCTAATAAATAAAATCCGAAACTGCTGTAATTAAAACGCGTTCCGGGTTCAAATAACAGATCCAGGTCCCAGAAAAGCTCTACAAACTCGCGGTGGGTAAATTCCCTGCGCCCATAAAGTTGAAAAAAATCCGGAATACCTGCATAGTGCGGAAAGCCGGAAGTATGTGAAAGCAAGTGGTGTATCGTAATGATATCTCCCTGGGGTGCCGGATAATCAGGTATAAATCGGCGTATGGGGTCGCTTAGCTCCATGTTACCGGCTGCAACCTGCTGCAAGACCAGCATAGCAGTGAACTGTTTGCTAATGGAAGCAATACGAAACCTGGTATTGGGAGTATTGGGGACTCCATGTTCAATATTCGCCAAACCATAACCCCCTGAAAAAAGAACTTCCCCATTTTTTGCCACCAGCACTGCGCCATAAAAGTTGTTATGCTCGTGGTAAAGCTTCATCAGGCTGTCAATACGTTGTGAGGGACCTGCGCTTACCGCAACGGAAATAATTACTGTCTGGATGAACAGAATTGTCAAAAAACGCTTCATGTATTTTTGATTTTTTAAGGTTTACGGGATTTGAATTTCATTTGATAAATTTAATGAATTAAAGAATTTTTTTTATCTTAACCGAACTTATTTAGGTCATTTTTAATCAACTAAAACCTGACACTCTAAAAAGTAGCCAAATGAACCATGCAGAAAAATTCTTTCCCTGTGGCATTATTAAAACATTATTCAGCGTTTTGCTCACTATGGCTGCCCTAAGTTGGCCAATTGCGGCTTCTGGGCAGGGCTATTCGGCAAGAAACATTCCGAACCGACAGGAAACTTTCCGTATCGGTATAGTTTCTTTTATGCACGAAACCTGTACTTTTTGTCCGGAGCCTGCCACCCTTGAAGATTGGCTTGCCACTGGCTCTCCGACCGACAATTTCCTTGGCGAAAATACCGGCTATATCGGTGGTTTTGAGGCCCGTATGGAAGCATATGGGGGAGTAGAACTTGTAGCCATCACCTCGCCTGCAGGAATGCCAGTGGGCAGCACCTCACGCAGTTGGAATTCCATGGAGGTATGGGAATATTTTACAAGTCTTATCCTGCAGGATATTAAGGAAAAGGGACCATTCGACGGTGTTCTTATTGCACTGCATGGGGCTATGGCAGTGGTTGGCATTGCAAGACCTGAGGCTGAGTTGCTGCGCATGGTGAGGAATGCAGTAGGCCCTGATGTAGTTCTTATCGTTACACTCGACCTGCATGCCAATGTCGATGCTGAGTTGGTAGCCGATGATGCTGCCGATGCAGTTTTCTCGGTAAAGCGGTTTCCTCATTATGACGACACCTTAACGGGGCAGATGGCCGCCGATGTCATGATCAGGACACTTCAGGGAACCTACAACCCTGTAGTCGCCACACGAAAACCAGGTATCATAACCCCGAGTATTTTTCAAAGCACCGCGCATTTCCCCGCCCGCGACATCATGGAACGTGCCCGACGATGGGAAAACCGTGAAACTGATGTGTATGTATCTGTAAACTTCGGCTTTGCATATGCCGATGTTCCCGATAATGGGGCTTCAATTTTTGTGGTAACAAATAACGACCCCGAATTGGCCAACCGTATTGCCGACGACATGAACGAATACTTTTGGAGGCATCGTGAAGCATTCGTTTTTCAGGAGATATACAATGTCGAAGATGGTGTCAGGCGCATTATGCAGGCCGTTGAGGCAGGCAGAACTCCAGTGGTGGTGGCCGATGGTTCTGACCGCACAGGTGGCGCTACCTGGATAACCAACGAACTTATAAGGCAGGGGGCTTCCAACTTTTGTATCGGAACCCTTACCGACGAAGCCTTCTTTCAAAAAGTAAAAACTAAAGGATTGAAACCGGGCGAGCGTATTGGGCCGGTGAGGATTGGCGGAACTACCGATACCTTTGCCGGAGAACCTGTAGAATTGAGCCAGGCCGTTGTCGAATTCATGGATGAACGGCACCTGGTGCTGCTTTTTGGCAATAACAACCGTATTGTCGTTACACCTGAACTAAGACAAATTACGGATCCCCGCTGGCATGCAAGGGTTGGGATTGACTTTGAAAAGCTCGATATAGTGGTTCACAAAACCCGTGTTCATTTCTTAAGGGGGTATTTTGAAACAGGCATAGCAGGCGGAGATTACCAAGGCACCATTGTAAAGATTGATGTGCCAGGATGGGGGCCAGCCGATATCAGAAAAATCAATTTCGTGAACGGTGGGCAATACCTTTACCCACTTGTGTTAGACAGAGAAATGGGGCATGTGTGGGATAGACCTTTTAAAGATGCTGACGACATGATCTTCAAGACAGGTGAGGGTTTAATCCTCAGGTAAGCGAAGGATAGTAGCCGATACCAGTTACCCTTTTTTCAAAAACACATGAAAACCTTATTTGCTGTATTTATGATAGTTGCCTTTTCAAGCCAATTTCAGGCGCAAGGCCAAAATGGCCGTAAACGTGCCTCCGATCTCGGCCTTCACGTGGGAGTGCTGCATCCTGGACCCAAAAATATGATTACAGATGTAAAAGGGGTTATAGTAGGGCAAGTTACTCGGATCGAAGGTGACAGTATCCGCACCGGGGTTACAGCTGTTTTGCCTCACAGCGGTAACCTTTTCAGGGATAAAGTCCCTGCAGCCATTTATTCTTTCAACGGTTTCGGAAAGCTGGCCGGGTCGCTGCAGGTCGAAGAGCTTGGAAATATTGAGACTCCTATAATTCTTACCAATACGCTTAATGTTGGGACGGCTGTTGACGCAGTTATATCATACATGCTTTCATTGCCCGGAAACGAAACTGTCCGTTCTGTAAATGCCGTGGTTGGCGAAACCAACGATGGTTTCCTGAACGATATCCGTGGCCAGCACATTACGGCCACCGATGTGAGGAATGCAATAAAAGGAGCTTCAACCGGAATGGTGGCGGAAGGCAGCGTGGGAGCCGGAACGGGAACCACCGCATTTGGCTACAAAGGTGGAATAGGAACGGCTTCGAGGCTTACACCTCCTGTCGAAGGCAGACAATATACCGTAGGAGTTCTGGTGCAAACAAATTTTGGCCGCTCGTTGCTTATCAATGGAATACCCTTTAGCAGGGAAATAAATGCCCGTGAAAACGGTGATGATGGGGATGGTTCGTGTATGATCATAATAGCCACTGATGCGCCTTTATGCGCCCGCAATCTTGAGCGAATGGCCAGGCGCTCGTTTGTCGGCATGGGACGCACCACCACAGTTATGACCAACGGTTCCGGCGACTTTGCCATTGCCTTTTCAACCGCATATACCATACCGCATGGAAGCTCTTTTCCTCCGGATTATATTCCTCCGCTGCTTAACAACGATGCCATGAACGGCCTGTTTCAGGCAGTTGAGGAAGCAACCCAGGAAGCCATTTACAACTCATTGTTCATGGCCACAACCATAGAAGGTGTTGGTAATAGAAGAGCGAAAGCCATACCCCTTGAAGAAGTTACCCGGCTTTTGAAGGAGTACAACATGTTCAATTTGAATGACCGTCTGCCCAGATAGTGGCGCAAAAGATGGCTTATTATTTGGAAAAAGTTTAGTCTAAGGCCTGTTGGATGGAGCGCACAAACCCATTTTGCAAATAGGAATTCAACCCTTTAACCTGGATTTATAAGCACAAAACATAAAGTGATGGTTAAATGCTTCCGGAGTGTCTTCCTCTATTGTGTGAAATCCCAAGTAGTGCCTTCTTTGCCGTCATTAACAGAGATATTTAGTTTGGCAAGGTTTTCGCGGATTCTGTCTGAAGCTCCCCAATCCTTTTGCTGACGAGCCTCCTGCCTAAAATCAATGATCATTTGCATAAGACCATCCACCACACCTTGAAGTTTTTCGTTGTTGGAGCCGGCTTCAGTTTTAAGGCCCAGGATTTCGATAATAAATGTATCGAAAGTTGCTTTCAATTCAGCCAGGTCAGCTTCAGATAGGCTTTCGTTTTTTTCAGTCACTGAGTTAATGATCCGAACGACATCGAACAGATGGGCAATGGCCAAAGGACTGTTGAAGTCGTCGTTCAAGGCTGCGTAACATTTTTTCCCAACCATCTTCACATCGACCGTCGATTGTTCAGAGGGTTTGATTTTCCGGAGAGTTTCGTGAGCTTCCAAAAGGCGCTTCAGCCCTTTGTCGGAGGCTTTCAAGGCTTCGTTGCTGAAGTCGAGGGTGCTGCGGTAATGTGCCTGTAAAATAAAAAACCGTATTGTCATTGGGTTAAAAGAGTGCTCGAGTTCGTTATGCTTACCGCTGAAAAATTCACGAAGAGTAATGAAGTTTCCCAACGATTTGCCCATCTTCTGGCCATTGATAGTTATCATGTTGTTGTGCAGCCAGTAACGAACCGGATCCTTTCCGTTTGATGCATTACTTTGGGCTATCTCACACTCATGGTGCGGAAATAGAAGGTCCATACCTCCGCCGTGAATATCAAATACTTCGCCAAGATATTTTGCACTCATGGCTGAGCATTCGAGATGCCACCCAGGAAACCCTACTCCCCATGGCGAAGGCCAGCTCATCAAGTGTTCCGGGCCTGCTTTTTTCCAAAGAGCAAAATCAAAAGGACTCTGTTTTTCGTCCTGCGATTCAAGCTCGCGGTAGCCGCTCATCATTTCGTCAAGCACCCTGCCGCTCAGCCTCCCGTATTTATATTTTTTGTGATATTTCTCAACATTAAAGTAAACCGAACCGTTTACTACGTAGGCATATTCAGCATCAAGAATTGCTTTTACCATCTCGATCTGCTCAATAATATGGCCTGAAGCACGGGGTTCAATGCTGGGTTTTTTAACATTAAGCAGGTGCATGTCCTCATGGTAGCGGTCAGAAAAATACTGCACCACCTCCATAGGTTCAAGCTGCTCAAGTCTGGCTTTCTTCCCAATTTTATCTTCTCCTTCGTCGGCGTCGCTTTCAAGATGCCCAACATCGGTAATATTGCGTACGTATCGCACCTTATAGCCAATATTTTGCAGGTAACGGAAAATTAGATCGAATGTAACCGCAGGGCGGGCATGACCAAGATGTGCATCTCCATAAACTGTAGGACCGCAAACATACATACCAACAAAGGGCGGATTTAGCGGCTCGAAGGGTTCTTTTTTCCGCGAAAGCGAATTGTAAACTACCAGATGGTTTTGCATCTTTTTTATGAAATTGTTGCAAAGATAGCGGTTAATTATATACTATACTTTTGCTTTACTTAAAGGGACTTTAAAACTTTCACGGTTTCGGCGTATCCCTCATCAAAAATTTCGCGGGCTTTCGACACATCGAGCAAGCCGTAATGATCAAGTGTTTTGGGCTCAATGTAGATGTCGCAGAGCTTCTCCTTGCTGCTTGCCTGGTTTCTGATAAAAATGTGAAAACTCCTCTCAGCAACTGCTTTGAGGCTGTTGATGGTTCTCAGGTCGCCAATGGGGTTTACATTGATGCCAATGATAGTTGAGCATTGTTCGCGAATGGCTTCGACCGGAAAATTATTTATAATGCCACCATCGAGGTAATAATGTTCACCTATTTTTACTGGAGGAAAAATTACTGGAATTGAAGAGGAAGCCATGACTGCCGAAATCAAATCGCCCTTATCGAATTGGGTAAAGCCGGCAGTGTTTATGTTTACTGCAAAAACAACCAGGGGAATTTTCAACTCTTCGAAAGTTTTTGCAGTCAGGGTTTGCTTAAATGTTTTTTCAAACCCGGCCATTCTTACCAGCCCGTTTCTTGGGATCATTGGCTTAAGAAATCCGAAAAGCGTTCTACTGGTTAATGCCCTCAATGCCTGGTCAGCATCTTTACCGTCGGCATACAAAGCCCCGACGATACTACCCGCACTTACACCGGCAATTATGTCTGGCTCAATATTATTTTCATGGAGAGCCTTTAGCGCTCCGAGGTGAGCAAATCCCCTGGTTCCGCCCCCGCTCAATACAAGACCAGTTTTATACTTTTTTTTCGCCAACTTTGTCATGAACCAACTTGTTCCGGTAAATCTTAAAAACTTTTTCTCAAAGAAACTTTATTCCGGGGCCTTATTAACCTCTTTTTTTTGTCTTGCCAGTATTGATTCTTAGAAGGCGGTACAAAGGACAAAATCCTCTGATGCTGGTAAAAATCAAAAAAATGGCAATCACTGAAATGATCATGCCTGGCGTTCCTGTAACCGTCCTGGTATAAACCAGGATGCCAATTAAAACGGCCAAAGTCACCCTTATAGCCCTGTCAACCGTTCCGACATTATAAGTCATGATTTTCGGACCTAAAAAAAACAGCATTGAAAAAACAGATAGCTATTGAAGAATAAAATTATGCATTTTTCCGGTTGGTTACTTTTTTGTTTTGACGCAATTGATGGGGGCCTGACCATTCTGATGCAACCCTCGAAACAAATCCAAGAGCTATTTATGATTAATTGTGAATATTCCCAATGGAATTAGATTTGAAAATTTATAGGTATTTTCCTATATTTGCTTCTGATTGTCAAATTTTGGTTACAAGACTTTTAAAATGAAATCAAAACACATGATTAGGGCATCAGTAATTATACTGCTGCTTTCGTGGAGCTTGCCGCTTTCAGCTCAAACGAGCCTGTTTTCGAATGATAGAGGCTTATGGCAAGGCGGTTGGAGTCCCCGTTTTGGCTTTGAAATAGGCACCTCCTTTATGACAGGAGCAGGTGCTGGATCGCTTTTTTCGCAATCAATTGCTCCCCAGTTTCGATTCAACCCTAACCAGAGACTAAGTTTTGTTGTGGGAAGCGTTTTTACCTCTGGCCAGCTATCAGGTAATTTCGGGACCCCCTTCTTAGGAATGGGAGCCACACAAGGTAATTTCATTGCCTCACCTCAAAACATGTTCAGCGCTACTTTTTATGCTGCAGGCACCTATCGGGTCAACGAACGATTGTCTATTTCCGGAGCCGGATGGGTTGAACGTAATAACATGCATAAATTTCAACCTCAAATGAATCCGCAGGCCTTTAACCTTAATCCGCGTGGTGTTATGGTTGGGTTCGATTACCTGATAAGTCCCAATTTTAGTTTTGGCGCACAGATTAATGTTAACCAGGGTTACAACCCATTCAATCCGTTTCTGATGCCACAAGGGTTCCATGGTGGGTTCTTTCCCCGTTCGCCTTTTCATCCCGGCATTAATTGGTAATGCCTGAAAAGCATTTTTATGGACACATACCCCTTCTATTGCGGCGGTAATTTCATCAAGTCACCGCGTGAGTTGCTTGTCCTTAATCCTTATGATGGAAAGGTGTTTGCCCGTACCTGGCTGGCAGGAGATGATGAATTTGAGCAAGCCATTGATTCTGCACTATTGGCCTTTGCTTCCTTGAAAAGCCTTTCTTCGTTCGAAAGAAGTGCTGCTTTGTCTGAGATAGCCCAAAAAATCACTATTCAGGAGGATGGTTTTGCCTCGCTAATCGCCCAAGAAGCAGGCAAGCCCTGGAGGTACGCTGTTGGGGAAGTCCGAAGGGCAGCCCAAACCTTCAGAGTGGCTGCAGAAGAAGCCAAAAGACTTCCCTTTGAATATCTCCAGCTCGATTGGACGCCTGATACCAATGGTCGGGAAGGCCTTGTTAAGTATTTTCCTGTCGGGCCCATTGCTGGTATCAGTCCATTTAACTTTCCGCTCAACCTGGCTGTGCATAAAATTGCACCTGCGCTTGCAGCGGGATGCCCCATCATTTTAAAACCTGCATCTACCACCCCTCTCTCAACTCTCAGACTTGCCAAAATTATAGATGAAACTGCCTTGCCAAAGGGCTCTGTTTCCATCCTGCCTATGGATAGAATCACCGGCAACCGTCTGGTAACCGACGAGAGATTCAAACTGCTCACATTTACTGGTTCACCCGAGGTGGGTTGGAAAATGAAGCAGGGAGCAGGGAAGAAAAAAGTCGTTCTTGAGCTTGGAGGTAATGCCGGAACCATAGTAGCTTCTTCGGCCAATTTGGAACATGCCATGAACCGAAGCCTGGTTGGAGGCTTTGCTTATCAGGGTCAGGTTTGTATCCACGCCCAGCGTATCTTTTTACACCATAGCCATTTCGACGAATTTACACGCAGGTTTGCCCATGGCGCTGATGCGCTGCGTTATGGCGATCCCCTCTCGACCGATACCCTGATTACTGCCATGATTGACCTGGAAAATGCCATTAGGGTTGAGCAATGGATTGAAGAAGCACGTGCGGCAGGAGCCAGGGTGCTTTGTGGAGGCATACGTAACGGAAACTATGTGCAGCCAACTGTAATAACCCATGCAACTCCCGGCATGAAGGTGTTTGATGAAGAGGTTTTTGGCCCTGTGGTTACTATAAACCCATTTGACACATTCGCAGAGGCGGTTGAAATGGTTAACTTAAGCCGTTTTGGGCTTCAGGCAGCAGTATTTACTAACCAGATCGACGAGCTTGATTTTGCTTTCCAAAATTTAGAAACCGGAGGTGTTATCCACAACGACAGTACTATCTTCAGAACCGACCACATGCCCTATGGGGGGATTAAAGACAGCGGCCTTGGCCGGGAAGGCGTAAAATATGCCATGCACGATATGCTCGAACCGCGAATCCTGGTTAAAAATAAAACCTGATTTGATTAGGATTTTAACTCTAACACTTATTTTCCTTTGCGAAAGGCTGACAAACTCAATCTAAAAGCAGGCACAATGCCCTAATCTGCAATGACAAAAAAAAATACAAAAAATCATAAAAATTTCACGCTAATTAAAAATTAAATACTATCTTAGTATGCTGAAAAAAGCAAAACCAGCTTTCTCTAGTTTTGCGTGGTTTTGGTTTTTTATGGTTAATGTTGTTTTGTTTTGGTGGTTAAAGGCAGGAGGTGGATTACCGTGCCACCTCTTGCTTTTTTAGTTTTTAAGACCCTTTAACTTGCACGAGACTCACTGAAGCATGCAGTTTAGCCTTGCATCCTGGCGGCCTGCCAACCAGAACAAATGATGAGGACATTGGGAAGTAGGGGAGTTCTTTTTGCCATAAAATTCAAAATTTATGAAGCAAAAAATGTCCAGGCAAGAATATTTTTCCAGATATTCATGAAGCGATGCAAACACCATTACTGGCCTGCACCTTAATTGGCTGGGCAAAAGCTGTGCTATCAGCAGGTTAACTCATCTGGAGTCTTACATTGGTAAGGCCGGCCCTTCTGGCAGCATTAATGGCGTTCTGATATTCTGTTCGGGTTATCCTCCGCGCAATTTCCGGGAATTCGCCTGCACGGAACATTGGCACGTATTGCGACATAAGGTTCACGAAAGTATCCTTTGGCAGGTTGGACCCAATCCATTGCATTAACAAATCTGTGCGGGCAACATTGTTTGGCATTACAAGATGACGGATCATTACCCCCCTGTTTATCAGCCCCGTGCGGCTATCAGGCCTTGCCACCCCAACCTGCCTTTGCATTTCGAGGATTGCTTTTTTTGCAACTTCGGGATAACATATTGCTCCTGGCGATAATCTGTTTGCCGTATTGGCATCTCCATACTTTAAATCGGGGAGATAAACATCTACAATCCCGTCGAGCAATTGAACCTGCTCTATGTTTTTCCAGCTACAGGTATTGTAAACCATAGGAAGCCTTAGACCCCGGCCTGCTGCATTGTCAATGGCCAATAAAATATGGGCAATATAGTGGGTTGGGGTAACGAGATTGATGTTGTGACATCCTCTGCGTTGAAGAACCAACATCATATTTGCCAACTCGTTAATTGTGTGTATTCGCCCCTGCCCCAACTGGCTCACCTCGTAATTAATGCAAAATACACAATGCAAAGGGCAGTTGGTAAAGAATATGGCACCCGAACCCCTGCTTCCAACCAGCTCCCGTTCCTCACCGAAATGCGGAAATGCCGATGAAATTTCGAGGTCTGCATTTGCCCTGCAATCGCCCCGTTGACCACGGAGCCGGTTCTTTTTGCACATGCGCGGACAAAGAGTACACTGCCGCATTTGCTCCCACAGGAGCTCGCCCCTGGCCCGTAACTCCCCAGTGCGGTGAAGACGAACATATGAAGGCTCAAAAGTGCCGGTCGTAGCCATCGCTTCATTTTTCAATCCCCTCGTGAGCAAAGCCGGAACCATTGCCAACCCCGGAATAATAGCCAAGGTCTGCAAAAAACTTCGTCTGCTTTTCTTTTCCATAGGGTTTTTTGTTTGAAATATTTATGTGTTATAATTTTTCTGAAAATGAGTTTGTCCTGTTAAAGATATAAAAAATTTTACATCCGGCATATACCCCAAACGCCGGTAGAACCTAGGCAAATTGCCAAAATTTCATAAAATTAAATTATTCCCGCCAAAGAGTGCCAAATTGCCGGAATTTTGAATGAATTATTCTACCAAAAAAAATTAAAATGATAAGCTACCAGTCAGGCAGTGTAAAAAATTATACCTCCCGGAATCTTTTGTGGGGTAAACTCCGTGATTCAGGCAAATTTGCATCTGCCCGGCTGGTTATAAACCTTCTGGAACCAAAGCGAGATGTTAAACGATCAATTGCCAATCGTTCGCATCCGAAAAAAAGGTTCACTAATCAATAATGACGTCGAAGGGCATTCGGGTCAAAATTCCGCTAATTTCGCTTACATTCCTTACCTGTCGGTAATAATGGTATGCGCTTCCCAATTTATTGCGTAAGGCTGTTTCCTGCATTGTTGCAAAACCTTCGGTAAGCATAGTGAAAAAATCCCGTCTTGCAGGCAATTCCACAATGCGAAAATCGGCAAGGTTTGCCTCTTCGGCTGCCTGTTGAATAGCAATATTCAATCCGCCAAGTTTATCGACAAGTCCAAGCTGTTTTGCCTCAACCCCGCTGTAAACCCTTCCCTGACCAAGGCTATCGACCAAAGAAACTCTCATTTCACGGCCATCGGCCACATGCCCTACGAAAGTGTCGTAAACACTTTCAACTTGATCCTGGATAAGCCTTTTTTCGGAAGCTGTAAGTGGTCTGTTGATGGTTATAAGGTCGGAATAACGGTTGGTTTTTACATTGTCGAAAGTGATGCCCAGCTCCCTGTTGAAAAAGTTTTGCATATTTGGGATAAGTCCAAACACGCCAATTGAGCCTGTAATAGTGGTGGGATTGGCTATTATCTTGGTGGCATGAGTTGCCACATAATAACCACCCGAAGCTGCCACATCGCCCATCGAAACAATAACCGGCTTCACCTTGCTGGCCAGCTTCACCTCGCGGTGGATTACTTCTGAAGCTAATGCGCTTCCTCCGGGAGAATTGACCCGAAAAACAATAGCCTTAACAGCCGTATCGAGCCTGGCTTCCCGTATTGCGGCTGCAATGGGGTCAGAACCCATTTGTTGATCCGACCCTCTCCCTGAGATTATAGCCCCCGAACCATATACAACGGCAATTTTATTGCGGCTTCGCGGAATCCGTGTTGGCTCGGCTACCCTGCTATAACGCTGCAAGGTTACAAATTCAATATCTTCCGGGTTTTCAATTCCCAGCCTGCGGCTTAGCTCAACATAAACTTCGTCGCGATGCTTAATGCTGTCAATCATTTGCCACTCAAGGGCAAGAGCAGCATTTCGTGTAAAAAATCCGTCGGCCACCTGATTAAGATGTTCCACAGTAAGTTCTTTGTCTTCAGAAATGTCTCCAAGAATTTCGCCCCAGATGGAGTTAACATACGATGATATTTGCTCACGGTTCTCAGGGCTCATGCGCTCGAGGAAAAACGGTTCTGCCGCGCTCTTGAATTTACCATGTCTTATTACCTGCGGTTCAATCCCCAGGTTGTCGAGCATGTTTTTGAAAAACACAAGTTGGGTGTTGAGCCCTCTGAAATCGATCATACCAGCCGGATTAAGGAATATTTGTTCGGCGCTGGCCGCAAGGTAAAAGGCTTTTTGCGTTAATGTTTCGCTGTATGCCACAACAAATTTCCCTGAAGTGCTGAAGGTGTCAAGAGCTGCCTTTATTTCGCCAAGAGTAGCCCAGCCTGCCTGAACAGTGTTTAAATCAAGGAAAATCCCGGCTATGTTTGGATCATTTTGGGCTTTACGAATGTTTTTAAGAATATCGTTAAGTCCAAAGGTAGAAATTCCCTGAAGCCCTCCGAAACCGAAATCCTCAAATGGATTCTCTGTACTTCTGTCAGCAATTTGTTGGTTAAGTTTCAAATGAAGAACGGTATTGGACTCAATAACTACTTCCTCCCTTTTGGCTAAAGCGGCCACCGAGGCCAGCATACCCAGGAGGACAAAGAATAGAACGACGAAAGCTAAGAATACCCCCACCATGGAAGCTAACATAAACTTGAAAAACTGTTTCATCCGTAAATAATTTTAAGATTAAGGTTAATGTCCGATTATATGTTCCGTAGTGCCAAAGGCTTGATAGTAGCCATAACCATAATGCCTATTCTTGTTTCAAACCGGAAAATTAAAGGTATAATTTAATGCCTAAATTTAAGCATTTTATTTTCTGAAACCGCCTGACAAAACCTTTTATTTGTTTTGCTTTCAATTTTATTTTAATGAATTTTGCCGGGATGATTAAGGAAAATGAATTTACAGTTAAACCGGACTTTTCTATTGTTGGGGGGGAATCAGGGCAATGTTTTGGAAACCTTGCGGAAGGCCCGTGAAATTATTGCCCGGCAGGCCGGAAATATTGTCCGCAGGAGCTTTCTTTACCAGAGCGCCCCATGGGGATTCGAGTCGGAGGATTATTTTATAAATCAGGTTCTGGAATTGGAAACTAAGCTGAATCCTGAATTGCTGATGAAGGTCCTCCTGAAGATTGAATCAACGCTTGGCCGGAAAAGAATAAGGGGAACAATTGAATCGCGCACTATTGATATTGACGTTTTATTGTACGATAAATTGGCAATGAAAACAGATATTATTGAAATTCCTCATCCAAGGCTCCACTTGCGCCGTTTTGCGCTAGTTCCTCTGGCCGAGGTGGCAAATGATTTTGTACATCCTTTATTGGGGAAAACTATTGGCCAATTGCTTGAAGCTTGCCCTGATACTTCAGTTGTTTCGAAAATTCTGAAAGATTAATATTTCTGCAATTCTATTTTTTTATGCGATATAATTACATAGCTGTTGAGGGCAATATTGGAGTTGGCAAAACTACCCTTGCATGCAAAATTGCTCACCAGTTTAACGGTAAACTTATTCTGGAACAGTTTGAGGGCAATCCTTTCCTGGTAAAGTTTTACCAGAATCAGGAAAAGTATGCATTTCCGCTCGAATTGTCGTTCCTGGCAGAAAGGTACCAGCAACTTAAGCGCGAATTGGCCAACCAGGACCTTTTCACCAATTTTACCATTTCAGATTATTTCATTAATAAGTCGCTGATATTTGCCAGAAAAACACTTAACCCCGACGAATACCAGCTTTTTCTGACACTGTTCAACATCATGAATGCCAATCTCCCACGGCCCGATTTGCTTGTACATTTGTTTGTTCAGACGCCAAGGCTTCAGAAAAACATAAAGGCCCGGGGAAGAGAATATGAACAGCAGATACCCGACGAATATCTCGATAAAATTCAGGAAAGCTACCTCGATAACCTTAAGCAGCAACCTCAATTGAGGATTTTGATGCTTGATATTAATAACCTTGATTTTGTTTCCAGTCTGGCAGATTTCAATAAAATCGTTGATGTTATAGATCGGGATTACCCCAAAGGAATTACCCTTATAGAAATGTAATATAAGCCGTCTCAAAAGTAAATTGAGGCGGTTTTCTTTGTAATTCGGGCATGATATTAAGCTTGCAGGATGTAATGTCCTGTATGTGCCAAGTTGATAGGAAACATTAGCGATTGACAAGGCTTCGGCTGTGAGCTCAGCCGAACGGGTGTTGCGGGCGACTGCAAATCTGAATGAAACCACTAGCAAATCTGAAGTTCTGACGAACAGAATTGAAAATTTAATGGGAGGGATATTGCAGCTAAGGTTTCAGCCCCAATCGAAGTACTCACCAAGCATTAAAGAAGGGTAGCGATTATGTAGTGTCAAAAAGGTTTTGTGCGATTCGACTTCCCTGATTGGACACGTCCTTACAATACTACAGAGCCTGACGTAAATCGCTACGCGCCATTGGCCGGAAAAAACATTTAACAGCTTTATTTGTTTAAAACTCATGCCGTATCGACACTGCTGAGAATTTTTTACAAACAATAAAAGCCATAATGCATCATTCTTCTCAGGACATTAGTTTTCAAAAATATCTCAATCGCTTTAAGGATAGTTTACAACGAGCTTTTCATCAAACCGAACGGATAGATGATTTTAGTAGCACACGTGGTATGCCACCGGCAGTGCTTTCGCACTTAATGGAGGCTCAGCCATTTTCCCTGTGTATAGCTCGCGAATATGGCGGGATGGGCGGCACAGTTAAACAAAATATTGCGCTTATGTCGGCCGCTTCGTACGAGTCGCTTGCCTGGTCGCTGACATTGGGTATTAACAATGGTTTATTTATTCAACCTTTTAGTAAATACGGACAAGACGAACTTAAATCGCAGGTTTTTGAGCATTTTCTGAAGCATGGAAGCATGGGTGGACTCATGATTACTGAGCCTGATTTTGGCAGCGATGCCCTGAGCATGCAAACTTCCATTACAGAACGCGACGGGCATTTTCATCTAAAAGGCAAAAAGCATTGGCAAGGACTGACGGGCATGGCCCAGTTTTGGTTGATTACCGGTAGACGAAAAACCGAAACCGGAACATTGATGCGTGATGTAGAGATGTTTGTGTGCGATGTTAAGGTACCCGGACAACAAATTACAGTGGAGGAGTACTACCAAAACTTAGGGCTTTACCAGATACCTTATGGTCTGAACAACTTGGATCTTGCTTTACCGCCTCAAAATCGTCTAATACCGCATACTACAGGTGTAAAAATGCTTCTCGACTTATTGCATCGCAGCCGTTTTCAATTTCCGGGCATTGGTTTGGGCTTTATTCAGCGCATGCTCGATGAGGCCATTGCACATGTTAAAACCCGATTTGTGGGCAACAAAATATTATTGGAATATGACCAGGTTCAACATCGCCTCGCACGCTTGCAAGCCAATTTCAGCATTTGCTCAGCTTTTTGTCATAAATCGGCCAAAGTAGCAGACATCGAAAACGATCTTTTTCCCTTGGGCTTGGAGGCGAATATTATTAAAACACTTACTGCCGATATGATGCAGGACTCGTCGCAGTCGCTGCTGCAACTTTTTGGTGGCAAAGGCTACAGGCTCAATCATATTGCTGGCAGATCGACGGTTGATAGCAGGCCGTTTCAAATTTTCGAAGGTTCAAATGATGTACTTTACCACAAGATAGCCGATGCCTTTCTGAAAATAATGAAGGCGGCAAAGGAAACCCAATTGTATAATTTTCTCAAAATATATGTGCCCCTGGTGGCCAACCGATTGCGTAAGTTTTGTAATTTCGAAATAGACAAGCAGTTGCCACAGCGCAAATTAATTAACCTTGGCCAGTTTGTTAGTCGCGTTTACGCCATGCAATTGGTAGCCGAAATGGCCGATAGGGGTTTTCGGTCCGACCTTTCGGAGAATGCACTCGAAGTATTAACGAACGACGTAGCAACTTTTATCAGTAGTTTGCGGCGTAGCCAATCGAGCTTACTGGTTGATGATTACGGGCAACAAAGTAATTGGTTCGATCTGGCTTGATGGCTTTTTCCCCGTTTTCCACACTTTTTCGAGGCCCCTTCTGAAACCCCTGATAACACTAAAAAGTATTTTTAGCTTGGATGCCTTCACATCTATGAGTGTCTCAAAAGCCAAGGAATGAATTTAAGGAAAAAACTAAAAGGGGGCTAAAAATTAATTTTCTCTGATTTTTTGCTTGCCTGCCGACAAAGATTTCGCAGAAATCATAGAACCTATCAACGACAAGTTCAAAATAGAAGAAAAAGCCCACATGGTATGAGATTATTGATGAATTATGATCAACAGGGGCACCTATAATAAATGACAAGCAACCAA
>DATIKK010000214.1:0-2534 GCA_035477635.1 Bacteroidales bacterium | reverse complement strand
AAAACCTTTTCTGCCTGGATGTCGCCCGTTGGAAAAATGGCACTCACCAATTACTTATTGCACAGTATTATTTGCACAACCATTTTTTATGGCTACGGTTTTGGTCTAATCGGGCAAATAGGCGCCTTCCAGGGAGTTTTGCTGGCAATAGTAATTTTTATTGTGCAAATTCCTTTAAGCCGGTTTTGGCTTTCCAGGTTTTATTACGGACCCTTCGAATGGCTTTGGCGAATCCTTACATATGGCAAAGCGCAGCCATTTGTCAAAAAAAACCTGCCCCACTAACTTATATAGAGATTCGCTTGCCCTCAAGGCCTGGTAAAACTCCTTTTCCCCGTTTCAAGAAATTCAATAAACCGCTCAATATTCAAATCGAAGGCATGAGGAGGTGCCAGAAGGCTTTCGTCATGGCCGAGAATCAGGTAATAGGGTTGGGAATTCACACCATAGCGCTCTGCCTGAAAGAGGCTCCACTTTTGCCCAATAGTGCGTATGCGCCTTTCCCGGCCAAACGCTGTTGAAACAAATTGCTGGTCTGTAGGCAGTTCAGTCCTGTCGTCAACAAAAAGAGATATTTTCACAAAATCGTTGGCAAGCATTTCCAAAACACGGGGATCAGACCACACATTGGCTTCCATTTTACGGCAATTGGCACATCCCAATCCGGTGAAATCCAGAAAGATAGGTTTTCCAACCCTGCGGGCTGCTTCGAGGCCTTCCTGATAATCTCTGAAGGATAACAAGCCGTGAGGACCCACCATTACACTCTCTCCCACATAAATCGTATTTTGCGCAGCCGGGGTGTGGGTTGCCCCACCAAAACCGCGGCTCAGGTCAAACTCCTGCTTGGTTTGAGAGGGCAACATACTGCTGATGGCTTTCAGGGGTGCTCCCCACAAACCGGGAATCAGATATACAACAAAAGCAAAGGAGGCAACAGCCAACATCAATCTGCCCACCCCAAGATGTTTCAAATCGCTATCGTGGGCAAATTTTATCTTGCCGATCAGATAGAGGCCCAACAATAAAAACAATGCAATCCAGATAGCCAGATAAATCTCCCTGCTCAGGATACCCCACTGACCCACGGCATCGGCAGTGGAAAGGAATTTGAGCGAAAAAGCGAGTACTATAAATCCTAAAACAACCTTCACTGTATTCATCCAACCTCCCGATTTGGGCAAAGACTTGAGGGCCGCCGGAAACATGGCAAAAAGAGCAAAAGGAATGGCAAGTGCCAGGCTAAACCCAAACATACCGGCAGCAGGGGCAAACACTTCACCACTTGTGGCAGCCTGCACCAACAAGGTGCCTACTATTGGGCCGGTGCAGGAAAAGGATATTATTACAAAAGTTAAACCCATCAGAAGCACCCCTATCAAACCTCCGGTTTTATCAGCTTTCCCATCTAAGGCAGTTGACCAGCTCGAAGGGAGCGTAAGTTCAAACGCACCCAAAAAGGAAGCGGCAAATAACACCAAAAGGGTAAAAAAGAAAATATTGAATGCCGGACTTGTTGCAATGGCATTCAGGGCATTGGCCCCAAAAATCATGGAGATGGCTATTCCTAAAATCACATAGGCAAACACAATTGTGAAACCGTAGAGCAGACCATCGCGCGTAGCACGGGATTTATTTCCTGCGTTTCTCACAAAGAAGCTCACCGTAAGCGGAATCATAGGGAAAACGCAGGGAGTTAACAGGGCAAGTAAACCGCCCAGAAATCCCAATACAAAAGTGCCCCAAAACCATGCCTCTTTTTCCCCATCGTCGGGTTGCCCGTCTGCAAGTTGCTCCCCGGCAATAGTTGCCTGCTCCAACTCTGCCTCGGTTTCGCCCACGGGCAGGGTATCGGTGGCCGCATCAACCTGCCCGGCAGGAATACCTGCCACCCCAGCGGCAGCAGCTCCTGTTCTTGCAGGGAGATTAAAGCTAAACTCTACAAAATCGGGAGGCAAACAGCGGGTATCGTCGCATGCCATATACACTAGTTCTCCGCGAATTACTACAGGCTGGCTGCCCGTAACCTCTACCTGCTGCCTGAAAACCACAACGCCGGAAAACATCTGAAGCGTCATATTGAAGTTGGGGTCGAACTTTTCAGCGGGCCTGGGGTATCGTAACTGCCCAATGGTGCGAAAGCCCGAACCTTCTGCTAGTGTAATAGCTGTGGGTATAGGACCTCCCGGAGGCAGGTCGGTGCCATAGATGTACCAACCCGCGTCAATGCTGGCAGAAAATCTGAGTTCGTAGAGGTTTTCAGCAATTTTTTCCTGGCTAAAATTCCAGGCTACAGGCTGCAAAATCTGACCTGTGCTAAAAGAGGCAATCAGAATACCTGCAAAAAACAGCAAAAGTTTGAGAGGTCTAAGCAATTCAGACATATACACTAATTTAAATTTGATAAGGTAAACGCTTATTAGGAAAGATTGATTGGTGAAATTCTGTTAAATCAAGTTAAATGAAGCTTAGAGCATAAGAATCATGCAAAATTAAGCATAATTGCCCCGATACAAACTATGCCCTAATACATG
>DATIKK010000213.1:0-14873 GCA_035477635.1 Bacteroidales bacterium | reverse complement strand
AAAAGCCATGTTGGTATTCAAGTTTGGTGGGGCCAGTGTGAAAAATGCGGAAGCCGTCAGAAACGTTGCAATCATTGTACAAAAATATGGCGTCCAGTCATTAGTAGTGGTTGTATCGGCAATGGCCAAAACAACAAATGCTCTTGAAAAACTCACCCAACATTATATGGTAGGCGAGAAAAATGCAATGCTCGGCCTATATGAAGAAATAAGGCATTTTCATTTCGAAATAGCGAGGGAGTTATTTGGTGACCCAAAGCATATGGTGTTTTTCCAATTGGAGCAGTCATTTTTACATTTGCTGCGATACATAGAAGAACCTCCTTCGTCCTCATATAATTATGAATATGACCGCATTGTTTCGACAGGTGAAATAGTGTCAACCCAGATAATTAGCCATTACCTAAATAAGGTCGGGGTTCGCAACCAATGGTTTGATGCCCGTAAACTTATAATAACCGATGCCAGTTTCAGGGAAGGTTTAGTTGACTGGATTATAACCCCTCAGGCAGTAAACAGGGCTTTGCTTCCGTATCTGAAACCGGAGGCAGGCAGCAATAAGCCCGGAATAGTGGTTACCCAGGGTTTTATCGGGGCTACCATGCAAGGTTTTACTACCACCCTGGGAAGGGAGGGCTCAGATTACACGGCTGCCATTATTGCCTACTCCCTTAAGGCAAAGGAGGTAGTTATCTGGAAGGATGTGCCGGGATTGCTAAATGCCGATCCCAAGTTGTTTGAGCAAACCAGACTTTTGTCGAATATCAGTTATCAGGAAGCAATTGAACTTTCGTACTACGGGGCAACGGTAATCCATCCAAAAACCCTTAAACCACTCTTGAGCCGGAATATTCCATTGAGGGTAAAATCGTTTGCAAATCCTTCGGAGCCCGGTACCGTTATTAATCACAATACAGCCAGCGACGGCCTTACGCCAAGCTATATCGTAAAAACCAATCAGGTGTTAGTATCCATCCTGCCAAAAGATTTCAGTTTTATTGCCGAACATAACCTTTCGAGAATCTTTTCTGATTTTGCAAAACATGGGGTAAAAATTAACCTTATGCAGAATTCTGCAATCAGCTTTTCGGTTTGCTTCGATTACGACCAAATCAAAACCCCTGCCTTGATAAAAGACCTTGAATTGAATTTTAACCTGAAATACAGCCTTGATTTAAAACTTTTTACAGTACGGCATTACGAAAAGGCAACGATAGAATCAATTACCGGGCAGAGCCAGATACTTCTTGAGCAAAAAAGCAGAAACACTCTGCAAATCGTTGTAAAGCCAAACCATCAGAATTAATTTCCCTGCCTTATCCGTGCTTTAAACCTGTTTAAAAATGCCTCATTGGCATTTTGACAGGCACTTCCAACTTTTTCGGTCGAAAACTCACCGTAAAAGGCGGGATTCAAAGTCTGGCTGCCCGAATATATGACGGGAATCATCAAAACAGTATTAAATACCGGATTGCCCGAAGTGTCGAATTTACCGGCATTTGGTGGGTGGTTTCTTATAAACCAGGAGCAAACCTCAAATTGCTGGTAAATCCTGCCCCATGTATCTCCCCTTCTTACATTATAGCTAATATCTTCGGGAAGTGGCACTTGTGCAGGAGCTTCAACTGTTTCTGCCTGTTCCTGTAAAGGCATTTCCACGGGCTGGGGAGTAACCATTACAGGAGTGTCCTGAGTCCGGTCTGTTTCAGGGTCAAACAAAAAAAGGTCGTAAATCATGTACGACAGGGCAAGTATTCCAAGAATCACCAAAAAAATCTTTACATTTTGATTCACTGGCCTGGATGGAGCCCCAGCTAAATTTTTAGGCACACTTGCCCTTGGAGACCTTGATTTTGACAAAGACTTAGGGTCACCACTTTTTTCTTCTTCAAGGTTATAAAAAGAAACCATCATGGCAGACAAATGGCAGTAAGGAAAGGTTGTTCCGGCCAACTTCACCAGCTTTTGCACCTTGGTGGTCGTCGGCATGTTATCTGTTAAAACACCCAAAATGACTTTTTCGCGCACTTCGTTCCAGGCCGAACCGGAGGCCAGCAGCAGCACATCATTATTGACCGGAACAAAGGCCTGATCGCATACTGCCGGAACCGCAAGTTGCCTTACCCCTAAATACTCGTTTTCAGCCCCCTTTTCCTTTCCATGAACTATAAAAGGATAAAGTTTTTTCCCGTTGAAAAAATAAAGGTGTACATCGCCCACCCAGGAATAATAAGCCTTCTTGTCGCGCACCAGAACGCAGAGCAGACATGCGTGGCCAGCCACAAACCCAGCCTGTTTTCGCCCAAGTTCATAGATGTATCCGTTCACATATACAAGCGCGTTGCGCACTGCCTCGATGGGGTCGTCGGTCAGTTCGTTTTCGAGGTAATAACGCGCCCTCTGACTGGCAATATTACAAACCTGTTCCTGGCCTTCAGGCAGCCTGTCGGAGCCTGACACCAGAAAAACGAAACCATTGGGTGTTTCGAAGGCATCGAACACATGGATTTGTTTCTGGCTTGCTTCAACAGACAGGGTTTGTCCGGCAAATTCGAAGTTTTTGAGTTTTCGGGTTGTCATAAGTGATTTGATACCATTGCCTTAAACAACTAATTACAATCGATCGTCTTAATGCGCCAATATAGCAAAAAAAAACAGAACCACAACAGGTTTACTTCGTTCGAAATGAATTTGCAAGGCGAAAAAAACCTTCCAGGTTGATCTGTTCCGGCCTCAGGCCTGAAAAACCTTCAGGCAATGATTCCCATTCCAAATCAATACCTTTGAGGGAATTTCGGAGGGTTTTGCGTCTCTGGTTGAAGGCAGCTTTTACAACCCCGAACAATTTAACCTGATCGCATGGCAGAGGCTCTTCTTTACGGATAAGCCTTATCACTGCCGATTTAACCTTTGGAGGAGGATGAAAAACCTGCTCATCGACCTGAAAAAGATACTCAACCCGGTAGAATGCCTGGGTTAATACGCTTATTATGCCATAAGTCTTACCACCGTGCGGTGCCGCAATTCGCTGAGCCATTTCTTTCTGAAACATGCCTACCATCTCGGGAATCATCTGCCTGTTTTCGATGATTTTAAAAACTATTTGCGAAGAAATGTTGTAGGGAAAGTTTCCTATGACGCCCAACTGCTCCCCATCTGCAAAACGTATAAGCGGATCTGTTAAAAAGTCGGCCTGAACAAGCCTGCCTGCAATTTCTGGGAAATGCTCCCCGAGGTATGCCACCGACTCATGGTCGAGTTCTATCCCATGCCACACAATCCCTTCCTTTGCCAGTAGAAATTTGGTAAGAACGCCGGTACCAGGCCCTATTTCGAGAATATTCCGGTAGCCGCCAAAACCAGTCAGGCTTTCAGCAATTTTACGGGCAATGTTATGATCTTTGAGAAAGTGCTGCCCAAGTTTTTTTTTCGGCCTAACAGGTTGACTCATAGTATTGGTTTACAAAGCATTCCATTCTGAAAATCAAGCCAAATACCCTATCACAGAAGCAGCAATAGCCGTCAGGCTATTATTTCGAAACCGGTGTAAGGCCTTAATGCTTCGGGTATTTTAATCCCAGCTTTGCTTTGGTTGTTTTCGAGAAGGGCAGCCACAATACGCGGCAGGGCTAAGGCGCTTCCGTTAAGGGTATGAGCCAGCATTATCTTTCCATCGTCGTTGCGGCAGCGCAATTTCATACGGTTCGACTGGAAGGTTTCAAAGTTTGATATAGAGCTTACCTCGAGCCATCGTTGCTGGGCAGCAGAATATACCTCCATGTCGTAAGTAAGCGCCGAAGCAAAGCTCATATCGCCTCCGCAAAGTCGGGCAACCCTGAACGGCAACTCAAGTTTTCGTAACAAGCCGGTTACATGCTGCACCATTTCATCGAGGGCAAAGTAACTTAAGCCGGGATCAGTAATCTGCACTATTTCAACCTTGTCGAACTGGTGCAGGCGGTTCAGGCCCCTTACCTCCTTGCCGTAGGAACCGGCTTCCCGCCTGAAACAAGCCGAGTAAGCAGTGCTTTTCAAAGGCAGATCGCCAGCCCTGATGATCATATCGCGAAAAAAGTTTGTAACCGGCACTTCGGCCGTAGGAATAAGGTAAAGGCCATCGAGAGGGACATGGTACATCTGAGCGTCTTTGTCGGGCAATTGCCCCGTGGCATAAGCCGAGGCTTCGTTGACCAGCAGAGGCGGCTGATATTCGGTGTATCCGGCTTCAACTGCCTGGTCGAGAAAGAATCCAATTAAAGCCCTTTGCAACCTTGCCCCCTTTCCTTTATAAACCGGAAATCCGGCTCCGGTAATACGGGTGCCGCACTCAAAATCTATAAGGTCGTATTTCCTGGCCAACTCCCAATGTGGCAGGGCATCGGCAGGCAAAACCGGAACATCCCCTTCCGTATGCACTATTTCATTTTCATTAGCCGTCTTTCCGGCCGGAACGCTCCCGTGCGGAAGGTTGGGCAACTGTACCAGCAGCCTGTCCTGCTCCGAAGCTGAAGCATCCAACTGTTCCTGAAGAGATTTTGATTTTTGTTTTAGCTCTGAAGTGCGTTCCTTCATAGCATCGGCCTCGGTGATTTTACCCGCCTTGTACAGTGCTCCGATTTCGCGCGACAGATGGTTGCTTTCGGCAAGGGTTTCGTCGAGGTTTTTTTGCAACCTTCGTCGATCTGTATCCACCTGCAGTATTTGTTCAACAATTACGGCAGCTTCAAAATTCTTTACCTTAAGCATGGCAACCACATCTTTGGGCTTGCTGCGAACCAACTGAATTTCTATCATAATGATGTGCTAAGAAAACTGAACCAAAATTAAGAAGAAATAGACAACCAAACCCTCGACCCGTCGGCGGTAGTAAAACAATTAAACTGCTATGAGTAAAAAAACCTTCAAATCCGGGAGCTGGCTGTTTTAAAGGTTCTTGTTACTTTGCGAAGAAAAAGGGGTTCCCCGCGTGATCCCATTTTGAGTAGGGCTTCAAATCCAGGCCTGATAGGCTGCTCCATTTGAGGTTTGTTTTTGCGGAGAGACAGGGATTCGAACCCTGGGTCCGCTGACGCGGACAACGGTTTTCGAGACCGCCCCATTCGACCGCTCTGGCATCTCTCCGGATTACCGCAAAATTCCGGGTAAAAAAAATCCTGCTCACGCAGGATATTATGTCCCGAAAAGTTACTTTACTCAGTTACTGCAACAGGTTCGACTGAAACAAAGGATTTGTTGCCTGTCTTTTTCTTGAATACGACTGTTCCATCAACCAAAGCAAACAAGGTGTGGTCTTTCCCCATACCGACATTATTTCCCGGATGATGGGTGGTTCCCCTTTGCCTTACAATAATATTTCCTGCGATAGCCATCTGGCCGCCAAATACTTTTACGCCAAGGCGCTTACTGTGCGATTCGCGTCCGTTGCGTGAGCTACCTACTCCTTTCTTGTGTGCCATTTTATATTCCTTTTGTTGTTAGCAATAAGTTATGCCAGGATGTCCTCAATCTGGATCTGTGTAAGAGGCTGTCTGTGTCCGTTCATCTTCTGGAAGCCCTTTCTCCTCTTTTTCTTAAACACAAGTACCTTGTCGGCCTTAACATGGCCCAGTACCTTTGCTTTTACCCTGGCTCCGGTTACCAAGGGGGCTCCTACCTGAACCTTTTCGCCATCGGAGAGCAACAACACTTTGCCAATTTCCAATTCCGAGCCAGCCTCACTGTCCAACAGATTCACATATAACTTCTGGCTCTTGGCAATTTTAAACTGCTGACCACCTATTTCAATTATTGCGTACATTTTATCCAGATTTCTATAAATGTTTTCAATACAGGGGTGCAAAAATAGAAATATTTTTTTATTCTGCAAAGTATTTGTTAAATTATTGCTTGCCTTCAAACAAATTGAGGTGTTTTCCGTAATACAATAAAGTTACAAGGATTTATGGGTAATTTAACCTTTTGGCAATTTTTGGAACCTGTAATGGTTTGGATAAAAACCCTTTTTTTTGATTCGCAGAATTGCTTAAATGGAAGATTTGACCAATCTTTGCCCGGTACATTACCCCATTAAATTAGGTAATTTCCACATATAAAATCATTATTTATTATCTTTTCTTTGTCTCGTCGAAAAAAAACACCAAATTGTAGGTAGTTATTATGGTATTTTTGCAACTTTTAGGCATTTAATAAAAGAACCAAGCATTTTTAAAAATGAGTTTTCGATTACCATTCCTCTTTTTCACGATTATTGTTATTTCTTTTACTGTTTCTGCGCAAACCACCCTTTTTAGCCATAAGGACATCCATTTATGGAACGGCGATTGGCACCACATAAGAACCTGGACAACAGTAACTGATGGTCAGGATATAACGGAGCCCCCTGTAATCCCGCAAAACGGCGACCGTCTTATTATTACCGAAGGTACAACGGTGAGGCTAAATCAAAATGTAATCACCACCGGGCTGCACATCGAAATTCGCACAGGGGCAACGCTCGTTATCGGCGCCCATCAATTTACCAGCAGCCTTGCCAGCCTTACCGGCCAGGGCACCTTAGTCATAAACCACCATTTTTATCCTGTAGTTTCGGGCAGTCATACATTTGCTCAGGCAGGCGGAGGCACATTGGTTTACAATCTTGGTGCAACTGGCAGCCTTCCAACCTTGCTGACTCAGGTGAACAACCTTCAGATAATCAAAACTGCAGCAAGTGATATCACCCTTACCCTTGCAGCCAATCTTTCAATTGCCGGCAATTTATCAATCGAAAAGCAAAATCCCGCAACCCCCACAGTGTTTGCTTTTCGCATGGGCAATAATACAACTGTACGCAATCTTAATGTAACCGGTAATTTACTTATAGGAAGGGGGGCTGAATTCAGGGTGGGCAATTTTAATGCTATACACAATATCACCCTTGGGGGCAATCTTACGGTTGATGGGGTATTGGATCTCACTAATGCCCCTCAGTACCAGTTGGCAACCAATGGCGCAGCAATTTTTACATTTACGGGTACCCGCAATGCCACACTCGCCGGTACAGGCAATGTACTCGATTTTTACCGTCTGATACTCGACAAAGGGTCAGACCAGACTTATGAACTGGATTTATTACATCCCCATTTGCAATTTTATTTCCCCACAGATCAACCAAATGCCGGTGCAGATCCAAATCCAGTAATTAATAAGGCCCTGTGGATACGAAACGGGACACTTATTTTGCGCGAAGGGATAAATATACCTGTATTATCGAGCGGGGGAAATAATTTTATGATACCTCTTAATGGAGCCCTTTGGATAAGGGGCGCTGTTGTGCATTCTACCCAAAGCCCTGCGGGAACGATAAATACAGGGATAACAGTGATTGGTACACTCAGAATCAGCGCTGGTATGCTACGTACCAATAATGCAATGGGCATAGTGTACCGCGGTCAGGCCAGGATAATAGTTGAGGGGGGCGAAGTTATTACTAGCCAGTTCAGGCCTTCATTATGGGATGGCAATCATCAGGCAAGCTGGATACAATCGGGTGGAGTGGTTACCGTGGACGGAAGTGGCGATGATGCAACAGATCACCCGCGATTTTCACTCCCATTGGCAACACACTCTTTTACCATGACCGGGGGTACGCTTAATGTTTCAAATCCTAATTCAGGTAACCGGGGTATTGTTATTGGCTCCGACGCCGGAAATACTAATGTAACAGGCGGCGTGGTAAACATAACGGTGCCAAACGATCGAGATTTTGGAATAAGCTTAACAGCTCCCTTTTTCCAGCTAAATGTTTTGAAATCGGGAACCACTGCGCGTGATTTGATCATTACAAGCATAACACATGATTTTGGAACCAACTCTGCCCAGCCGCTTACCGTACTTTCACATCTCAATTTGCAGACCAATGCAAGGCTAAATGCCAATGGGAATAATGTAAACATTGGCGGCAACTTTACCCTCGCTTCAGGGGCAAGATATATTGCCGGCACCAACACCACACGGTTTTTCTGGCACGAGAGCCATGGCAACAATCCTACTACCGTTACCATTAGCGATCCGGCGCTGCTCTGGCCCCTTGATTTGCACCATCTGGTATTTGACAAAGATATGCCCAATAACCCCGATGCAGCACCCGGCAAGGACATTAATTTTATTAGCCCCGGAAGGGCTACTGCAGGTGATGCGAGGTTTTTGATCAGGACAGCCACAATTGGCCATTTAACGCACAATGTGAGAAGTTCGCGCATCAATCTCAATGGTTATGGTATCAATGCACGCGGCAATATCACCATCGAAGACCACAATGCCGAAGGGGCTATCGCGTGGGTCAATACCTCAGTGCTCCGCCTTGGCGGTAGCACACAGCAGCAACTGGCTGTTAGGGGTTGGCACGGGCTGGGGCCAAACCGCATAATACTCGACAATACTGCCGGCACCAGGCTTCTCGAAGATGCAGACCTGGGCAACGGGATACTCGAATTTACCAATGGTGTTCTCGACATAGGCTCAAATCTGCTATCAACCAACAATCCGGTAGTGGTAACCTCGGGATCTTTCAGTGCCACCAGAATGATCCAAACCAGCGGCCTGATTGGCGATAAGGGTGTAAGGCTTATTTTAAGAAATGTATCGATCGCGGGTTCTACTATTTTTACCTTTCCAATTGGAACGCCCGGAAAATTCACCCCAATGCGATTGACCATTACAGGTACAGGTTCATTTTCCAACCACGATCATCATATTACAATCAAACCTGTGAACAGGGATCATCCGCTTGTTGCCAATCCAAATAATGTGTTGCGGTACTACTGGATAACCGAGGCATATGTAGCACCAGGTGGGACAATATCGCCTTCTCTGACTTTTGATTACCATTTCACACATCATACGGGAGATGCCCATAACTGGAATGGCAGCTACCGGTCAATGTTGCTTAGGGAGGGTTATACGGTATGGACTGAATTTAATACATACGATAGGGATAATCGCACTTTAACCTTTTCCGGTCAAGGCTTTATATCAGGAGATTTTACCGCCGGGCAAAACAATGAGTTCCAATCAGGGGGGCGTTCCCCAATTTTTTATAGCCGTGTCTCAGGAGCATGGAATGTTGCCAGTACTTGGTCAACCACTAGCCATACCGGAGCCCCTGCAGGAACAACCCCGGGATCTACAGCCATCGTAATCATTGCTCCCGGACACACGGTAACTGCGGGCGGTAATAACCGCGCCGCACAATCCTTGCGTATTGACAGGGACGGTATTTCAAGCGGCGTGCTTGATCTGGCAGGTACTACAGGGCATACTTTCCCTACGGTTTTGGGAGGGGGTATCCTAAGACTTTCATCGGGCAATCTGCCCCGCGTAGCTGTAGGAAATTATTCAAATATCGCCCCGTTTCATTTTAGCGATGGTGGCACAATAGAGTTTTACGGCACAACTCCTATAGATCTGCCTACCGATAAGTTTACTTACAACAATCTTTTGATAACCGGCACAGGGATAAAAACCCTTCCAACAGGAACAATTAATATTAACGGGCAATTGACAATCCGCGACAGGGGTGTGCTGAGAACAAGTACGGCAGGAACCGGTACGCTAAATTTAAATGGTTTGTTCTTTTTTGACAGGACAGGTGCAAGTGATGCCAACCGTAACAGGTTTTTATTATCGCGCGAACATGCATGGACCATAAACATAAATGGCGAAATGAGGTTTCAGGAATGGGGAGAAATAAGTGTTGCCACAACGGGGAGTGGAAATCCAACCCATACAATAAACCTTACCGGCTCCATCACAGAGGGCAGGGGTACAATGGATCTATGGGAATCATCCACCAATAATGCAAATATTTTTGTAAGGGGTGGCGCCAATATTGACTTTGGTACGGGCGAGCATGGAGGCACCTGGGAGTTTAACCGGTTGATGTTAGAGATGGACAATGCGGACAATACCCTGACCATTCAGCGGCACATTTTATTGAGGGCGCCCACTACCGGTGCCAATAAAGCCCTTGAACTCAGAAGGGGCATCCTGGTGCTGGGGCAGCGCAGCGATGCCCATCCCAATATAAAAGACATTATTTTGTCGTCCGATACGAACCCCTTTAATATTCCCGCGAATGCCGGCTTGGTTGTAGAGGGCAGTAACATTGTGCGTACTACAGCAAGCACAAATATTGATCTTGACGGGCTTCTCGAATTCAGGGGCAATGCAAGGGGGCTGTTTGGCTACATCGGCACCGAAGCTACTTCGCCCGGCGCTATTACTTCTCATATTGTTTACGGCACTGGCGGCTCAGCGCGCTTCGAAGTACATGGCAATGCTGTTGTTCACGTATCCGGACAAGTTCGCCGTTCTGAATTTACAACCGATGGAGCGCTTCGCTACAGGCAGACCGGCAATTCTACAGTTGTAGTGGGTACAGGCAACCCAGCCACAGGTTCGAGGGGGGTTTTTGAGGTGCTCAATACTGGAAGCGAATTCTTCTTAGATCAGAACGCACATTTAATTATTGCCGGGGCAGCCGATAATAACCAACCTGCACTCTTGCTCATGCCTGCCTCGAGTCAGGTTTTGGGTACCATCACTTTGGGGCACGCATTCACAGGGGCAAGCGAACAATTTGCAATAAGGTCTGCTATTCCGCTGTTTCACATGAATGTTCACGGGCATAATACCCCTGTTGCATATATTCATACACTACCCTTGTTGCTGAATGGGAACAAAAGTATTGCTGCAGGAGGAAGATTTGAAACAAGTGGTTTAGGCTATGAATTAAAGGGAAATCTGACAAACAATGGAGTTTTTGTATCACAAACTACTGAGACCGCAACATTTTCAGGTAACCAGCAAACCGTTTCTGGGACAGGCACAACCACATTCAACAATTGGAGGGTTGATGCCGTTACGGGTGTTGAACTAAACAAAAATATTCTGGTTACCAACGATTTGAATATTTTAAGGGGAGTTTTCAGGGATAATGGCAATGCCGTTACGGTAAGGCGCCATTTGACCAACAATGGTCTGCATATAAGCACTACGGGTAGCGGAGGGATAATACTTGCAGGTACAACAACTCAGGAAATCCGTGGACTGGGATTTTTCGGAAGGCTTGAATTAAACCAGGTTACTGCCGGCATCGAAGCGGTTGCAATGGCCCCCCTTAACATAAGCAATGCCCTTTTGATGACAAATGGGATACTAAACATTGGCAGTCACAGGCTTACTCTAAACGAGAATGTGCCCATCACTATCCCCTCCGGCCAATCCTTCGGCCTCACCCGGATGGTGCGTACAGGCGGTGGAATGGGTGATGGTGGTATCAGGAAACATTTTGGTACTGCTGAAGTGCCCGGAGATTTTACTTTCCCGTTAGGATTTGGCACAAAATTTACTCCGGCAATAGTAAGCCTTTCAAGCTTTCCATCAGGCCACCACATCACTGTTTACAATGTGAATGGCCCACATCCCACCATCATCCCTTTGGCCGGTGGTGACCCAAACAGAGTGTTGCAATATTACTGGGGTGTGGAGACGAACCTTGGCACCAGAAATGCACAAGCAACTTTGTCCTTTATTTATGAAAATTCTGATGTTAGGGGCACTCTGGCAAATTATTTCACAGCCCAGCTTCAACCCGAGCAAGATGATACATGGTCAAAGATTGACGGATTTTCAGATCCTCCCACAATAGTGCCTGCCGAAAGAAAATTAGTATTTACCCATTTAAACAGGAATGGTTCAGTAATAAACGGATTTTATACTGCAGGCGAATCAACTGCAATACCCGACCAGGTCGCACGGTTCAGGGCAGTAAACAACGGCGCCTGGGAGACACCAACAACGTGGCAATTTGGCACGCTGCCCCATTTTGGTGTTGTAATTGAAATTCCACAAGGGATTTCAGTATCTATTACAGAGAATATGAAAAGGGCTTACCGAACGATAATAAACGGCCATTTGAGGGTAAATCCCAACTCCACATTTCACAATCTGGGAACGGTAAGCGGTAGTGGGGCTATCGAGTTGGAAGGAACAGGCTCAAACCCCATAAACCTGCCTGCCGGTAGGTTTGAACAGTTCCTTGCTTGTGGAAATAATAGCACGGTTATTTTCAGTGGTTCGGGTGGTTTGCTCCCGGCAAATATTAACACCTTCAACAACCTGGTCATAACGGGTTCAGGAAACAAAACCTTTCCTACCAACCCGAATATGTTTATCTGCGGAAACCTGGATGTAAACCAGACAGCCGTGTTGGTATCAAGGCCATCGCAAGTGCTTAACATAACCGGCAACCTTCGTATGGAGAATACGGCACAAATAAGGGCCAACAACACTGATAACCAGATAATCATGGGTGGAACCCTGCCACAGGAATTAAACGGGAATTTTACAGGCTTAAGCAGCCTCTTCAGGTTGCGCTCTGCTAATCCAACCCAATTAACAATAAGAGGAACAGGAGTAAATATTACCGACAAACTCTATATAGACCAGGGAATAATTGTTAACTCCAATTCAGTTATCCGTCTTATGGATCCAAGGCCGGAAGCTATGGCCAATTTTAGCCAGACCAGGTTTATTGATGGCACACTCACCAGGATGTTGCCGGCATCGTCCACCGGGCAGGAATTTGTGTTTCCGGTAGGAATAAACAGGCGTCCCGGATTTGCCCTTTTGCAAAATTTTAGTTCACCCACCCAAAGCGAATGGACTGTTGAGTATTGTAACAGGGATCCTGGCGTTGATGGTATGCCGCGTCTGGATTTTGAAAATGTACCCTTAAATGTAAGTACCGTTGAATACTGGAGGGTAGATGGCCCATCAGGCGGCTTAGCAGGGGTCACCCTTTTTTGGGGGCCGCAAAGTTTAAGCAATACCGATCCCTTGCACTTGGTTGTTGCGGAATGGACCCCATCAGGATGGGGAGACAGGGGCAGGTCTGATGTTGGGGTATTACCCGATGGCTTTGGAAGGGTCACCTCAAATATCCCTATATCCTTCAGCCAAAAGTTTATGACATTGGCAAGCACAAACATGGAAGTTCCCTTGCCAATAGAATTGGTTTCGTTTAAGGCGAGAGTTGAAAACAATACTGTTGTATTGGAATGGGTAACAGCATCCGAGATTAACAACAACTTTTTTACCCTGGAGAGAAGTTTGGATGGACGGAATTTCGAAGTAATCGGATATGTTGACAGTAAGGCCCCCGGCGGCAACAGCAACCAAACACTCCGATATTTTCACATAGACCGCAACCCTCCGGAGGGGATACTGTATTACAGGCTAAAGCAAACCGACTATGATGGGGCTTTTGAATACAGCGATATTATTTCGGTTCAATACAGTTCTGTTTTCGCTACCAGGTTGCAGATGGTGTTGTATCCAAATCCATCAGATGGTACAGGTATTCAGGTCATGGCCACTGGCTTTAGTTACAACGAAACAACCCGTGTGTTTATAACCGATATTGCTGGAAGAACGGTTTATTCCAATGAATTGATTCCTGACCTAAACGGCGCCATTTTTACAAGGATTGATTTTCAATCAAAACTTAGGCCGGGAATTTATATTGTAACTGTAATCGGAACAACCGGAAAGACCTCAAACAGGCTGGTAGTCCGGTAGAATTTCATCCATTGTTGCCCCCTCTGCAATGCTCTATACCAACAGGGGGTTCTCCTTCTATGCTGCGATCTTAGTGGTGAGATTTCGCTTCCCTATCATTGTACTTTCTTTCACCAAAGGTGTAACTTCAATACTCCATCGGTACTTTACATATACAAAGTTTCCTTTATTAACCCAAGTTCTATGCAGGGGCATAATCCATTTCCTGAAACCAACCCAACCTATTCATTTTTAAAAAGTTCTGCGATATAATCGTAACCTGTCATAAAATTTTAAATTTACAAGACAATTTATTATTTTGGAAAAAATGATATTTTTCATATATATGCAACGGCTTTTTGCGGAGTTAGTATGAAAAAGTCATATTTATAAACGAGTTGCCCACAATTTTGAACACCCAGCACTCCAGATTATTTTGGATTTTCGTATCTTTAGAAAAAAAAGACCGACATGATACTCGAAAGAACAAAAAACGAAATTTTAGTTAGGCTACCAGCAAATGTAGACTTAACTGAACTACAGAATATGCTTGATTATCTTGAATATAAAGAAACTACTTCAGGGACAAAAGCAAAACAGAAAGACGTAGATGAACTTTCGGAAGCTGTAAATAAAAGCATCTGGAATAAAATTAAATCTCAACGAGATATTAAATGAAAATTATCGTTGACACTAACATCGGTAGCTGATGCACAACTTCCCTTTTTGCCCGCAAAACGGCCACAAACCACAAAAAACCGACCTTGTTTAAGCCAGTTTAAGCAAGGTTGTTTTTGTTATGAGGTTTTTCAGGTTGGAACTTTGAGTTGACTGGGTGGCTGGTATTCGGGCCAAAAAAGGAGGTTTTCGAGAAAAGTCGGGATGCTTTTCGCGAAAAAGGCAGCTTGCGCCGCGCTTTTTGTCTTTCCGGCAACGAATTTCAGGTATTTCTTCAGGTTGTAGGTTAGAGAGGCCATCAACACATGCTTGTTGGCCAGTTTTATCCCTCGAGTGTTCACGCGCCTCATCGACAGGAAGTTCAGCAGCGTTCCCAACACCGGCTCTACGGTCTTGCATCGTATTCGCAACAGTTTCTTGGCCTCGCGCGGGTTTTCCGTCAGCTTGTGGTGCATGCGATCGTAGTGCTCCTTGTGTATGCTGTCGTCTATCTTCTTGAACCTGGTTTTCTTGCCACAGCATCTGACCCTTAGCGGGCAGTTCTTGCATTTGGTCTCGCTGCTGCGATAGGTACGCTTGGTGTAGCCCTTGCTGAC
>DATIKK010000212.1:0-4237 GCA_035477635.1 Bacteroidales bacterium | reverse complement strand
CCGATCACAAAAAAATCTGCATCTCCTTTATCGAGAACAAAATCGCCGGCAACCAGCATGGTATCAATACCTGTTATAGTGGCATAGTGATACTGAACCCCCCGCATTGTTACCAGATGCTGTCGGTTCTGATGAGTAATCAGCGCCGATTCGTCAACTACCTCACTGTACAAAATCACCCCCGGAATGCTTTTTAACTCCTGAAGAGGAATCTCATCCATTGAAAAAACCGCTCCCTCTTTGAGCCTTATTTCGATGTCGGGGTTGAATGCGTTGAAAAGGTTTAATATAACCCTTTCAAAACCATTAAATACCGACAAAACAATTACCAGCGCCATTGTCCCTACTGCCACACCTGCCACTGACACCAGTGTTATAATATTAATGGCATTATGCGATTTTTTTGCAAACAGGTACCGACGTGCTATAAAAATTGGAAATTTCACGGGTAATGTTTTTTCAATTATGGATATCAGCCGACGTAAAAATTAATATCATTTTTAAGGTTAAACTACTATGGCAATTAGTGACAAGGAGCTTCATTCACTCTTTTATAAGCCTTAACCAGCAAACCAGTACCCGACTTGTGTTTTACATTCAAATCGACCATGTTTAATACAATGATTAATGGCAAAACCAATGCAAAATAAAATGGAAGTAACAAAACAAAAATTTTGGATAAGCCCAAACATGCCATTGGAAATTTCATGGTTAAGCGCCATGATAAATTTCCGGGTTTTCCGTAAGTATATCGGGTATTGACCTTTGAAAAACCAGCCCGAACAAGTTTTTCCTCAATTTCTTTTTTGCTGTAACCATTTCGCACATGTTCTCCGATAAAACCCTTCTGACCAGTTGCGGCTGCATCGCTTCCGCCCTGATCTGATGGCGTATTAATCAGCAACAGCCCATTATCTTTCAAAGAAGCATAAAAATTTTCGAAAACGGTTATATCATCCTCGATGTGCTCCATTACATCAACCGATAAAATAATTTCAAAAGCCCTTTCCTTCTTAAAATTTGTCAGGTCGGCCTCCTGAAACAAAACCCTTTTAATGCCTAATGATTTAAAAAACTTTGCACACGAATCAATTTCGTCCTTTTTTACATCTACCCCGATTATTTGCCAGGCTGGAAAGTTTTTTGCCATAAAATAAGTGTACTGTCCATAACCACTTCCTGCATCCAGAACGTTAACTGTATTGGAATAATTAGTTTCCCTTGCATGTTTTTTTAATTCTCTGTGAATATGCCAAGTGCGCAGAAGGAAAAAATCCAGAATAGCGTAGAAAAACTTGCGTGTGAAAGGCCAGCGGTTAAAATTCTTGCTCAAATAATGCTTTATGGGGTCGTAGTTCATTCTGAGAAGCATCATTTTTTTAGGAGGCGATCAATATTTTCGAGGTAATCGAGGCTGTCGTCAACCACAAACCGGAGCTCAGGTACAATCCTTAATTGGTTTTTTACCCTCAGGCCAAGTAGCTTTCTGATTTCTTTACCACGATTTTCTACATGGTTGATCACATCAGCCGAATTTTTTCCGAAAATACTGAGGTAAACTTTAGCGATACTAAGGTCGTTGGTTATATGGACCTTTGTAACTGTTACCATGGTGCCCGGAAACCAGCTTTTTCCTTCTACCTGAAGGATCTCCCCCAGGTCTTTTTGCAAAAGCCTGGTAATACGTTTTTGTCTGTTAGTTTCCATAATTGCAAAGATACGGAATTCATTATGATTGCATGGAATGTAATTGAGGCAATGTAAGGGTAAAATCCTTTTGTTGATTTAAACCGGCTTTTCTTACTCTGTAAAATGTTATCAGGTTTTCGATTAAAATTGGGCAAAAGGAAACCGGAAGTATTCAAAGGTTAAAATTCTTTATATTTACATAAACAAATGTTTCAAAACCGTATTTTAACAAAATTTTAAACCATGAACAGAATTGAGTACGACACTATGGGTCCGATGGAAGTTCCTTCGGGAAAATACTGGGGTGCACAAACTCAGCGTTCTCTGCAAAACTTTCGTATAGGCAGGGAACTTATGCCAATGGAAGTGATTCATGCATTTGCCGTTTTGAAAAAAGCATCGGCTATAGTGAATCACGAAATGGGTGTTTTGTCTGGAGAGCTTGTCGATGCCATTGTAGGAGCATGCGATGAAATACTTGATGGAAAGTTTGATGATAATTTTCCGTTGGTTGTATGGCAAACCGGCAGCGGAACTCAAACCAACATGAACCTAAATGAGGTAATTGCCAACAGGGCACATGAAATCATGGGCGGTTCCCTTTTTGATGCGGAGAAAAAAGTTCATCCAAACGATCATGTCAATAAGTCCCAATCATCGAACGACGCTTTCCCCACGGCAATGCATATTGCCGGGTATATTGCAGTTGTAGGGCAAACTATTCCTGCCTTGGAAAAACTTCATCAGGCTTTATGGAAAAAATCGGTAGAATTCGAGGCCATTGTTAAAATTGGCCGCACGCATCTTATGGATGCAACACCACTTACTTTAGGACAGGAATTTTCCGGGTTTTCTTCGCAACTTGAATTGGGTATCAGGGCACTTAAAAATGCAATGGAACCCTTGTGCGAGCTGGCATTGGGAGGTACTGCCGTGGGGACAGGAGTTAATGCTCCCAAAGGCTTCGATAAAAAGGTTGCCGGATGTATTGCCAGGCTTACAGGCCACCCATTTGTTACTGCTCCCAACAAATTTGCCGCACTTGCTGCCCACGACGCTTTTGTTGAAGCAAGCGGAGCGTTTAAAACAATCGCCGCAGGGCTGATGAAAATTGCTAACGACATAAGGCTTCTCGCTTCGGGTCCTCGTTGCGGAATAGGTGAGATAATTCTGCCTGCCAATGAGCCTGGAAGTTCAATAATGCCAGGAAAGGTGAACCCTACCCAGCCCGAGGCAATTACCATGGTAGCAGCCCAGGTAACCGGAAATGACCTTGCTATTGTGATTGGAGGAATGAATGGACATTTGCAACTAAATGTGTTTAAACCTTTGATTATTCACAACTTTTTGCAGTCGGCTCTGCTGATTGCTCAGGCTTGTAATTCATTTACCGATAACTGTGTATCAGGGATTATCCCAAATAAGGTAAGGATTAACCAGTTGCTAAATGACTCGTTAATGCTGGTTACAGCTCTTAACCCTCATATTGGCTATGACAATGCTGCAAAAATTGCAAAAAAGGCTTATGAGGAGAATCTAAGTCTGAAAAAAGCGGCAGTACTTCTCGGTCTTGTTTCAGAGCAGGATTTTGACCTTTGGGTAAACCCTTCTAAAATGATTTGAATTGGTCTGGGTTAAAACAAAAAAAGCTGGAGCATTAACAGCACCAGCTTTTAGCATATTATCTGATTTTTACCATTCCCACAGATCATGCTCGAAATTACGTATGGCCTCTCTGGCCCTGTGAGCTTCAAGCAAGGCATCCATGCCTGTGTAGTAGTCAATTATACGTCTGTCGTGTACATTTGAAACCTTGAAAATTTGGCCGCTGAAAAACCTTCGGATAAATAAATCGTCGAAGGTCATTCGATGCACATCATTATTCCTGTTAAATACCTCAGCATTAACGAACACATGCCGGGCTTCAGGAAAATAAATCCAGAAAAGCGGCTCGTCTCCCCTCGATTCGCCGGTTATCGGGTCAATGGCTTCCCTGACAGGTGAGATTCCAATAATACGTACGTCAAGAACGGAACGTTTTCTGTCAAAAAACCAATCCTCCTTTATCCTGAAACGAAGTACATCGGCCGGATTGAAAGCGATAACCAGCGTAGTATCAAACTCCTCGTAAGGAGGCGTTGGTCTTTGCATGGTGATTGTTTGTGTTCTTTCAAGGCGGGCAAAAAGTTGATCAGGTGTCAGGGGAACATTAAACTCCTCGTCAACAACATCATAAGCCGTTATCTCGCCGTTTCTAATACCATCAACGATTACCTGCATAAAACTTCTTCTGCCGTCAGATGGTGTGACCGGGAAATATAATGGCTGATTGATCTTTTCCCTAAGGTCTAATACCTGCCAAACCCTTCTTTTCCAAAGAATATCAGCCTCACGCACGTAAGGGAGGGTTGCGGGTTCTCTTTCAGTAACGGTTCTTCGGTCAAAAAAATCATTACGTGGCTGGTTTTGAATTTGGCCAATAGCTGGCAGACTTAAAACAAGGCACAAAAGAATAATTGCAAATACGTTCTTGAGCATGGGAATTACC